>NZ_CP142675.1:1658333-1990000 GCF_036365825.1 Qipengyuania sp. HL-TH1
AATGGCTGCGCTTCGCCCTGCGCACGCTGGGGATCCTGCTTGGGCTGCTGGTCAGCGTGCCATTGCATTACATCTACCGGGTGTTCGCCTATGGCTCGCCCTTCCCGATGCTGTTCCTGCGCTACACCGCCTGGGTCGTCGGGGCGCGGGTGCAGGTCCGCGGCACGCCGCTGCGGCGCGACGTGTTCTTTATCGCCAACCATGTCTCATGGGTCGATATCCTTGCACTGGCAGGCGCGACGGGGACCGCCTTCGTCGCCAAATACGAACTGTCCCAAGTGCCCGTCATCGGCTGGCTGTGCCGCCTCAACCGCACCGTCTTCGTCAAGCGCGAGAACCGCATGGACGTGGCCCAGCAGATCAATGCGCTGAAAGAGGCGCTGGCGGATAATTGGTCGGTCACCGTCTTCCCCGAAGGCACGACCACCGATGGCAAATCGCTGCTGCCCTTCAAGAGCTCGATGCTGTCGGTGCTCGAACCGCCGCCGCCGGGCGTGCTCGTCCAGCCGGTGGTGCTCGACTATGGCGAGGTGTCAGAATTCATCGGCTGGATCGGCGAGGAAGACGGCCTCAACAACGCGATGCGCGTGATGGCGCGCAAGGGCTCGTTCCGCCTGCGGATCACCTATCTCGAACCGTTCAGCCCCGAGGAATATCACGGGCGCAAGGCGATCGCCGCGAAAGCGCGCGAGGAGATCGAGGAAGAACTGGGCGCGACGCTCGACGAACCGCTGCGCGATTTCCGCCATACGGTCGAAGCGATCCGCTATTTCGCGCCCGATGCAAAGTCCGGCGAAAGCTAGAGGCTAGAGCCCGGCCTTGACCAGCCAGTCGTGGAACAGCCGCACCGGGCGTTCTTCCAGCGCGGTGGGCTTGCACACGAACCAGTAGCTATAGGGGCTTTCGACCGCGACTTCGAACAGCGTCGCCAGCCGGCTGTCGGCCGCGCGGCGCATGTGGTCGTCATGCATGATCGCGATGCCCAGCCCCTGCGCCGCCGCCTCGAGCATGATCTGGCCCGAATCGAAATGGTCGATCGCCGCCGGTTCGAGATCGGCGAAGCCGATTTCCGCGCGCCAGGCGGTGAAGCTTTCGGGCAGTTCGTTGTGGATCAGGAAAGTCTGCCGGGCGAGTAAGTCCCGGTCGGGCGTGGACCCGAGCTTGTCGGCGAGGTCGCGATTGCAGATCGCGTGGACCTTGTTGTAATCGAGCCGGACGGCATGCAGCCCGCGCGACGGCCCGCGCGAGAGGATGATCGCAGCATCGAGCACATCGCCCACGCGGTCCTCCAGATGCGCGCCGGTATCGATATCGATATGCAGCAGCGGATGGCGTTCGCGCAGTTCGCCAAGCTTGGGAAACAGCCGCTGCGTGCCGAACAGCGGCAGCACGCCAAGCCGCAGGCGCAGCAGCGAGAGGTTTTCCGACTGGCTTTCGACCGCCCGCGCGAGCGCTTCGAGCTGCGGGTTCACCGCTTCGAAAAAGGCGTGTCCGTCATCGGTCAGTTGCATCGACTGACGGGCGCGGGTGAACAGCTTCTTGCCGACGAATTCTTCCAGATTGCCGATCCGCCGCGACAGCGCCGAAGGGCTGAGCCCCAGCTCGTCCGCCGCACCGCGCGCGGAGCCGAGCCGGACGGTACGAACAAACGCCTCGAGGGCGCGCAAGGGGGGCAGTCGCCGGGTAGCCATGTGGTTGCACGCTATGGTCGCAATTCGTCGCTGTCGAGGGCGAATGTGCGATAATCTGCAACTGTCGTCACGTGACTGTTGCAGAATCCTCGGGTGCGTGCAGGCGCAGGCGCTTCACATGGGTTTCGTCGCCATCGGTGACCTCGATCCGCCAGCCGCTGCGGTGTTCGAGCACACGCCCGACCTCGGGCACCTGTTCGGCCAGCACAAAGGCCAGCCCGCCCAGCGTATCGACCGATTCCTCGACCTCGGCCAGCGCGGGCGAGACCTTCTCGGCGACATCGTCGAGTTCGGCGCGGGCGTCGCAGTCCCACATGCCCTCGCCGATATCGACGATCCATTCCTCGGGCGCCTCGTCGTGCTCGTCCTCGATCTCGCCGACGATCTCCTCGACCAGATCCTCGATCGTGATGAGCCCGTCGGTGCCCGAAAACTCGTCGACCACCACCGCCAGATGCATCCGCTGCGCGCGCATGTCGGCGAGCACGTCGAGCGCGTTGCGCGTCTGCGGGACATAGAGCGGCTGACGCATCAGCACGGTCCAGTCGCTCGGCGGGGCCTCGCGCCGGGCGAGGATGGTGAAGACGTCCTTGATGTGGATCATGCCGATTACATCGTCGAGCTGGTCGCGGTAGACAGGCATGCGCGAATGGCCGTGTTCGGCGAAGGTCTCGACCAACTGGTCCCAGCTGGCGGTGGCCTCGATCGCGATGATCTGCCCGCGCGGCACCGCGACATCATCGGCATCGTGCTCCGAAAAATGCAGCAGGTTGCGCAGCATCTGGCGCTCGACCAGCGACAAATCGCCCGTGCCGCTATGCTCGGGCGTGTCGTCGCCGTTTTCGTCCTCGTGCTCGTCGATCGCGTCTTCCAGCTGCGCACGCAGCGAGCGTTCGCCGTAGTCGGGGTCGAAGAATTTCCGGATGGCGAGCATGAGCCCGCTGCTACTCTCCGCGTCTCCCGCGGGTGATGACGAATCGGGCATGGCCCTAATTATGCACTCCAGTCAGTTGCGGTCCCCATATGGGTCGGCGATACCCAATTTTGCAAGCGCTGCGATCTCGAGCGCTTCCATCGCTTCGGCCTGCGTGTCCGAATCGACATGATCATGGCCCGCAAGGTGTAACAAACCGTGGATGAGCAGGTGCGCCGCATGCGCCTCGAGCGGCACTCCCTTGTCCGCCGCCTCGCGCGCGCAAGTGCCCGCGGCCAGCGCCAGATCGCCGAGCATTTCGGGCAGCCCCTCGGGGGCGAGGTCGAGCAAATCGCCGCGCTCGAGCATGGGGAACGACAGCACATTGGTCGGCTTGTCCTTGCCGCGCCACTCCTTGTTCAAGGCGTGGACGTCCGCATCGGAGGTGAACAGCACCGAAGCGGTCAGCCGCGGATTGTCCAGCGCAGGCTCGACACCGCACAGCGCCGCATGCGCGCGCACGGTCAGCGCGTCCCAAGCCACGTCCGCGGGCCAGCCGTCAATGTCGATGTCGAAATCCATTTCCGACCCTCTGTCATTGCGAGCGCAGCGAAGCAATCCAGCGCGCAGTTCTATGGATTGCCGCGTCGCCTGCGGCTCCTCGCAATGACTGACTTAGGTGCTCGGCCCCTCGTAGGCCTCGACGATGCGCCCGACGATCGGGTGGCGCACCACGTCGGCGGCGGTGAAGCGGATGGTGCCGAAACCATCGACGCCCTCCAGCTTGCCGACCGCATCGGCCAGCCCGCTCATCCCGTCGCCGCCGGGGATGTCGACCTGCCGCGGATCGCCGCAGATCACCATCCGGCTGTTCTGGCCGAAGCGGGTGAGGAACATCTTCATCTGTTCGCGCGTGGTGTTCTGCGCTTCGTCGAGGATGACGAAGGCATCGGCCAGCGTGCGGCCGCGCATGAAGGCGATCGGCGCGATCTCGATCTCGCCCGAGGCCAGCCGCCGCTCGACCTGTTCGGGGGGCATGCAGTCGTAGAGCGCGTCGTACAGCGGGCGCAGATAGGGATCGACCTTCTCTTTCAGGTCGCCGGGCAGGAAGCCGAGCTTTTCGCCCGCCTCCACCGCCGGACGCGAGAGGATCAGCCGCTGCACGCTGCCGGTGATCAGCTGCGCGACCGCCTGCGCCACCGCGAGATAGGTCTTGCCCGTCCCTGCCGGACCCAGCGCGAAGATGATGTCGTCGCGCACCAGGCTGCGCATGTAGGTCGTCTGCATCGCGCTGCGCGGGACGATGGTCTTGCGCCGCGTGCGGATCATGATCGGCGGGCCAGCCTTGTCGTTGCCCGGTTCGGTGCCGACGATGCCGTCGAGCGTCGGTTCGTCCGACATGGTGATCAGCGCCTCGATTGCCCCCGCGTCGAGATCCTGCCCCACGGCCAGCTTGTCGTACATCGCCTTGAGCACATCGCGCGCGCGGGCGACGCTGTCTTCGGGGCCTTCGATATGCAGCTGGTTGCCGCGGGCGGAAATGAACACGCCGAGGCGGTTTTCCACCTGCACCAGATTGGCGTCGAACTGGCCGAACAGCGCGCCCAGCAGGCTCTGGTTGTCGAAGCCGAGATCGACCTGTGCGCGGCGCACTTCGCGCTGCGGAGAGGGCGGCGGGGAGAAGGTCTGTGCGTCCTTCTGGACAGGTTTGCGGGCCATAGGCTCCTTTCGAATGCGACTCGGAGTTTAGGCTTCAACGCACCGCGCGCAAGTTGGTCCACGCTGCGCGACGGTGGATAGTCATCCCGCCGTAATCAGGCGGCGACAGTCTCGCGCAGCATCCCGGCAAGCGAGTTGGGCCCCGCCTCGACCAGTTCGACCTGCACGAGGTCGCCGATCTGCACGTCGCCTTCGAACCACGCGCTTTGCAGCCACGGCGTCTTGCCGAGCCACTGGCCGGGCAGCTTGCCCTTGCGTTCGACCAGCACCTCGCAGGTGCGGCCGACGGTGTTCTGGTTGAAAGCCAGCTGGTCGCGGTTGAGCGCGGCCTGGAGCCGCTGCAGACGCTCGTCCATGATCTCTTTGGCTACCTGCCCGTCCATCGTCGCGGCGGGGGTGCCGGGGCGCGGCGAGTATTTGAAGCTGAAGGCCTGCGCATAGGCAACCTCGCCGACCAGCTGCAGCGTTTCCTCGAACTCGGCATCGGTCTCGCCGGGGAAGCCGACGATGAAGTCGCCCGACAGCGCGAGATCGGGCCTCGCCGCGCGGAAGCGGTCGAGCAGCTTGAGATAGCTCTCTACGCTGTGGCTGCGGTTCATCGCCTTGAGCACACGGTCGCTGCCCGCCTGCACGGGCAGGTGGAGGAACGGCATCAGCTTGGGCGTGTCGCCATGCGCGGCGATCAGCTCGTCGTCCATGTCGGCCGGGTGGCTGGTGGTGTAGCGGATACGCGCGAGGCCATCGATCGCGGCGATGTCGCGGATCAGCCCCGCGAGGCCGACTGCGTGGCCCCTGTCGTTCTCGCCGCTCCACGCCGAGACGTTCTGACCGAGCAGCGTGATTTCCTTCGCGCCCGCTTCGACCAGCTTGCGCGCTTCGGTCACCAGATCGCTGTAAGGACGCGAGATTTCGGCGCCGCGGGTATAGGGCACCACGCAATAGGTGCAGAACTTGTCGCAGCCTTCCTGCACGGTGAGGAAGGCGGTCGGGCCGATCCGCCGGCGTTCGGGCAGCGCGGCGAACTTGGCGATCGCGGGCATATCGGTATCGGTCGCGCGTTCGCCCTGCACCGCGCGGCCAAGCATTTCGGGCAGGCGGTGGTAGGCCTGCGGGCCGACGACCATGCTCACCGCGGGCGAGCGTTTCATGATCTCCTCGCCCTCGGCCTGCGCGACGCAGCCCGCGACCGCAATCATCGGCGGCTTGGTCTGCGTCTTGCCCTTGGTCAGGCGCCCGATGTCCGAATAGATCTTCTCCGCCGCCTTTTCGCGGATGTGGCAGGTGTTGAGCACCACCAGATCGGCATCCTCGCCTTCGGCTGCGGGCGCAATGCCCTGCGCGTCGAGCATCTCGGCCATGCGCTCGCCGTCATAGACGTTCATCTGGCAGCCGAAGCTCTTGACCCGGTAGGTCTTGGGAGGGGTGGTGGTCGGTTTCATGAGTGGCGCGTATCTCAGTCTGAATCGAACTTCGAATCAACGTTGGCCCCACGCCAGCTATAGGTGAACGAGGTGTGACCCTGTTCCTTGGCGTCGATCAGCTTGGTGTCGACCCATTGCTTGCGCCCATCGCGAAAGTCGCGTGAATCGTTTTGTTGAGCAATGTGGTCTGCCAACGGTTGATCAGGACTCTTTTTCCACCCTCCTACGCGCTCAACGTCTTTGGTAAGAGAGCTTTCGACCAGATCGGCGGAGGCTTCATCCAACGTCTCGTAAGTGTCGAGTGCTTGCACTGCCTTGCGCCGGTTCTTGCGATTTTCGCAGGCCTTGCGGGCAGGAATCGCCTTACGCGCCGCCTTGTCATTCTCACCGAACGAATTGCGCCTGTCCTTGGCATAGGACAGTGCTTTCTTGTCGGCAGGACAAAGGCGGCGCTTTTCAGGCATTAGCCAACAGTCGCCTTCACGATCTTACCCGGGTTCGCGGGCGGTTCGCCCTTGGGGAGCGCGTCGACGTGTTCCATGCCGCTCTCGACCTGGCCCCAGACGGTGTACTGGCCGTCGAGGAATTCGGCATCGTCGAAGCAGATGAAGAACTGCGAATTGGCGCTGTCGGGCACCTGCGTGCGGGCCATCGAGCAGGTGCCGCGGGTGTGCGGTTCGCTGTTGAATTCGGCCTTGAGGTCGGGCTTGTCGCTGCCGCTCATGCCGGTGCCGGTCGGATCGCCGCCCTGCGCCATGAAGCCGGGGATCACGCGGTGGAAGACCACCCCGTCGTAGAAGCCTTCGCCCGCGAGCGTGGTGATGCGTTCGACATGGCCGGGCGCGAGGTCGGGACGCAGCTTGATCACCACGTCCTTGTTGTCGCCGTCGCCGGTGTCGAGAGTGAAGGTCAGCTTTTCCGCCATCGGGGTATCTCCTGTGATTGGTTGGCCGCCTACATAGGGATTGTGCACGGCGTGTCACCCTCTGCTTGCAATCCCACCGCGTCTGCCTAGACCGCAGGCCATGGCCGATGCGACGCCGCCCGAAGACGATGTGATGCTGGCCGATCCGCCCGTCGAGGAGGCGCGCCCCGACGACCGTATCGACGACGAACGGATGGACGAGGAGAACACGCTCAAGGCGGAGTTCGTCCGCTCGGTCGCCGATGCGCTGAATGAAGGCGACGGCAAGGCGGTCTACGAGCTGGTCGAGCCGCTCCACCCCGCCGACATCGCCGACCTGCTCGAACTGTTCGAGCGCGAGGAGCGCTACCAGCTCGCCGCGACGATCACCGATCTGATGACTTCGGACGTGGTCGCCGAGCTCAACGATTACGTCCGCGAGGACATGATGGAAGCGCTGCCGCCCGAGGCGGTGGCGCAGATCGTCGACCAGCTCGAGACCGACGATGCGGTCCAGCTGATCGAGGATCTCGACGAGGCCGACCAGCGCGCCATCCTGGCCGAGATCGAGCTGGAAGACCGGATCGCGATCCAGTCCGCGCTCGCTTATCCCGAGGAAACCGCCGGGCGGCTGATGAGCCGCGATTTCGTCGCGGTGCCCGAGCATCTGACCGTTGGCGATCTGATCGATTTCCTGCGCGAAGGCCGCGACCTGCCCGACGAATTCTTCGAGGTCTTCGTGGTCGACGAGAAGCACCACCCGGTCGGCACCTGCGCGCTGAGCTGGGTATTGCGCGCGCCGCGCAGCATTGCGCTGGCCGATGTGATGAAGCGCGACCAGACGCTCATCCCGGTGATGCTCGACCAGGAAGAGGTCGGGCTGATGTTCCAGAAGTACAACCTCATCAGCGCCGCGGTGGTCGACGAGAACGAGCGGCTGGTCGGCCAGATGACGGTGGACGACGTGGTCCACATCATTTCCGAGGAAGCGGGCGAGGACGCGCTGCTGATGAGCGGCGCGGGCGAAGGCGACATCAACGAGCCGATCCGCGAGGCCTATTCCGCGCGTGTCCGCTGGCTGGTCGCCAATCTGGGCACCGCGCTGGTCGCATCGCTGATCATCGCGCTGTTCGGCGCGGCGATCGAGCAATTGGTGGCGCTGGCGGTGCTGATGCCGATCGTCGCCAGCATCGGCGGCAATGCGGGCACGCAGACGATGGCGGTGACCGTCCGCGCGATCGCCACCAACCAGCTGACGCGCAGCAACACGCGCCGCATCCTGATCCGCGAAATGCGCGTGGCGGTGCTCAACGGGATGACCATCGCGGTGCTGGTGGGGCTGGCGACGGGCGTGATCTTCACTCCCCTGCTCGGCGGCGTGATCGCGCTGGCGATGGTGATCAACGTGGTCACCGCGGGGCTGGCGGGCGTGCTGGTCCCGGTCGCCTTCGAACGGCTCGACCAGGACCCGGCCGTGGCGAGCAGCGTGTTCGTGACGATGATCACCGATTCGATGGGCTTCTTCGCCTTCCTCGGCCTCGCCGTGGCCTGCGGGGTCACGGGGTAGCAAGCCTACACATGGACCGGGTGTTACACGGTCCAGGGCGAAAAAAGCTGCGGGTGGTTGCTGCGCTGCGAAACCGCGGAAATACGGGAGCTGGAGGGGAAGAGATGCGCGCATTGGTGCATCCTGCCGGGGATCGATCGATGTAGGAAAGTGGTGACTTTGCCGTCCCCATCACGTCACCCCGGACTTGATCCGGGGTCGGGGCTGCCTGGCCTCGCCCGCATCCGATGAAAAGAAGCACCGGCCCCGGATCAGGTCCGGGGCGACGGGGGAGTTGAGGTTTCGCTGGTATGCCCTATCTCACCCCCATGCCGCTCAACCTGACCAAGATCGCCTTCGGTGCGCAGAGTTATGCCGATATCGAGAACTGGTACGCCGCGCGGCGCAGCCCCAATCTGACCACGCGCTATCGCCCGACGAAGTGGGAACAGTGCATCGGCGGTTCGCTGTTCTGGATCCACCAGCACAGCATCGTCGCGCGCAGCGAGATACTGGGGTTCAGCGAAACCCCCGACGGGCGCTGGTCGATCGACCTCGAACCGGTACTGGTCCGCGTCCACCCGCGCCCCAAGCGCGCGCACCAGGGCTGGCGCTATCTCAAGGGCGAGGTTCCGCGCGACCTGGCACCGGGCGAGGACATCGGCGATGCGCTGCCCGGCAAGCTGGCGGGCAAGCTCGAACGGCTGGGCTTGATCTGAAAATCGCGCTTCATCACGCAAATGCCTGAATTCAAAGACTTATGACATCGACGCGACCGCGACGTTTCTGAATTAAGTCATTGGTTTTATGGGCTTTTTCGGGTCATGGTTTACGCCTTGGTAAGGGCTGGCGCGTAATCGGGCGCCATCACCAATCACATGGCTTTCCCGATGACCGCCCAGCCGAATTTCGCCCACGCTTTCGCTCGCGCAGCCGATAGCGAGCAGCCGCCCGTCGAGCCCGCCACCGCCTTGCCCCCGCCCGCCGACGAGCGCCCCGCGCCGCGTCGCCGACTGGCTGGCCGGTTAGCGCACATGCGCGCGAGCATCGCGGGCAAGGTGCGGATCTTCGCCATTTCCTTTACACTCATCCTCACGCTACTGGGCCTGCTGCTGGGCGGCACGCTGGCGGTGCTGTCGACGCGTGCGGGCGATGCTTCGGTCAGCGCCTCGCGCGCGCTGGCCGCCTCGCAACTGGCAACCTCGATCGCCGAAAGCCGCTATTTCGCCTCGCGCTATGCGGCGGAGGGCGAGGCCCGGATGATCGCCTCGGCCTTTGCCACGCTCGACCAGGCACGCAGCGAGATCGACGCCACGATCGCGCTCGACGGCGGCGGCAGCCAGTCGCGTGAGCAGATGGAATGGCTGGTGACGCAGGTCGAGGGGTTCGCGCCCGAACTGCGCGCGCTGCAGGCCTCGATCAATGCGCATGGCCCCTCGCCCACGGGTGACGCGCTGGCCGGTGCGATCGATATTTCGGGCAGCCAGCTTGCCCAGCAGGCCGAAGAGATCGAGACCACGCTGCGGCTGCAGGCCGACGCCGCGCAGCAGGCGCTGGACACGCTGGGCACATGGGCGATCGTGCTGGCGCTGACGATGATCGCGGGCTGCATCGTGCTGGTGATCGCCGGCGCACGCGGCCTGTCGCGGCAGGTCTCCGGCTCCTTGTCCGAGATCACCGGCGCGATGACGCGGCTGGCGCGCGGCGACCGGTCTATCGCCATCCCCGCCACGGGCCGCGAGGACGAGATCGGCGAAATGGCGCGTGCGCTGGTGGTGTTCCGCGAAAGCGCCGATGCGCTGGCCGAACTGCAGCGCAAGGCGCGCACCGAGCAGAATGCAGTGCTGCGGCGGCTGGTCGACAATTTTCAGGGCGGCGTGGGCGAAGCGGTGGGCAGCGTGGCGCAGGCCGCGCGCGAGCTGCAGGCAACCTCGACCGACATGGCAGGCGCCGCGACGCGCACCATCGGTTTCGTCGAACAGGTTTCGCGCGACATGGCCGAAACGCAGGTCGGGGTGACCGCGGCCGCCTCCGCCAGCGACCAGTTCGCCATGTCGATCGCCGAGATCGGGCGGCAGGCGGGCAATTCGGCGGGCGTGGTGCAGGATGCACGCCAGACCACCGAAGTGGCCGACCGCAAGATGGCCGACCTTGCCAATGTGGCGGAGGAGATCGGCGAAGTGGTCGACATGATCGGCGCGATTGCCGACCGCACCAATCTGCTCGCGCTCAACGCCTCGATCGAGGCAGCGCGCGGCGGTGAGGCCGGACGCGGCTTCGCAGTGGTGGCGAGCGAGGTCAAGGAGCTGGCACGCCAGACGCGCGAAGCGACCGGCGATGTCGGGCGCCGGATCGTCGGCATGCAGGTGGTGACGCGCGAAAGCGTGGAGGCGCTGGCACGGATCGGCGAACGCATCCGCGAGGTCGAAATGACCGCCACCGCGATCGCGCAGGCGGTGGACGAGCAATCGCTGTCGAGCCGCGAACTGGCCCATAATCTCGACCTCGCCGCCAATGGCGTCGACGCGGTGGGGACCAATCTGGCGCAGATCGGCGACATGGCGCGCGGTACGGGCGCGGCGGCCGCGCAGGTGCTGACCTCGGCCGACCAGCTCGACGGGACCGCCCGCGCGCTCGATGCGAGTTCGCGCGGGTTCGTCCACTCGGTACGGGCCGCCTGACCCGCGCCTTCTCGGAACATCCGGGCAGGCCGCCCCGTTGGTTGGGCAAAGGAGAAACGCATATGCCCGAACGCCAATCACGCCATCCCGACAACGAACTGATCGCCGAGATGACCGAGAATGCGACCCCCTCGCAGCAGGGCTCGGCCGGCGGCGAAGTCAATCGCCAGGTCGGCAAGCGGGGTGAACTCAACCGCGCGACCGATCCCGCAAACCGCGAGCCCGAAACGGGTTCGGACAATCCCGCGCAGGACGCGCAGAAGGGCGACAAGACGCTGTCTGCCATCCAGGATTCGCGCGGCTGAGCTTTCAGACGCGCCCGATGACCGAGCGCCCCGCCCTCACCGGCGGGGCGTTTGCGTTCAGGCGGCGGTCTTTTGTGCCACCCGGCGGAGCGCGTCGGCATAGGCTTCGGGTGGCTGCGCGCCGGGGATCATGAACTTGTTTTCCACGATCATCGCAGGCACGCCGGTGATGTTGAAATCCCATGCCGCGCGTTCCTCGGCGCGGACCTTGTGCGCCCATTCCTCGCTTGCCAGCGCGGCTTCGGCTGCCGCGCGATCGAGGCCGACGCTGTCCGCCACGTCGAGCAGCACCGCGTGGTCGCCGATCTGGCGCCGCCGGTTGAAATGCGCTTCGAACAGAGCGAGTTTGAGCTCGGTCTGTTTTTCCGGGCCGTGCGCCTCGCCCGCCCAGGTCAGCAGCTTGTGCGCATCGAAGGTGTTCCACATCCACCGCGGCGGTTCGGGATCGCTGCCCTGGTAATCGAGCGATACGCCCGCGTTTTGCGCCGCTTCGCGCATGCGCCCCTGCACCGCCTTGGACTGCTCGAGGGTCGAGCCATATTTGCGCGCTATGTGCGCTGTGCTTTCCTCGCCCTCGGGCGGCATGTCTGGATTGAGCTCGAAGGCATGCCAGCGGATATCCGCCTCGATCTCGCCCTCGAGCTGCGCGAGGCCCTTTTGCAGGCTGCCCCAGCCGACCAGGCACCACGGGCACATGACATCGGACCAGATATCGATCCGCAAGGTTCTGGGTTCGCTCATCTTTCCATCCACCACTGCAGCAGGTGATGCGCTATAGCATGCGGCGGCGGGGCGACGAAGGGACCGTTGCCCTCCAGCGCCGCACCGACCTGCTCGCACGTGAAAAACTCGACTTCGGCCATTTCGGTCTCGTCGATCGTCAGCTCGTCGCTGTCGGCATGGCTGTGGCAGCCGATCATCAGCTGGCTGGGAAAGGGCCATGGCTGGCTGGCGACATAGGTCACGTCGCGCACGCGCACGCCCGCTTCCTCGAGCACTTCGCGCGCGACGCCTTCCTCGATGCTTTCGCCCGGCTCGACGAAGCCCGCGAGCGCGGAGAAGCGCCCTTCGGGCCAGCCGAGCCCGCGGCCCAGCATCAGCCGGCCTTCATGTTCCACCAGCATGATCGTGACCGGATCGGTGCGCGGAAAATGGCTGGCTTCGCAGGCAGTGCAATTGCGCTGCCAGCCGCCCTTGGCGAGCTTGGTGTCGCCGCCGCACTGCGCGCAGAAACGGTGCCGTGCGTGCCAGTCGGCAAGGCTGCGCGCGCCGCCATATATCGCCAGATCGTCGGGTTGCAGCGTGGACATCAGCGACCACAGCTGCGGGTTCGCCATGCGCGGGGTCGCATCGCCGCGCGGCGGGACCGCGGCGAAACAGGCTTTGCCCTCATCCAGTCCGAGGAAGCACAATTCGGCATCCTCGGGTACATCGGCGAGCGTGCCCCAGACCAGCCGGTTGGCATCGTCGAGCGACGGCATAAGCCCGTCGAGCGTGAGCACCCGCGCCTTCCAGTTCATATAGCCCGCGAGCCGTTTGGGATCGGCGCGGACGTGATCGGCGCGGTCGAGCCGCGACCCGGTAAACGACAGCACGGTTTACGCCTTCGCCCCCTGCATCGTGGCCAGATCGGCGGTCACCGCTTCGGGGAAACCTTCGTGAATGGGATAGCTGTCCGACGGCATGTACTGGGTCATCAGGTTGGCGCGCAGCCCGGCCTTGTAATTGACGAAAGCGATCGTGCCTGCCGCGCCGCCCCAGCCGTAAGCGCCGTCGGTCACGCGTCCGCCCGCGCCGAAGCCCTGGCCTTCGACCCAGGTGCCTTCGGTGGTGGCGGTTTCGGGCAGCAGGTTGGACGTACCCACGCGCACCGCCAGCTCGCCCATCACGCGCTTGCCCTCGATCACGCCGTAGCCGAGCAGCATCTTGAGGAAGCGGTCGTAATCGCGCGGGCTCGACACCAGCCCCGCGCCGCCGAAGGGGAACGGCGGTTTGTCAAGATAGATCGACGCCTTGGCCGGATCCATCGGGATCGGCGTGCCATTCATGATGCCGTAATTGGTCGTGAAGCGCCCCACTTCGCTTGCGGGGACGGTGAACCAGGTGCTGGTCATGCCGGCGGGTTCGAAGATCCGCTTATGCAGGAATTCGTCGAACGCCATGCCCGAGGCGACTTCGATCACGCGGCCGAGCAGGTCGAGACTGACCGAATAGCTCCACTTGCTGCCCGGCTGCAGCACCAGCGGCAGCGTGGCGAGCCGGTCGGCGAAGACATCGAGCCCCTCGACCGGGGTTGCGCGGCCGATGCCGGGGATCGGGATGCGGCTCACCTGTCCGGGGATCAGCCCCTGATCGGTATAGGCCGTGGTGATCGGCCCCTTCTGGACGATGCCATAGCCAAGCCCCGCCGTATGCGTGAGCAATTGGCGTACGGTGATCGGCCGTTCCGCCGGGACCACATCGGTGACCGACCCGTCATAGGTCTTCTGCACCTGCATATTGGCATAGGCGGGCAGCAGTTCGGCGATCGGCTGGTCGAGGCCGAGCCGGCCCTCGTCGATCAGCATCATCGCGGCCATACCGGTGATCGGCTTGGTCATCGAATAGATGCGATAGAGGCTGTCGGCATCGGCCTTGACCGGGCCGCCCAGCGCCAGCGTGCCGCGGGCGATATATTGCGGATCGCGCGCGCCCCAGCCGAGCGTGGCGACCATGTTCGCCACCTTGCGTTCCGACACGTATTTGTCGACCATCGCGGTGACCGCCTGCCAGTTCGCCGCGCCGCCCTGCGCCAGCGCCATGCGGCCCATCGGATTGCCCGCCAGCGCTGCGCCGGCCGTAAGCCACGCGCCCCCGCGCAGCAGCGCACGGCGGGAGACCTGGGGGGTGTCGAACTCGCGAAAGGCCATGCGTATCTCTCCGTATCTGTATGTGCGCGCGTTTGTGCGGGACGCATGCGGGAGCGTCAATTGCGAATCGAAACGGTTGTCAAAGCGCGGTGTCCTATCTATGTAGAACACATGCTCAACATCCTCTCCATCCTGTTCGGGATCGTCTCGCTCGTAATCGTCATTCCGGCGACCATTCCGATGCTCGGCTGGGCCAATTGGTTCGCGCTCCCGCTGATCGTGGTGGGCATCCTGATAGGGCAGATGTCGTCGAGCAATGGCGGGCGCAATTTCTGCATCGTCGTGCTGCTGATCGCGACGATCCGCCTGTCACTGGGCGGCGGGTTTATCTAATCTGCCAGCGCCAGCCGCGCGGCCTTGGCAAACAATGTCGGCAGCCCCGCTTCGTCGAGGCGGTCGAGCGGCCACCATTCGCCGCTACCCCCGGCCGCCGGTGCATCGCGCTGGATGTGCACCGACAGTTCGAGCGCGAAATGCGTGAAGGTGTGACGCACCAGCCCCGCGCTTTCCCACACGCCCTGTAACGGCGGCTCCCCCGATCCGTCGCCGCGCGCGCTCCAGCCGTCATCGGGCAACGCGCGCATTCCGCCGAGCATGCCCGTGCCCGCGCGCTTCACCAGCCACACCGCGCCCTCGCGCTCGATCCAGTAGGCCTGCCCCTGCCGCAGCGGCTTGGGCTTCTTCGGCGCCTTGACCGGCAGCCGCGCCGGATCGCCCGCCGCGCGGCCCCGGCAGGCCTGGCTGAGCGGGCACAGCAGGCACTTGGGATCGCGCGAGGTGCAGATCGTCGCGCCGAGATCCATCATCGCCTGCGCAAAATCGCCCGCGCGGTGATCGGGCGTGATCGCATCGGCGGCTACGCGGATCGGCTTGCGCGCCCCCGGCAGCGGCGCCTCGATCGCGAACAGCCGCGCGACCACGCGTTCGACATTGGCATCGACCACCACCGCGCGCTGCCCGAACGCGATCGCGGCAACCGCCGCAGCGGTATAGGCGCCCAGCCCGGGCAATTCGCGCAATTCCGCTTCGGTCTGCGGAAACCCGCCGCGCCGCGCCACCGCGCGGGCGCATTGCACCAGATTGCGCGCACGCGAGTAATAGCCCAGCCCCGCCCACGCCGCCATGACGTCCTCCTCGGGCGCGGCGGCGAGCGCCTCGACCGTCGGCCAGCGCGTGGTGAAGGCTTCGAAATAAGGTTTCACCGCCGCCACCGTGGTCTGCTGCAGCATCACTTCGGACAGCCACACCCGGTACGGCCAGCTCCCGTCGGCAGGAGGCGCAGCACCGGGCCGCACGCGCCATGGCAGGTCGCGTGCATGCGCATCGTACCAGTCGAGCAGATGTTCGGAGACAGTAGCGGCCACGGCGCGCTTATGGCATGAGCTTTCGCACCATGGGAAGCGACACCACCAGATCCGGCACGCCGGGCTCGAACAAGGGCGCGCGCGGCCGCCAGTATTCCCGCCCGCGCGGGGGCCTGGCCAAGCCGATCAGCGACTTGATGCCGCAGATCGGGCGCAGCGCCTTTCGCCGGTTCGGCTTCGTCCAGAGCTCGGTCGTCAGCCGCTGGCCCGAAATCGTCGGCCCGACCCATGCGCGCGTCTGCACGCCCGAGATGATCCGCTTTCCCCCCGGCGAGAAAGCGGAGGGAATCATGCATCTCGTGGTCAAACCCGCGCATGCGCCGCTGGTGCAGCAGGTGCTGCCCGAGATCATCGAGCGGGTGAACCGCTTCTTCGGCTATCGCGCGGTCGCGCGGATCAAGCTGCGGCAAGGCGAGGTTAAGCCGCCGCCCGACAGGGAAAAACCCAAGGCGCCGCCATCGCTCAAGCCCATTCCGATGGAATTGGGCGACAGCCTGCGCGACATCGGCGACCCCGAATTGCGCACCGTGCTCGAATCGCTGGCGCGCAGCATGGGATCGCAAGAGAATGGGAACGAGGACACGTGACGAAGAAAAAGCTGACATTGGCCGCGCTGGCGCTGGCTGGGGCCGGGACGCTGGCGATCACCGCCAGCGCGCAGGAACGGCTGGTCCTGCCGGGCGGCAATTGGGCGGCCATGCTCGACCGGACCGACGGCGGGCACCGCTTCGGCAATCCCGCCGCCGAGACCAAGCTCATCGAATTCATGAGCTACACCTGCTCGCATTGCGCGCAATTCGCGCGGCGGGGCGATGGCGCGCTCAAGCTGGCCTATGTCCCCACGGGCAAGATCAGCTATGAAATCCGCCATCTGATCCGCGACCCGGTCGATCTGACCGCGGCACTGCTTACGCATTGCGGCGACCCGAAGAAATTCGGCCGCAATCACGAAGCGATCACCTATCGCTACGACGAATGGATCGAAAAGGCGCGCACCGCGACGCAGGCCCAGAAATCGCGCTGGCAGTTCGGTTCGCTTTCGGCCCGCTTGCAGGCGATCGCCAGCGATCTCGATTTCTACGACATCATGGAAACGCGCGGCTATTCGCGCGCCGAGATGAACCGCTGCCTGTCGGACGAGGCCAAGGCCAATGCGATGGCCGACCGTTCGGCTGCGGATGCCGAACGCTATGGCATCACCGGCACGCCCAGCTTCGTGCTCGACGGCAAGCTGCTCGAGGGTACGCATGACTGGCCCACGCTCGAAAAGCAGCTCAAGGACGCCATCTGACCGCGTTCGAACCGGTTTTCGGGGGAAAGCCCTGTGGATACGCCTGCCTCCGCCTTTTCACGGCTGCACCCCCGAGCCTAGCCTCTTCAGTCCAGACACGAGGATATTCATGACCAAGACCCTGCGTTTCGCCCTTGCCGCCCCGCTCGCCCTGGCGCTCGCCGCCTGTGGGTCCTCAGCCGAGGAAACCGGCGACATCGAAAGCGAAGCGATCGCCGCCATCCCCGCGCCCGAAGGCAGCGAATGGCGCACCACCGCGGTCATGACCGAAGACGGCGGCACGCTGGTCGGCAATCCCGACGCGCCGCTCAAGCTGATCGAATACGGCTCGCTCACCTGCGGCACCTGCGCGCGCTTCTCGATGGAAGGCGCGGAACCGCTGATGGAATATGTCGACAGCGGCGTGGTCAGCTTCGAACTGCGCCAGTTCGCGATCCACGGGCCGATCGACCTGATGCTGGGCCGGTTGACGCAATGCGGCCCCGCCTCCGCGGTCATCCCGCTGTCGGACCAGGTCTGGGGCAATTTCGAAAGCATCATGGAACCGGTCCAGACCAACCAGGCCGCTTTCGAAGCCGCCATGCAGCGCCCGATGGAGGAACGCTTCGTGGTCGCTGCCGAACAGCTCGGCTATCTCGATTTCTTCGCGGCGCGCGGGATCAGCGAAGACCAGGGCCGCCAGTGCCTGGCCGATGTCGCCAAGCTCGAGGAACAGGCCGATCACACGCAGCGCTACAGTCAGGAATACAACATCTCGGGCACGCCGACCTTCAAGCTGAACGGCCGCGATGTCGATGCCAACACCTGGGCGGCGCTGGAACCCATCCTCCAGCGCGCCGGCGCCAGGTAAGTCCGGCGCCGGGGGGACAGGACGACGATGCGCATCTCGAAGCTCCGGTTGAGCGGCTTCAAGAGCTTCGTCGAACCTGCCACCTTGCATATCGAGCCGGGGCTGACGGGAGTCGTCGGCCCCAATGGCTGCGGCAAGTCCAACCTGCTCGAGGCGATCCGCTGGGTGATGGGCGAGAACTCGCCCAAATCGATGCGCTCGGGCGGGATGGAAGACGTCATCTTCGCGGGCACGCAAAGCCGCCCGCAACGCGATTTCGCCGAAGTCGTATTGCAGGGCGCCAACGATGACGGCGACGAGATGGAAGTCGTCCGCCGGATCGAGCGCGGCGCGGGCAGCGCCTATCGGCTCAACGGCAGCGACGTGCGCGCCAAGGACGTGGCGCTGATCTTCGCCGATGCGGCGACCGGCGCGCACAGCCCGGCACTGGTCAGCCAGGGCAAGATCGCACAGGTCATTGCCGCCAAGCCGACCGAACGCCGCCAGATGCTCGAGGAAGCGGCGGGGATCGCGGGTCTCCACGTCCGCCGCCGTGATGCCGAAAGCAAGCTGCGGCAGACCGAGACCAATCTCGAACGGCTCGAAGACATCATGGCGGGGCTGGACAGCCAGATCGCCTCGCTGCGGCGGCAGGCCAAGCAGGCCGAACGCTACAAGAAACTGTCCGACGAGATAAAGAGCGCCGAGGCGCGGCTGGTGTTCGCGCGCTGGCGCGAAGCCGCTGCCGCGGCGGAGGAAGCCAAGGCCGCCGCCACGCAGGCCGATGCGCGCGTGGCCGAAGCGCAGCAGGAAGCCGATGCGGCGCAGAAAGCGCAGCGCAGTGCCGCCGAGGCGCTGGCCGAAGCGCGCGACGAACAGGCCGACCGCCGCGACGATGCCAGCGCGCATGGCCACCGGATGGCGGCGCTGAGCAGCCAACTCGAAGCGGCGGAGCAGCGGCTCGCCGATCTCGACCGGCAGCAGGCGCGGCTCGAGGCCGACCGCGGCGAAGCCGACCGGCTGACCAAGGATGCCGCCGAAGCGCTGTCCCGGCTCGAACGCGAGCTGGCGGCAAGCGAACAGGTGCTGGCTGGCGATGAAGAACGACGCCCCGCGCTCGAGCGCGCGCATGAGCAGGCCGAGCGCGACAGCCGCGCCGCCGAACTCGCGCTGGCGCGCGCCACCGCCGACAACGCCGGGGTCGAGGCCGAATGGCGCGTCGCCGAAGCGGAAATCGCGCAAATCAGGACCCGGCTCGACCGCGCCGCGGCGGAGGGGCGCCGGATGGCCGAACGCCGCGCGGCGCTGGCGGGCGAGGATCCCGACGCCGATGTCGGTGCCGCCAAGGCCGCGGCCGAGGAAACGGCCCGGACGCTGGCCGACCGGCGCCGCACGCTCGAGGAGATGCAGGCGCGCAAGGCCGAGCTGCAGGCCAGCCGCGACAGCGCCGCATCCGCCCTCTCCGAAGCGCGCGCCGAACTTTCGGGCGTCCAGCGCGAATGGGAAGCGCTTACCCGCGACCGCGAAGCGCGCGAACGCGCCGCGGCCAAGCGCAGCGGACGGCAACAGGCGATCGACGGTGTGCGCGCGGCGAAGGGCTATGAACGCGCGGTCGCAGCAGCGCTGGGGCGCGACGGCAAGGCTCTGCTCGGCCTGCCCGAAGGCGATGCCGAAGGGCGCTACTGGACCGGGGCTGCGGCCCCCTCGCCCGTCGCCGACAGCCTCTCCGCGCATGTCGAGACCTGCCCCGAGGAATTGCGCGCGCCGTTGGCGCTGATGCATGTGGCAGAGGCCGATGACGGGCGCACGCTCGCCCCGGGGCACTCGCTGGTCACGATGGATGGGCGCTTGCGGCGCTGGGACGGGCTTGTCGTACATGGCGAAGGATCGGCTGAAGCCGCGCGGCTGGAAGCGGAGAACCGCTTTGCCGAGCTCGACGCGCACCTGCCCGTGCTGCGCGACGCGGCGACCACGGCGCAGACGGCGATGGATACGGCAAGCGAGGAACTGGCGCGCTTGCAGCGCGATCTGGTCGCCGCCGAGCGCGAACTGGCCGGGACGGCGGAGGCCGAGCGGCAGGCGCTGCGCGCGCTCGACCAGGCCGAATCCGCGCGCGAGCGGCTGGCCTCGCGGCTCGAAGAATTGGACCGGAGCGAGGCCGAGCATGGCGAGCTGGTCGCCGCGGCGCAGGCCGATCTTGCCGCTGCCGAGGCCAAGCGCGATGCGCTGCCCGACCCTGCGGCGGGGCGCGCCACGCTCGAGGCCGCCCGCGCGCAGAACGAAGCCGCGCGCACTACAATGCAGGCGCGCGCTGCCGCGCTGGCGGCGCACGACCAGGCACTGGCGGTGGCGCGCGAGCGCGCCTCGGCGCAGCGCAGCGACATGGCCAATTGGCAGGCGCGCAGCGGCGATGCCGCGCGGCGGCTGTCCGAGATGGAAACCCGCGCCGAGGAAATCACGCAGGAGCGCGCGGTCATCGCGGCCAAGCCCGAGGGGCTGATGCGCGAAATCGAACAGGGCGACCAGGTACGCGAGCGCCTGACCCGCGAGCTGGCCGCAGCCGAGCAGGCGGTCGCCGAAGCCAATGCGCTGGCGCAGGAGGCCGACCGCGGCTTCACCGCGACCAACGAGGCGCTGGCCGCAGCGCGCGAGAACCGCGCCGGCCTTTCTGCCCGCGCGGAAAGCCAGGACGGCCGCCGGATCGAGATGGCACGGATTTCGGGCGAGCGGTTCCAGTGCCCGCCCCCGCTGCTGCCGCAGCGCTTCGAATTCGACGAAGACGCGATCAAGTCGGCCGAGACCGAGAGCGATGAAATGGACCGGCTTTCCGCCAGCCGCGAGCGGATCGGTCCGGTCAACCTCGTTGCATCGGAGGAACTCGCGCGGATCGAGAGCGAGCATGGCGCGAATGTCGAGGAACAGGAGGAATTGCGCGAAGCGGTCAGCCGGCTGCGCGGGTCGATCGGAAATCTCAACCGCGAGGGCCGCGAGCGGCTGCGGGCTGCCTTCGAACAGGTCAACGACCATTTCCAGCGGCTGTTCATGCGCCTGTTCGAGGGCGGCGAGGCGCATCTGGCGCTGATCGACAGCGACGATCCGCTGGAAGCCGGGCTGGAGATTTTCGCGCAGCCGCCGGGCAAGAAGCTGCAATCGCTCACGCTGCTGTCGGGCGGCGAACAGGCGCTCACCGCCACGGCGCTGATCTTCGCGCTGTTCCTGACTAACCCAGCGCCGATCTGCGTGCTCGACGAGGTCGACGCGCCATTGGACGATGCCAATATCGACCGGTTCTGCGACCTACTCGACGCGATGACGCGCGAAACGCAGACCCGCTACCTGATCGTCACGCATAACGCGGTGACGATGAGCCGCATGCACCGCCTGTTCGGCGTCACGATGATCGAAAAGGGCGTCAGCCGCCTGGTCAGCGTCGATCTTGGCGGGGCCGAGGAATTGCTCGCGGCGGAGTGACCGGGTGCGGTCCCTCGGGGCCGGCAAGAACCTGCCCTCGGGCCCTAGCCTAGGGACAAACCCTTAGCGCGCGCTAACCCCCTTCCAAAGCGGCGCCGCTAAACATTCATCAACCATGAAAAGATTTAGGAAGGACGACCGCGCACTCGTGGAGATGCGGACCGACCAGGAGCTTCCTGAAGCAGCCCCGGTGCCCGGTCGCGACGAGGTCCAGCGCGCCGTCCTCAAGGCACTGGTGGATACCGAGCAGCGTTCGGTCCTGGCCAATATGTCCTGCTGGATCGTCACTGCCGTCGCCGCGATTTTCCTGCCGACCGCGATTTATTTCGTTTTTCCGCTGATCTTCCGGCTGGTCGCCATGGTCGGCACGCGCACCACCTTCGCGCGCTTGCGCGCCGCGCTGGAAGAAGACCGCCCGATCGCGCGCGAATACCTCCTGCTCGCCGCGGCGCTGGTGGTGGGCGGTGCGGCCTGGGGGGCCACCCTGCTCCCGATCCTCGCCTATCCCACGCTGCATCCCGCGCGCCTGCTGGTCGGCGGGGGCACGCTGGTGGGCATGAGCATCATCGCAACCATGCTCTCGCCCGCCCCGCGGTTGGCTTTCTCATTCGCAATCGGGTTTCTCGGTGCGTTCGGCGCGGGCCTGGTGATCACCGGCACGCCCGGCGGACTGACCTTGATGCTCGGCATGGCGATCCTCTTCCTGATCTTCATCGCCTATTCGCATGCCTCGACCTTCAGCCACAGGCGCGCGGCGCAATTGCTGGTCGAGAACCGGCGGCTAAGCGACGATTTGCGTACTTCGCTCGAACGCGCGCTGCACATGGCCGATCACGACAGCCTGACCGGCCTGTTCAACCGCCGCGCATTCTTCGCCCACACCAAGCAGGCATCTTGGCCCAAGCGGTTGGTGATCATGATCGATATCGACCATTTCAAGACCATCAACGACCGCTATGGCCATGCCGTGGGCGACGTGGTGCTCAAGCGCATCGGGCGCGTGATCCGCACGGTCCTGCAAGAGGAAGTCGGCGCGGATCATTTCGCCGCGCGGCTGGGCGGCGAGGAATTCGCGGTCATGGTGCCCTGCGGACCGACCTTCGAAAACCGTGCCCTGACCGATATGCTGCACCGCCGGATAGCGGGCATTGCCGAGCAGATGGAAATCGAAGGGCTGGTGACCACCGCCTCGCTCGGCGTTTCGGTGATGGACCGCCAGCAGACGCTCGATGAAGCGCTGCACAATGCCGATACCGCGCTCTACCGCGCCAAGGCGCAGGGCCGCAACCGGACCGAATATGCACTGATGTCTGCGAGAATGACGACGATCCAGAGCGCCTGACGCGCCCGCGCCGAACCGTCAGTCGAGCGCTGCCACCAGCTGGGCGCGCATGGCCTTCAGCCGGGCCAGCAGGTCGCCATCCACAGCGGGCGGCGAAGCGGTGGTCACCTGCGGCTGCGCTGCGGCCTGCGGGTCGGGCGCACCGCGCAGTGCGGCCTTGGCGCCCTTGAGCGTATAGCCTTCCTGGTTGACCAGCCGGTCGATCCGCTCGACCAGTTCGACATCCTCGGGGCGGTAATAACGCCGTCCGCCGCTGCGGGTGAGCGGCTTGAGCATGGGGAATTGCTGTTCCCAATAGCGCAGCACATGCGCCTTGATTCCGGTCGCCTTGGCGACTTCGCCGATGGTGCGCAGCGCGCCCGCTTCCTTGCCGTCGTCGAATGTCGCCATGTCTGTCCTCAGCCGTTCGCGATGCGCTCTTTAAGCAGCTGGCTGGCGCGGAAGGTCATCACGCGGCGCGGCGTGATCGGCACTTCGACCCCGGTCTTGGGATTGCGGCCGATGCGTTCCTTCTTGTCGCGCAGCACGAAGCTGCCGAAGCCCGAAATCTTCACATTCTCGCCATCCGCCAGCGCATCGCACATCTTGCCGAGGATCGCTTCGACCATGTCGAGCGATTCGGCGCGCGAGAGCCCCATCTTGCGGTTGATCGTCTCGGCCAGATCGGCCCGGGTGAGCGTGCCCACGGAGCGCATCATATCCATACTATCCTTCCCCTCAGATGCGACCCTGAGCGAGATGCGACCCCATTCGAAGATTCGCCAAGCAATATAGGAGTTTGCTACCAGTCTGGCAAATCGCCCGCCACGCGTTTTCGCGCCGTGCTACATCCGTGCGAGCGAAGCGCCCCAGGTAAAGCCGCCCCCCATTGCCTCGAACATCACCAGATCGCCCGGCTTGATGCGCCCGTCGCGCATCGCGGTATCGAGCGCGAGCGGGACCGAAGCGGCGGAGGTATTGGCGTGGCGGTCGACGGTGACGACGACCTTTTCGGCCGGCAGGTCGAGCTTGCGCGCCGTGGCATCGAGAATGCGGGCATTGGCCTGGTGCGGCACGACCCAGTCGATATCGGCGGCGCTCACGCCGGTTTCGTCGAGCACCTCGGTCAGCACATTGGCGAGATTGACCACCGCATGGCGAAACACCTCGCGCCCCTTCATCCGCAGCTTGCCGACGGTGCCCGTAGTCGACGGTCCGCCATCGACATAAAGCATGTCCTTATGCGCACCATCGGCATGGAGCCGGCTGGCAAGGATACCGGGACCGTCATCGGCGACATCCTGCGCCTCGAGCACGACCGCGCCTGCGCCATCGCCGAACAGGACGCAGGTGGTGCGGTCCTCCCAGTCGAGGATGCGGCTGAAGGTTTCGGCGCCGATCACCAGCGCCTTGGTCGCCATGCCGGTCCGCAGCAGCGAATCGGCAGTGGCGAGCGCATAGAGAAAGCCCGAGCAGACCGCCTGCACATCGAAGGCGACGCCGCCGCCGCACTCGAGTGCGGCCTGCACCTGCGTAGCGGTGGCGGGAAAGGTGTGATCGGGCGTCGCGGTGGCCAGGATGATCAGGCCGATCTCGCTTGCCTCCACTCCTGCGGCCTCGAGCGCCCTGCGCGCAGCGTCGATCGCCAGCGTGCTGGTGGTCTCGTCAGGCTCGGCGATATACCGCTGGCGGATGCCGGTGCGTTCAACGATCCACTCGTCGCTGGTATCGACCTTGTCGGCCAGATCGGCATTCGTGACGCAGGTTCGCGGCAGCGCCGAACCCGTGCCGGTGATGACCGAACGAATCATTTACCCGCCACGCTCGATGGTTCGATCGCGCCGAGATCCTGCTTGATGCGATTGGTGATATCGTCCTCCAGCAGGCGTGCGGCGACTTCGACCGCATTGGCCACGCCCTTGGCATTGGCGCTGCCGTGGCTTTTGACCACCACGCCGTTGAGGCCAAGGAAGACCGCGCCATTGTGATTGTTGGGGTCGAGATGGTGCCGGATCAGTTCGGTCGCCGGTCGCGAGACCAGGAAACCGACCTTCGAACGGACGCTGGAAGTGAAGGCCTGGCGCAGCAGGTCGGTGACGAAGCGCGCCGCGCCCTCGATCGCCTTCAGCGCGATATTGCCCGAAAATCCGTCGCACACGACCACGTCGCATTCGCCGCGGTTGATCTTGTCGGCTTCGACATAGCCTTCGAATTCCATCGCCAGCCCGGTGGCGGCGCGCAGCGCTTCGGCGGCAGCCTGGATGTCTTCGGTGCCCTTGGTTTCCTCGGTCCCGATGTTGAGCAGGCGGGTGCGCGGGCGTTCGCGCCCGGTGACGATCCGCGCATAGGCCGCGCCCATGATCGCGAACTGGACGAGGTTGCGGGCATTGCATTCGCGATTCGCGCCCAGATCGAGCATGACCACGTCATCGTCTGTCAGCGTCGGGAGCAGTGCGGCCAGCGCCGGACGGTCGAGCCCGGGCATGGTGCGCAGCGCAAGCTTGCTCATCGCCATCAGCGCGCCGGTATTGCCCGCGGAAACCGCAGCGCCGGCATCACCCTGCTTCACTGCATTGACCGCAAGGCCCATGCTGGTGGTCTTGGCACGGCGCAACGCGCGGCTCGGCAGCTCGTCGCCGCCGACCACGTCGGTGCAATGCAGGATCTCGGACGCCCCGGCCATGCCGGGATGCGTGTCGAGTGCAGCCTTGATGCGCGCTTCATCGCCTACCAGCAGGAACTGGAACTTGTCGTGACGCCGACGCGCCAGCGCGGCGCCTTCGACCATCACGCGCACGCCTTCGTCTCCGCCCATCGCATCGACGGCGATACGCGGCAGGCTCATGGCGCTTCTCCGGCTTGGCTGACGGTCTTAAAGACCGACGGCGATGATTTCGCGGCCGTTATAATATCCGCAGTGCGAGCACAGATTGTGCGGACGCTTGAGTTCGCCGCAGTTCGAGCACTCATGATGGGCCTCGACCTTGAGCGAGATCATGTGCACGGCGATTGCCGCGGCGGTGGGGCGATACTTTCCTCTTGGGGACGGCCATGGCGGCACCTGTTCCTCAAACAATTACAGTCAATTTCGGTGGCCGCCCTAGGGGAAGCTCCGGCACCGCACAAGAGCGCGTGAACCCGAATATCCCGACCGTGACGGTGAAGGCGGGCGCTATAGCGAATTTCGCGAGCGATGCAACCCGTCTGTTGGCGTTGCGCGGCACGCGGCATCGCCCTAGCACCGCAGCCGTATTCCGTATCGTACGGATCGCAAGGGGAGAGACGAGCATGGGCATTATCCTGCCGGTTACGCTTACCGCGGCAGCCGCCGCCGCCATTATCAATATCTGGCTCAGCATCCGCGTCGGGCAGATGCGCGCGCAACAGAAGGTTTCGATCGGCGACGATGCCGGGGGCCCGCTGACCGCGCGCATGCGCGCACAGCTCAATTTCGTCGAGAACACCGCCTTCGTGCTGGTTCTCGTCGCGGCAATCGAACTGGCGGCCAAGGGCGGCGAATGGCTCGCCTGGGTGGTCGCGGCCTATATGCTCGGGCGTTTGGCGCACGGGCTCGGCATGGATGGCGGCGCGCTGGCACGCGGTCGCCCGCTCGGGGTGATTATCACCATGCTGGTACAGCTGGGCCTTGCCGTGGTGGCAGTGCTGATCACGCTGGGCATGATGTAGGAGGTTCTTGTTGCGTGCGGGAAGCGCGTCCGCGCTTCCCTTGCGGCCCCGGCGCAAGCTATCGACGGAGGTCGATAGCGCATCCTAGAAAAATCACGACAACGCGTAGTCGCTCACGAAGGCGTTGGTCTGGCGTTCCTGGCCGAAGGTGCTCGTCGGACCATGGCCGGGGATGAAGGTCACGTCATTGCCCAGCGGCCACAGCTTCTGCGTAATTGCATCGATCAAATCCTGGTGGTTGCCCATCGGGAAATCGGTGCGGCCGATGCTGCCCTGGAACAAGACGTCGCCGACGACGGCGAATTTGCTCGGCCTATGGAAGAACACCACGTGGCCGGGCGTGTGGCCGGGGCAGTGGATGACCTCAAGCGTGAGGTCGCCGACGGTGACGGTATCGCCGTCAACCAGCCAGCGGTCGGGTTCGAACACTTCGGCCTGCATGCCGTATTTCGCGCCGTCTTCGCCGAGTCGGCTGATCCAGAAACGGTCGGCCTCGTGCGGGCCCTCGATCGGGAGGCCGAGTTCCTTCGCCAGCACGCCCGCCTCGCCGCAATGGTCGAGATGGCCGTGGGTGATGAGAATTTTCTCCAGCTCCACCCCGCTTTTGGCGACCGCCGCCTTGAGCTTGTCGAGATCGCCGCCCGGATCGATCAGCGCGCCCTTGTTGGTCGCGGTGCACCAGATCAGCGAGCAGTTCTGCTGCAGCGGGGTTACGGGGACGATGCCCGCCTTCATCGGCGGGGTAGCGGGCGTTTGCGTGTTGTTTTCCATTGCTGGGGAAAGTGGTCCGGTTTGTGATCGAAAACAAGGCGCATCTCCGGCTTTGTGCTATCGGGCAGGCAAAGGAGAGTTATCGTGCGCATAGTCGAAGTCATGGCCCTGGCGTCCCTGTTGCTGGCAGGCTGCCAATCCGCCGGCCCCGTTGCCGCCCCGGCGGCGGCGCCGAGCCCTGCCGCGGCGGATGCGGATGCGGTGCCCGACTATGTCACCGCGATCTGCGGCGAGTGCCACGCGGTGAAGGACAATGCGGTATCGGTGAACCCGCAGGCTCCCGGCTTTGCCGATATCGCCAACAGCCCCGGCCTGACGCGCGACACGCTGGTCACCTTCCTGTCGGATGCACACAATTACCCGATGCAGATGGATGTCGACCTGGTGGACGAGGATATCGAGGTGATCGCCGACTATATGCTCACGCTGCGCTCGGACGATTATATCAAGCGGCCCTCGTAGCGGCGTGGCGGGTCACACCCGCCCCCCTTTCCATACAACCCGGCCGATCACCTCGACCTCGTCGCGCGCGAGGTCGATCGGGGCGTAGCTGTCGTTGGCGCTGATCAGCGCGATGCGGCCCGGCGCGCTGGCCTGGACCTGCTTGACGTGCAGCGCATCGCCGATGCGCACGACATGGATGCCCTCGCCTGAGCGCTTGTTGCGGTCGACGAAGATCTCGTCGCCGCTGCGCAGGGTTGGTTCCATGCTGTCGCCCTCGACGCGGATCGCGCTGAGGTCGGCGCCCTCCAGCCCCATTTCGCGCAGCCAGCGGCGGCTGAAGCGGAAGCTGTCGAAGGAAATTTCCTCTGCCGAAAACGCGCCCGGCCCCGCCGAGGCATCGAGCGGGAGGCGCGGCACGGTGATGAACTCGTCCGGGGCAGAAGCGCGCACATGGTCGGGATCGGCCCCCAGCGCGACCTCGGACACGCCGAAGAACTCGGCCAGCCGCCGCCGGTCCGCCTCTTCCAGCTTGCGCGGCGAGCCCTTGCGGACGAATTGCTGCAGATAGCTGGGATTGCGGCCGAGCATGGCGGAAAGCGAGGCAAGGCTGGTGCGCCCGGCCTCGGCCAGTTCGACCAGCTTCGCGCGGTCCGGCGTCATCGCGTCACTCATAAGACCGTGTCCTCAAGCCCGCCATCATCCAACCCGCATCACGCAGGACAGAGCATGCGAGAAAATTCCTATAGCATAGGATTTTTCCTAGACAAGTAGGATTTCGACTGGAACGAATCAGGAACACGGCGAGCGATTCGCCTGTCTGACCAGCCTATTGGGGAGCCCGCGATGCTGATCCGATCCGTCGAGAAATTCCTCCGCCAGCACGAAATGGCGGCCACCAAGTTCGGCCGTCTCGCCGCGCATGATCCGCGCTTTGTGCTCGATTTGCGCATGGGCCGCGAACCGCGCGACCGCACCGAACAGCGCATCCGCGGTTTCATGGCCGGGTTCGAGGCCGCGCGCGAAGCAGCCCCCACGCAGGAGACCGCGCATGTCGGATGAAACCGCCCAGCCGCGCCCCCCGCGCGCACGCCGCAGCGCCGCCGATCGCCTGCGCGCCGCACTGGCCGACCTCCACGCGCATCGCGGGCAGGTGTTGACGCATACCGAAAAAGCTTGGGCGAGCATCACCTTCGCCGGCACACGCCACAGCCTCGCGATCCTGTTCGCCGGCGATGAGGCGGTCGAGGCCGGCGAAGAATTCGTCGCCGCCCTCCCCGATCACGAATTCGCCATCCCCGGACAGCTGGTGGCCGATGCAGGCGTGGTGGAAGTCGAACACCGCCTGCTCCCCGAACCGCGGCTGGTGGTGCAGTGCGAGTTGCTGCTGCTGGAGGAGAGCTGACTGAACTCTCGAATGTCAGCTTTTGTCGCACGACGCGTATCACGGGAGCGGCTGGGATGGGTGGAAAACGGACACCAGTAAATCAGGTCTTGGGACTCCTATACGAGGCTATCGCTGCCATAGCTTCATCATAGCAACGATCGGTGCCCGTCAAAGAAATGGCAATGTCGCCACCTGTCAGCATTCGATTTGCCCCCCTTAGCTTTGCGGTTAGGCCTCTCCCCGGGAAGCAGCTGGGCTCGTTTAGGTGCAAGACGATGGTATTCTGCCCCTTGTAACTCCAGGAAGTCACATCCGTTATCTCCGACCACGGAATGATGTCGTCGGACCATGGACACCACCGTATTCCTGAGGGACCGATCTGCAACTGCGGATGGTCATCGAAGAATTTTTTGACGATCGCGAGGCCGCACAGACCGAAGAAAAGTATGCAGAGCCAACCAATGGCAATGCCGTAGGCGGCAGGACGTCTAGTTGAGCTTGGAGCCTCGCCGAACCCACCAACAAACCAAATTCCGAGTGCAACAAAGCCAGCCGCGATTAGAAAAATCGCAGCCAGACGCCAACGAGAGTTATACGCGACAAATTCCTGCATCAAAGCGCTGATGATCGTATCTGCTAATGTCCGCAATGGGTCGTTTACAGACCGTCTGCTTTCCGGCGGACAAAGTACGAACCGGCCCTTCCGCCGCCCAAATCACCCGCGCCGGATCACCAGGTTCCGGATCTCGGTCATGTCCTCCATCGCGAACTTGATGCCTTCGCGGCCCAAACCGCTGTCCTTCACGCCGCCATAGGGCATGTTGTCGACGCGGTAGCTGGGGACGTCGTTGATCACCACGCCGCCGACCTCGAGCCGGTCCCAGGCGTCGAACATCTTGAACAGATCGCGCGTGAAGATGCCCGCCTGCAGCCCGAAGGTGGAGCGGTTCACTTCGGCCAGTGCCTCGTCGAAGTCCGCAAACTTCTGCAGGATCGCGAGCGGGCCGAAGGCTTCCTCGTTGAGCGCCTTGGCGTCCTTGTCCACGCCTTCGAGCAGCGTTGCCTCGAGCATATTGCCCTTGCACCCGCCGCCGGTCAGCAGCGTTGCGCCGCCCGCGACCGCCTCGTCGATCCAGCCCTTGAGGCGGCTGGCCTCGCCCTCCGAGATCATCGGTCCGATGAAGGTGTCGCGGTCCTTGGGATCGCCCGCGACTAGCGTCTTCGTCTTGGCGACCAGCATGTCCCTGAAGCGGTCGTAGACATCTTCGTGCACGATGATGCGCTGGACGCCGATGCAACTTTGCCCGCTCTGGTAGAAGGCGCCGAAAATGATCCGTTCGAGCGCATCGTCGAGATCGGCATCGTGGTCGACCACCACCGCGGCATTGCCGCCGAGTTCGAGCACGACCTTCTTCTTACCGCAGCGCGCCTTGAGATCCCAGCCGACGGCGGGCGAGCCGGTGAAGCTGAGCAGCTTGAGCCGTTCGTCCACGGTGAACAGGTCGGCCCCGTCGCGGCTGGCGGGCAGGATCGAGAACGCGCCTTCGGGCAGGTCGGTTTCGGCGAGCACTTCGCCCATGATGATCGCGCCGAGCGGGGTCTTGCTCGCGGGCTTCATCACGAAGGGACAGCCCACCGCGATCGCGGGCGCGATCTTGTGCGCGGCGAGATTGAGCGGGAAGTTGAACGGCGAGATGAAGCTGCACGGCCCGATCGGGTAGCGTTTCCAGATCGACTGGTAGCCCCTGGCGCGCGCGGAGATATCCAGCGGCATGACCTCGCCATACATGCGCACCGATTCTTCCGCCGCGATGCGGAAGGTGTCGATCAGCCGGGTGACCTCGCCCTCTGAATCCTTGATCGGCTTGCCCGCTTCGACGCACAAAGCATAGGCGAGCTCGTCGAAGCGTTCGGTGAACCGCTCGACGCAGTGCTGCAGCACTGCCTGGCGTTCGTAGCTGGCGAGCTGCGCCATCGGTTCGGCCGCGCGCACCGCCCCGGCAATCGCTTCGTCGATGATCTCGGGGCTGGCGAGTGCGGTGCGGAAGGCCACTTCGCCGGTGAACTTGTCGGTTACCGCGAGATCTGTGTTGGGCTGCTGCGCCTTGTTGTTGAGATAGAGCGGGTAGGTGTCCTTGAGCGTGGGCATGTCGTCTCCTTCACCCGGTCAATCTCAGAGCTTCGCGCTCAGTTCCTTGATATCGTGGTTCAATATCCGGTCGTTCTCCGAATAATCGACCGGGCAGTCGATCAGGTGGACGCCCGGCGTATCGCGGCAATGCGCGAGCAGTTCGCGCAAATGGTCGCTGCTTTCGACGCGGTGGCCCTGCGCGCCGTAGCTTTCGGCATATTTGACGAAATCGGGATTGCCATAGGTCAGGCCGAAATCCTCGAACCCCATGTTCGCCTGTTTCCAGCGGATCATGCCATAGGCATCGTCGCGCAGGATGAGCACGATCAGATTCAGCCCCAGCCGCACTGCGGTTTCCATCTCCTGGCTGTTCATCATGAACCCGCCATCGCCGCAGATCGCCATGACTTTGCGGTCGGGATAGAGCATCGCGCTCATCATCGCGCTGGGCAGCCCGGCGCCCATCGTGGCTAGCGCATTGTCGAGCAGCACGGTGTTGGGCTGCGAGGCGCAATAGCCGCGCGCGAACCAGATCTTGTAGACGCCGTTATCGAGACAGATGATCCCGTCATCGGGCATGCTCTCGCGCACCTCCTGGACGAGATGCGGCGGGAAAATCGGGAAGCGCGTGTCGGCGGCGAGGCTCTCGGTATGCTCGAGCTCGGCGCGGTGATAGCGCTTGAGTTCGGCGCTCTGCCAATGGTCCTGCCGGGTGATGTCTTCCTTCATCTGCCAGATCGCATTGGCGATATCGCCGATTACTTCGATCTGCGGGAAATAGACCGGGTCGACCGCGGCGCTGCGGTTGCTGACATGGATCACCGTGTGCCCGTTGTGGCGCATGAAGAAGGGCGGCTTCTCGATCACGTCGTGGCCGACATTGACGATGACGTCGGCTTCTTCGATCGCGCGGTGGCAGAAATCGCCCGCCGACAGCGCCGCGCAGCCGAGGAACAGCGGATGGCGCTCGTCGAGCACGCCCTTGCCCATTTGCGTGGTAACGAAGGGAATGCCCGTCTTCTCGATGAATTCGGCGAGCATCTTGCCGGTCATCTTGCGGTTGGCGCCCGCGCCGATGACGAGGATCGGCTTGCTGGCCTGTTCGAGCGCGGCAACCGCCTGGTCGACGGCCTTCGGCTCCGCGCTGGGCCGCCGCGCGACGCTGCGCGGGATCGGCGCGGCATCGGTCGGTTCCTCGGCGATATCCTCGGGCAGTTCGAGATGGACCGCGCCGGGCTTTTCCTCCTCGGCGAGGCGATAGGCTTCGCGCACGCGGCTGGGGATGTTGTCCCCGGCGTGCAGCTGGCGGGTGTATTTGGTGATCGGTTCCATCATCGCGACCACGTCGAGGATCTGGAACTGGCCCTGCTTCGATTTCTTGATCGGTTTCTGGCCGGTAATCATCATCATCGGCATGCCGCCCAATTGCGCATAGGCGGCGGCGGTGACGAAATTGGTCGCGCCGGGGCCGAGCGTGGCGATGCAGACGCCGGTCTTGCCCGTGTGGCGGCCATAGGTCGCGGCCATGAAGCCGGCGCCCTGTTCATGGCGCGTGAGTACCAGCTTGATCTGCTTGGAGCGGCTGAGACTGTCGAGGAAGTCGAGGTTTTCCTCGCCCGGGACGCCAAAGATATACTCGCAGCCCTCGGCTTCGAGGCACTCGATAAACAGGTCGGACGCCTTGCGTGGTTCGGTCATGCGCGATTCCCCCCTTCGCGGCCCGCACAGGCAGGCGTGAACAGAAATACGCGACCCGAGTCTTCCCGGCTTTTTGCAGGCCTAACAGAGGCCTGCGGACGTGTCAGTAGCCGAGGCCCAGATCCATCTGCGGCTGGACCGGCTCGCCGCGCTGCCAGCGTTCGAGGTTCTCGATGAAACGGTCCGCGCTGCGCTGGAACATCTTGGTCTGCGCGCGGCCCGACAGGTGCATGGTGACCTGCGCATTCTCGAGGTCCCACAGCGGATGATCCTCGGGCAGCGGTTCGGGGTCGGTGACGTCGAGCAGCGCGGCCTCGATCTTCTCCTGCTGCAGCGCCTCGACCAGCGCCGCCTGATCGACGACGTCGCCGCGCGCGATATTCACCAGCACGCCATTGGGGCGCATCGCCGCCAGTTCCATCGCGCCGATCATGTGGCGGGTTTCTTCAGTCGAGGGGACCGCCAGCACGACCCAGCCGAATTCGCCCAGCTTCTCGCGCCATTCGCCGGGCTTAAGCGCACCGTCCGCGCCCGAACGGCGCACCGGCACGACCTTCATGTCGAACGCCTCGAGCCGGGTTTTGATGAGCGATCCGATCGCCCCCATTCCCAGCAGCAGCACACGCTCGCCCGCCAGTTCGCGCTTGCCCGGACTGTCGAGCAGCCATTCGTGGCGGTCCTGCGCGCGCACTACCTCGCGGTAGCCCTTGGCATGCGCGAGCATCAGCATGACGACATATTCGGCAATGGTGATCGCATTGATGCCGACGCCATTGGTGACCACCACGCCGCGCTCGGCGAGCAGGTCGAGCGGCATGAAATCGAGCCCGGCATAGATCGAGTTCATCCATTTAAGCCCGGTCGCGGCGCGCGCGATCTCGATCATCGGCTCCTTTTCGTTGAGGTCGAACCAGCCGATCTCCGCTTGCCGCGCGAATTCCAGCGCCTGTTCCTTGCTCATGAACCACAGCGGCTCGACCCATTCGGGCAGGCGCGGTTCGACCAGCGGACGGATCATGGCGGACAGGACGGCTTTGGTCATCGAATTCTCCCTCGACGCCTCCATTGCCGCTCGGGCGCTATTTCGCAAACCGTTCCTTGCGGCGGGTGGCGATGTCGAGGATCGCCGCGGCCACTTCGCCGGCATTGCGCAGGACATGGGTCGGCGGGACCTGCATGATGTCGACCCGGTGGCGTTCCTGCCAGCGTTCGCGCGCGCCGTTCTGATTGGCGCGGAAGGGATCGTCATCGACCTCGATCGCGAGATGCGCGGCGGCGCAGTAGAACGGCAGGGTGAAGCCCTCGGCCTCGTGATCGCGGAGGAATTCCAGCTCCCGGGGCGCGTCCTTGAGGTGCTGCCACAGCAGCGTCTGCGGGTCGGCCTTGGCCATGCTTAGAGCTTCCATTCCCATCCGAGCGGATCGCCATCCATAACCTCTACGCCTGCGGCTGCAAGGCTGTCGCGGATGGCATCGGAGGTGGCGAAATCCTTGGCCGCGCGCGCCTGCTTGCGGCGCAGGAGTTCGGCCTCGATCTCGTCCTCGGTGATGGCCGCGTCCCTAGGGCGGATACGCAGGTCGGTGCGGGTCAGGTTGAGCAGATCGAGGCCGAAGATACTGTCCATCGCTGAAACCACTTCAAGCTTCTTTTCCGGGCTGACCTTCTTCTTCGCCAGCACCTGCTCGAGCAACGTCAGTGCGATCGGCGTATTCAGATCGTCGGACATCGCCTCATCAAAAGTGACGAACAGGTCTCGAAACATCCCCATTCCGTCACCCTGAACTTGTTTCAGGGTCCATTGTGCGGGGAGCGAAATGGATGCTGAACCAAGTTCAGCATGACGGGCCTTGAGGTTCTCGACCGCCATCACGATCCGCTTCAGGCGGGTCAGTGCAGCGCCCAGCCCGTCCCACGAAAACTCCAGCTCGCTGCGGTAATGCGCCTGCAGGCACATCATGCGGTAGGCGAGCGGGTGGTAGCCCTTGTCGACCAGCAATTGCAGCCGCAGGAATTCGCCCGAGGACTTGCTCATCTTGCCGCTGCGCTCGACGAGGAAGTTGTTGTGCATCCAGATCTTCGCGCCCGAATTGGTCGCTTCCGACAATCCGCCGCAGCCGCAGAAGGCCTGGTTCTGCGCGATCTCATTGGGGTGGTGGATCTCGCGGTGGTCGATCCCGCCGGTGTGGATGTCGAAGGGAAAGCCGAGCAGCTTTTCGCCCATGACCGAGCATTCGAGATGCCAGCCGGGCGCGCCCTTGCCCCACGGGCTGTCCCATTCCATCTGCCGCGTCTCGCCCGCCGGGGTCTTGCGCCAGATCGCGAAATCGGCGGCATTGCGCTTGCCCACAACGGTTTCGATCCGGCCCTCGCCTTCCTCGGTCACCGCACGCGCGAGGCGGCCGTAATCCGCCACGGTCGAGACATCGAAATAGAGCCCGCTGTCGAGTTCGTAGCAATGCTGGTCGGCAATGCCCTTCGCGAAGTCGATCATCTCGTCGATATAATCGGTCGCCACCGACCACTTGGCCGGCTCGCGGATGTTGAGCGCTTTCACATCGGCCCAGAAGGCCTCGGTATAGTGCCTGGCGATGTCCCAGATCGACTGCGCGTTGGCGGCAGCCATCTTCTCCATCTTGTCCTCACCCGCATCGCCATCGTCGGTCAGATGGCCGACATCGGTGATGTTGATGATGTGTGTGAGCTTGTATCCCTTCCAGCTCAGCGTGCGTCCCAGCACATCGGCGAAGACATAGGCGCGCATATTGCCGATATGGGGGTAGTTGTAGACAGTCGGCCCGCAGGAATAGACGCGCGCTTCGCCGGGGTGGACGGGAGTGAATTCCTCCAGCTCGCGGGTGAGCGAGTTGAACAGCTTGAGCGGCGTATCGGTCATGTCCGGCGTGTGGCGGCGCGCATAGTGCGGGTCAAGCGGCACATTGCGACGGTTCGCCATGTGTGTTACTGATGCAATACATTAGGAGACGCGGCATGCTCGGCGACCTTTCCCCTTTGGTATTGGTGCATCTGGGTGCAGCAAGCATCGCCATCGTGCTTGGCGCGATGATTTTCCTGCTACCGAAGGGCACGCTGCGGCACCGGACGATGGGCAGCGGCTATATCGCCGCCATGTTCGTCACCGTGGTTTCGGTCGTCCCCGTCCGCGCCACGGTGATGCCGTTTTTCGGTACGCGCTTCGGCTTCTTCCATGTCTTCGTGCTGTTCGGCTTCGGCGCGCTCCTGTTCGGCGTCGCGAAGCTGTGGCGCTGGCGCAAGACGCGCGATGTCGAGGCGCTGCGCGCGCATCAGGTGCATCTGGCCTATAGCTATGCCGGGCTGCTGATGGCGGGGTTCAGCCAGCTTGCCACCAACCCGCGCTGGCAGCTTGTCGAACTCACCTCCGCAGGCCAGTTCTGGGGCATTTTCGCAGCGGTGAATGCCGCGATATACGGCGCGGCGGTGTGGCTGATCCAGTCGCGGCTGGCAAAAGGCGATCCGCGGCGCTGGTACCCGCAGCCGGCCTAGCCCCACCCTTCCCAGCGCACGCTTTCCTCGATCCCGGCGCGCTTCACGGCGAAATTGTTCACCGCGGCTTCCTCGTCGCGGTAACCGATCGCGACGCCGCAGAAGAAGGTGTGATCCTCGGGGATATCGACCATTTCGCGGATCTGCGGCGCATAGACCGCCCAGGCTTCCTGGAAGCAGGTGTCGAGCCCTTCCTCGCGCGCGAGCAGGCCCACGGTCTGCAGCCACATGCCGATATCGCTCCATTGCGGCGGGCCCATGTATTTGGGCGTGTGGACCAGCATCAGCACCGGCGCCCCGAAAGCGCGGAAATTGTTGGCGAACCACATCAGCCGCTTGCCCTTCTCCTCGCGGGAGATTGCGAGCGCGCCATACATGTCCTCGCCCACACCGCGGCGGCGCTGTTCATAGGCGCCGTCGAGCTCGGGCGGATAGACATTGTATTCGGGCGCAAACGCCGCGCGCCCCTTGGGCAAATCCTGCGCGACGCGGTTGAACAGCGCCTGCATCGGCTCGCCCGTCAGGATGATCCCGTGCCAGGGCTGCGTGTTGCCGCCCGAGGGGCTGCGCTGCGCCTTCTCGAGGATGCGGGTGAGCGTTTCGCGGTCGACCGGCTGATCGGTGAAAGCGCGCACGGAGCGGCGCGTCTGGACGGCTTCGGTAACGTTCATTGTAGCTTGTCTCTCCTCCTCGCCTGCAAGCAGGCGCCCCGATTTGCGGCTTCTGGCCCCGCCCCTCGGCCCGTCGCGCCCGCACACACAGGCGCGGCCTATTTCTCGATCTCGAACAAATCGGCCAATTGCTCGATGATCGTTCCGCCGAGCTGTTCGACATCCATGATCGTCACCGAACGCTTGTAATAGCGCGTGACGTCGTGGCCGATGCCGATCGCGGCGAGCTGCACGGGCGACTGGTTCTCGATCCAGTCGATCACCTTGCGCAGATGGCCCTCAAGGAAGCCCGCGGGGTTGACCGACAGCGAGCTGTCGTCGACCGGCGCGCCGTCGGAAATGACCATCAGGATGCGGCGGTCCTCAGCGCGGCGCAGCAGGCGGTCGTGCGCCCACATCAGCGCCTCACCGTCGATGTTTTCCTTGAGCAGGCCTTCGCGCATCATCAGGCCGAGGTTGCGGCGCGCGCGGCGCCAGGGCTCGTCGGCCTTCTTGTAGAGGATGTGGCGCAGATCGTTGAGCCGGCCGGGGTTCGCGGGGCGCCCGTCGGAGAGCCACATCTCGCGGCTCTGCCCGCCCTTCCACGCGCGGGTGGTGAAGCCGAGGATCTCGGTCTTCACGCCGCAGCGTTCGAGCGTGCGCGCGAGGATATCGGCGCTGATCGCGGCGATCGAGATCGGCCGCCCGCGCATGCTGCCCGAATTGTCGATCAGCAGCGTGACGACCGTGTCCTTGAACTCGGTATCGCGTTCGATCTTGTAGCTGAGCGCATGGCCGGGGCTGACCACCACCCGGGTCAGCCGCGCGGCATCGAGCATGCCTTCTTCCTGGTCGAAATCCCAGCTGCGGCTCTGCTGCGCCATGAGGCGGCGCTGCAGCCGGTTGGCCAGCCGGGTGACCACGCCCTGCAGGCCCGCCAGCTGGCTGTCGAGATAGGCGCGCAGCCGGTCGAGCTCTTCATTGTCGCACAGCTCGGCGGCTTCGACTTCCTCATCGAATTTGTGGGTATAGGCCTTGTAGTCGAAGCCTTCGGGAAAGTCGGTCCACGGGCGATTGGGGCGGACGGGCTGCATGCCTTCCTCGCCATCGTCCGACGGATCGCCATCGGACATTTCCTGTTCGCCCTCGACATCCTGGTCGGCGTCGCCCTCGGCCTCGCCGTCGGTCACTTCCGAACGGGCGTCGGCGGCGTCGGGTTCGGCCCCGCCCTCGTCTTCCTCGTCGGTCTCGTCCTGGTCCTCGGGGTTCTCGCCTTCCTCGTCCTCGCCATCCTCGGCATCGGTCGGTTCGGGGGTCTCGGGCAGCGTCAGGTCGAGATCGCGCAGGATGTCGAGCGTCAGGTTCTGGAACGCGCGCTGGTCGTCGAGCACATCGGCCAGCCCGTCCATGTCGGTGCCGATCTTGGCGAGGATATCCTCGCGCACCAGATCGACCGCCGCGCGGGCGCGTTCGGGCACCGCTTCGCCGGTCAGCGCCTCGCGCAGCATCAGCGACAGCGCGGTCGGCAGCGGGACATCGCCTGCCGCCTCGGCGCGCACGATCGGATCGGACGCGGTGCGCATTTCGACCGCCGCGTCGAGATTGCCGCGAATGCCGGCATAGCGCGTCGAGCCGATCGCTTCGTAGCGGACCTGTTCGATCGCGTCGTAACAGGCGCGCGCGATCGGTTCGGGCGGCGCGCCCTTGCCATGCAGCGCTTCGCTGTGATGCCGCAGCCGCAGCGCGAAACTGTCGGCAAAACCGCGCGCTTCGATAGCCTGCTCGCGCGGGAGATTGCGCCCGGGCAGTGGCACGCGGAAGTTCTTGCCCGACTGGGTCGGTGCATCCGCGCTCCACGCCACCTCGACTTCCGCTTCATGCGCAAGCGCGCGGCTGGCGCCGGTCAGCGCCTGCTTGAAACGGTCGAGAGGAGTCTGTTCGCTCACTTATGCGGTGGGGATCGACTGGCCCGTCTTGTCCCAGTCCTTGAGGAAGCCCTCGATGCCCTTTTCGGTAAGGACATGCTTGAATAGGCCCTTGATCACTGCCGCGGGCATGGTCGCGACATCGGCACCGATGCGCGCGCTTTCGAGCACATGCACCGGATTGCGGATCGAGGCGACGAGGATCTCGGTCGAAAAATTGGGATAGTTGTCGTAGATCAGGCGGATATCGCGGATCAGCGCCATGCCGTCGAAGCCGTTGTCGTCATGCCGCCCGACGAAGGGCGAAACGAAGGTCGCGCCCGCCTTGGCGGCAAGCAGCGCCTGGTTGGCGGAGAAGCACAGCGTCACATTGACCATCGTGCCATCGCCGGTCAGCTTCTTGCAGGTCTTGAGCCCGTCGATCGTCAGCGGCACCTTGATGCAGACATTGTCCGCGATCTTGCGCAGCGTTTCGGCCTCTTTCATCATCGTGTCGTGATCAAGCGCGACGACTTCGGCGCTGACCGGGCCATCCACGATGTCACAGATTTCCTTCGTCACTTCCATGAAGTCGCGGCCCGATTTGGCGATCAGCGACGGATTGGTGGTGACGCCGTCGAGCAGGCCGGTGTCGGCCATTTCCCTGATGTCGGCGATATCGGCGGTGTCGACGAAGAATTTCATGCGCGAAGGCTCCGGGGGAATTGCGATTCCCGCAGAGCCTTAGCGCCCGATATGGCCTGCGGCTAGTACTGCGCGCCCGCGCCGAACACGCCGATGATCAGCGGGTCGCGCGTGGCCTGCGGGTTGCGGCGGATCGCCGCTTCCTCGGTCCCGATCTCGCGCCAGATGGTGGTGTCTATAGTGCCCGCGAAGCGCGTGACCGCGCCCGCCAGATCGACCCCGGCGAGGCCCTGCACCAGCTCCGCCACCAGCGGGTCCTGCGCCACGCGCAGCGCGTCGCCCAGTTCGGGCACCATCGCCTCGACAAGGCTGCGGCCCATCGAATCGCGCAGGAAGCTGGTCGCGGCAGTGGGGCCGCCGCGCACGAGGTCGATCGCGTTCTGGATGCCGATGGTGCGCACCGCATCGGTCACCAGCGGCGCCGCGCGCTGCGCGCCTTCATAGGCGATATCGCCGAACGCGTTTTCGAGCCGGCTCTTGAACAGGGCGGAGGTGAGGATGCGGGACACCACATCGCCGCGCGCGCCCAGCAGCTCGCCGAAGCCGACCTGCGCGACCTGTTCATCCCAGAAACCGCCGCCTTCGAGCATCCGCGCAAAGGCACGTTCGCTCGACAGGAACAGAATCCGCTGGACCGCATCGACCATCCCGAAACCGGGTATCGTCGAACAGGCGGGCAGCAGCAGCAGGCCGCCCCCGGCCATGGCCCCGCCAAGGAAGCCGCGCCGTCCGGTGGGTTTGGCGAGAATATCGGTCATATCGCTGGTCCTCATTGCATCCTGCCCTTGTTTCACGCGCCTGCCCCCGCCCATATGGCCGGGCCATGAACCGCGTGCGCTGCCTCGTCCTCAATGCCGCTCTCGGCCCGCTCGACTACAAGGTGCCCGAGGGCATGGATGTCGCTGCGGGTTCCGTGGTCGAATGCCCGCTGGGTCCGCGCACGGTAATCGGGATCGTCTGGGAAGCTGAACGGCTCCCGGGAACCGAAGTTCCGGTAGAGAAGCTGCGCAATTTGCGCGGGGTGCTGCCCGTGCCGCCGCTGTCCGCCGCGCTCAGGCGGCTGATCGAATGGACCGCGGACTATTATGTCGCCTCGCTTGCCAGCGTGGCGCGGATGGCGCTGGCATCGGGCGGCGCGCTCAAGGGTCCCGCGACGATGACCGAATACCGGCTGACCGGCGGCATGCCCGAACGCATGACGCCGCAGCGCGAGGCGGCGATGGGGGCGCTGGAAGGCGAGCAGGCGACAATCCGCGAACTGGCAGGGATCGCCGGGGTTTCCGAAGGCGTGCTGCGCGGACTGGTCAACCACGGCGCACTCGAACCGGTGGAGGTCGATTGCGACCGGCCCTATCCGCCCGCGCGGCCCGATTTCGTCGAGATCGCGCTAAGCGCGCAGCAGCGCGAGGCGGCGGACATCTTCTCCAGCGCGGTGCGCAAGGCGGAATTTGCCCCCTTCCTGCTCGACGGGGTGACAGGATCGGGCAAGACCGAAACCTATTTCGAACCCGTCGCCGAGGCGCTGCGGATGGGGCGGCAGGTGCTGGTCCTGCTGCCCGAAATCGCGCTGACCGAAAACTTCCTCCACCGCTTCGAGGAGCGGTTCGGCGCGCCGCCGGTGCTGTGGCATTCCTCGCTCAAATCGACCGAGCGCCGACGCGCCTACCGCGCCGTATCCGAAGGCAGCGCGCAGGTGGTGGTCGGCGCGCGATCGGCGCTGTTCCTGCCCTTCGCACGGCTCGGCCTGATCGTGGTCGACGAAGCGCATGAGACCAGCTTCAAGCAGGAAGAGGGCGTGCGCTACAATGCGCGCGACGTTGCGGTGATGCGCGGGCATTTCGAGCAGGTGCCCGTGGTGCTCGCCAGCGCCACCCCCGCGCTCGAAAGCCTGCAGATGGCCGAAAGCGGAATCTACGCGAAGATCGACCTGCCGAGCCGCTATGGAGGGGCGCAGATGCCCACGATCGAGACGATCGACCTGACCGAGGAGAAGCCGCCGCAGGGCATGTGGCTGGCGCAGCGGCTGGTCGATGGGATGGAGGAACGTCTGGAGCGCGGCGAACAATCGCTGCTGTTCCTCAACCGGCGCGGCTATGCCCCGCTGACGCTGTGCCGCAATTGCGGCTTTCGCTACCAATGCCCCAATTGCAGCGCATGGCTGGTCGAACACCGCTTCACCAACCGGCTCGCCTGCCACCATTGCGGGCACGAGGCGCCCGCCCCCAAGACCTGCACCGAATGCGGCGAACCCGACTGCCTCGTCGCCTGCGGCCCCGGGGTCGAACGGATCGCCGACGAAGTGGCCGAACGCCTGCCGCAGGCACGTGTCTTTGTCGCCACTTCCGACACGCTCAATTCGCCCGGCCGCGCGGCGGAGTTCATCGCTGCGGTCGAGGCACGCGAGGTGGACGTGATCGTCGGCACGCAATTGGTAACCAAGGGGTTCCATTTCCCCGAGCTGACACTGGTCGGCGTGGTCGATGCCGATTTGGGCCTCGAGGGCGGCGATCTGCGCGCGGGCGAGCGGACCTACCAGCAGGTCGCGCAGGTCGCCGGGCGCGCGGGGCGCGGTTCGAAACCGGGCGAAGTGCTGCTGCAGACCCGCCACCCCGACGCGCCGGTGATTGCCGCGCTGGCGGCGGGCGACCGCGATGCCTTCTATTCCGCCGAAACCGAGATGCGCCGCGAGGCGGGGGCCCCGCCCTTCGGCCGCTGGGCCTCGATCATCATTTCCAGCGAGGACGATGCGGAGGCGCGCGAGGCGGCCAACCGCATCGGCGCCTTCCGCCCCGATGTCGCCGAATGCATGATCCTCGGCCCCGCGCCCGCCCCGATGGCATTGCTGCGCGGCCGCTATCGCTACCGCTTCCTGATCAACGCACGGCGCAGTGTGCAATTGCAGCAGGTCATCCGCCGCTGGCTGGCCGCGATCGACCACCCGCCCGGCGTGCGCGTGGCAGTCGATATCGACCCCTATAGTTTCGTTTGATTGTCGCGCGCGGCGTGCCTAGGCTCGGCCGTGTCCGGGCCATCGCAGGGCCTGTTACGGGGGTCTACTTTCCATGCTCAGGATTCTTGCCGCGCTGACGGCCTGTCTTGCCTTGCTCGCCTCGCCCGCGCAGGCCGCGGACGACATCTGGAAGCGCGCCGACACACAGCATTTCACGATCTATTCGGCTGGCGACGAAGATGAGCTGACCGATTTCGCCAACGATCTCGAACGGTTCGATGGCCTGCTGCGGTTCTGGTACGACAAGCCCGATCGGCCGGGCAAGGATCCGATCACGATCTACCTGCTCGACGGCAAGCGCGGCGTCCAGAAGCTGGTCGGCTCGCGTTATGTCGCAGGCTATTACTCGTCCGAAATCGAAGGAACCTACGCCATCGCGCATCGCGGCGGCGGCGGGTGGCGCAGCCTGACCGGTCAGCGCGTGCTGTTCCACGAATATGCCCACCATTTCATGTTCAACGAATTTGCCGTGCCTGCACCCGCATGGCTGATCGAAGGGTTCGCCGAATTCCTCGCCACGGTCGAATTCGGCGAGGACGGCAGCTGGACCTATGGCAAGCCCGCCACCCACCGCGGCGCCGAACTGAGCTATTACGACGATGCCCAGATCGAACGCCTGCTCTCATGGCCCGATGAAGAGGGCAGGGTCATCGCCGGCTTCTACGGCTGGTCGTGGGGGCTGACGCATATGCTGTACACCGCGCCCGATCGCGGCGCGCGCATTTCCGCCTACATCGACCGGCTCGCCACAGGTGAGAAGCCCCTGCCCGCCGCGCGCACCGTGTTCGGCGATCTGCGCCAGCTCGAACGCCAGCTCGAACGCCACGTGCGCGGGGATATCGAATATGGCGTCTCGGCGGAGCCGTTCTCCTGGTCGCAGGATGTCAGCCTGAGCACCTTGTCCCTCGCCGAGAGCCGGATGCTCGAACTCCGCCTGCGCCGCCTGGGTAGAAACAAGCTCGAAGACACGCGCGACGATCTTGCGGCTTTCGCCCGCGAGGGGACGCTCAGCGCCGATGCCTATGCCGAAATGGCCATGGCCGAGCTGGGGCTCGAGCAGATAGGGCGCGCGGAATACAAGGAAGAACACAAGGACGACGACGCGGTCGAGGACAAGGAAATGGGCGGCCCCTATTTCGTTGCCGCCGAGGCGGCCGCCGACCGGGCGCTGGCAGTCGATCCGGGCCATTTGCGCGCCAATATCGTCAAGGGCCGCATTCTAAGCCATCGTCTGTACGAAGACGAAAGCACCGACAGCGAAGCCTGGGCGCATGCACGGCGCCATTTCCAGATCGCCAACCGGACCGATCCCACCAATGCCGAGGCGCTCTACCGCTTCGCCCTCAGCTACGCACGCGAAGGGCGCGAAGGATCGATGATGCACGATGCCTATCTCGCGGCCTTCAACCGCGCGCCGCAAACCACCGCCTTCCGTATCGGCCTCGCCTATGATCTGGCGCGACTGGGACGGTATGACGATGGCATCGCCTTGTTGCAGATGCTTGCCAACGACCCGCATTTCCCCAAACCGGGCCGCCGCGCGATCGAACGGATCGAGGCCATGCGCGAGAGCGGGGCCAAATTCCCCGACCTCAGCGATATCGACGACGACGACGAGGCAGACGACGACGACGATTCCGGGGCAGACGACAAGGACTAGGTCGCCGGAAGCGCGGGCATCGCGGGCCATGCGGTCCGTGCAACGGGAACCCCGGGTTTCTCCGGGACGTTCACCGAGACAGTATGGCCGAAGAACTCGAAGCTGCCCTTCCCGACGATGTCTGCGATCTCGCGGAGCGCATTCTGGGCGCGGCGAAGGAGGCGGGCTGGCAGCTGGCCACCGCGGAAAGCTGCACCGGCGGGTTGCTTGCCGCGCTGTTCACCGATGTCCCGGGCTACAGCCGTGTCTTCGATCGCGGCTTCGTGGCCTATTCGGACCAGGCGAAATGCGACCTGCTCGGCCTGGCCGACGATCTGGTGGCGAATTGCGGGGCGGTAAGCCGCGCGGTCGCCGAGGCGATGGCCGCGGGCGCGCTCGACCGGTCGCAGGCGCAGCTGGCGATCTCGATCACGGGTTTCGCCGGGCCCGCGGGCGAGGATGACGAGGAAGGCCTCGTCCATTTAGCGCTCGCTGGCGCCGACGGATCGCTCACGCATCGCGAAGAGCATTTCGGACCGATCGGCCGCGACGGAGTACGGATCGCCGCGCTGCGCGCCGCGCTCGACATGCTGCGCGAAAAGCTCGACCTCACGGCCTAGTCCTGTCCGCCGTCATAGACCGCACGCGCGGCCTCGACCTTGCCGATATTGGCCACCGCCCAATTGCCCAGCTGCGCGACCGGAACGCACAGCGAGCGCCCCAGCGCGGTGAGTGCATAGTCGACCCGCGGCGGCACGCTGGGGGTGACCGTGCGGCTGACCAGCCCGTCGCGCTCCAGCCCGCGCAGCGTGCGCGTCAGCATGCGCTGCGAAATGCCGGGAATATCACGCCGCAATTCGTTGAATCGCCGCGATCCGTCGGCCAGCCCCATCACGACGCGGACCGACCATTTGTCGCCGACACGCGCGAGGATGTCGTTCACCGCGGTGCATTGCGGCGCATTGTGAACTTCAAGAGTTACACCGGTGTCCCTATCGGACAGCGAAGTGCCTTCTTGCGCGGGGTGGGGTACAGTTTCCATATGGCCTCCAGGTTATCAACAGTAACTATGGAGTCCCCCCTATGCAAATCCTTCGTATCGATAGCTCGACCACCGGCGACCAGTCGATCAGCCGCAAGTTGACCGACGAACTGCTCGCCCATTTCACTGCCAAGCATCCCGAGGCCAGGGTCGTCACCCGCGATCTTGTGGCCGACCCGTTGCCGCATATCGACCCGATCACCACCAGCGCGATCCGCACGCCGCCCGAAACGCATGAGGAAGCGGTCGCCGCGGCCTATCCCGAACAGCGCGCGGTGCTCGACGAATTCCTCGCCAGCGACGTGGTGATCGTCGGCGCGCCGATGTACAATTTCACCATCCCCAGCCAGCTCAAGGCATGGCTCGACCGGCTCGGCGTGCCCGGCGTGACCTTCAAATATGGCGCAAACGGACCCGAAGGCCTGGCGGGCGGCCGCAAGGTCGTGGTCGCCTCGGCGCGCGGCGGCGAATATTCGACCGACCAGCTTGCCGAGAACCAGGAAAGCCTGCTGACCACCTTCTTCGGCTTTATCGGGGTGGACGATCTGCATTTCGTCCGCGTCGAGAAGGCGGGCTTCGGTCCCGAGGCCATCGAACAGGGCATGAATGCGGCGAAGCAGGAAATCGCCAAGCTGTAAGGCACCAACGCAGTGGCCGGGCATTGGAACAACCATGCCCGGCCCCGTTCTCGTCCCCATCCTCGGCGACCAGCTGACCCGCGACCTTGCCAGCCTGCGCGGGCGCTCCAAGGACGATAGTGTCATCCTGATGATGGAGGTGTGGGACGAGGCGACCTATGTCCGCCACCACAAGCAGAAGATCGCGTTGATCTTTGCTGCCATGCGGCATTTCGCCGAGGAATTGCGCGGTGCGGGATGGAGGGTCGATTACACGAAGCTCGGCCATCCGGACAATGCGGGCAGCTTCACCGGCGAACTCGCGCGCGCGATCGAGCGGCACGACCCGCGGCTTGTCAGCGTGGTCGAGGCAGGCGAGTGGCGCGTGCGGCAGGACATGGAGCAATGGGCGGACAAGTTCGCCTGCGAAATCGAGATCCTGCGCGACGACCGCTTCCTCTGTTCGCAGTCCGAATTCGACGCGTGGGCGGAAGACCGCAAGGAATTGCGGATGGAGTTCTTCTACCGCGAGATGCGGCGCAAGACCGGGCTGCTCATGGCCGAGAATGGCAAGCCGACAGGCGGCGAGTGGAATTACGACAGCGAGAACCGCAAGCCGCCCAAGGACGGGCTTGCCGCTCCCGAACGCCCCAGGTTCGAGCCCGATGCCGTGACGCAGAAGTTATCGAGCTGGTCGAAGACCGGTTCGGCGACCATTTCGGATCGCTCGACACATTCGGCTGGCCGGTGACGCGCGACGAGGCCGAAGAAGCCGCCGATGCCTTCTTCGCCGAGCGCATCGAGTGCTTCGGCCCCTATCAGGACGCGATGGTCGCAGGCGAGGACGACCTGTTCCATTCGATGCTTTCGACCAGCATCAACCTAGGGCTGCTCGACCCGCTCGAGCTGTGCCGCCGTGCCGAACGGGCCTATCGCGAGGGCCGCGCGCCGCTCAACAGCGTCGAGGGCTTCATCCGCCAGATCATCGGCTGGCGCGAATATGTGCGCGGCTTCTACTGGCACCAGATGCCGCATCTGCAGGAAGCCAATGCGCTCGACGCGCAGCGCGGCCTGCCCGAGTTTTACTGGACCGGCGAAACCGACATGGCCTGCCTCGCCGACTGCATCCGCTCGACCCGCGACAATGCGCATGCGCACCATATCCAGCGGCTGATGGTACTCGGCAATTTCGCATTGCTCGCTGGAGTGAACCCGCGCGAGGTGCAGGACTGGTACCTCGTGGTCTATGCCGATGCCTATGAATGGGTCGAGCTGCCCAATGTGGCGGCGATGATCCTCTATGCCGATGGCGGGAAGCTGGCGTCCAAGCCCTATGCGGCGAGCGGCAATTACATCAACAAGATGAGCAATTACTGCGCGGGCTGCACCTATTCGCCCAGCAAGAAGACCGGCGAAGGTGCGTGCCCGTTCAACCCGCTGTACTGGCATTTCATGGACCGCCACCGCGAGCGGCTGGAGCAGAACCACCGGATCGGGCGCATCTACGCCACTTGGGACCGCATGGGCGAAGCCAAGCAGCGCGACTATCTCGACAGCGCCGAGGCCTTCCTCGGCACGCTCGAACCGGCGCGGGCCGGCTGGGCCCGGACGCCGTAAGCGTCGGTTCATCGTAGTTCGCGCCCTACCCATCCGTATGGCGCCCGCCTTGCCCCCGGCGGTTCATTTGCGAGACAGGCTGCGGGCAACACCAGCCCCCGCCTGCGGCCCCGCGCCGCTCGACCAAGCCGTTACCGAATGAAGGGGGCTGATTGACCGCACAGGCGCAATTGGGGAGAAAGCGGCATTCCACATCCGCTCGACGGCCCGTGTCGGTTGAATTGAAGGAGTATGAATATGATTGCCTTATCCAAGAGTTCGAAGACAGTCGCAGCGCTCGCCGCGCTCGCCCTCCCCCTCGCCGCCGGTGCACAGGCGCAGGAACTCGATCCGCAGGGCGGTGCGCGAAGCGAAGGCGAACCGATGACTGTCGTGGGCACCACGCCCAGCGACCTGACCGGCATGCCCGAAGGCCCCGAATTCGAAGGCGTGATCTCGGCGCGCCAGGATAACAAGATCCAGGTCACCAGCGCCGATGGCATGCGCACAGTCGTAGCTATCAGCCCGGCGACCGAAATCCGCAGCAGCGGCGGTTTCCTCGGTCTCGACAAGGACCAGCTTTCGGCCGCCGACCTGCTCAATGGCCTGCCGGTCGACGTCGAGACGGTCGAATGGGCCGATCGCGGGCTGATCGCCACCAAGATCGCGCTCAAGAGCAAGCATCTCGAAACCGCGCGGATGATCCACACCGGGACTGACCAGCGTTTCACCGCCAATGAAGCCGCGACCGAGGCGCTGCGCGGACGCGTTGCCAATATCGACCAGTACAATATCAAGGGCACGACCAACGTCTATTTCGACACGGCCAAGTACAATCTGTCGCAGCAGGCGCGCTACGAGCTGTGCCAGGCCGCGGCGCAGGCCAAGAACACCGACAATGCGCTGTTGCTGGTGGTCGGCTACACCGATTCGACCGGCGACTATGAATACAACCAGGAGCTGAGCGAGAAGCGCGCCTCGCGCGTGGTCAACTTCCTCCAGCAGGAATGCGACTGGGCACCTTACCGGATGCTGACCCCGACCGGCATGGCCGAGGCCGACCCGGCGGCGGACAACACCACCGAACAGGGCAAGGCGCAGAACCGCCGCGTGGCGGTCAACATCCTCGTCAGCAAGAGCGTCGACGGGATAAACTCGGGCCTCTGATCGGGCTGCGAATTCGGATCATGCGGGGCGGGCCTTGGGTCCGCCCCGTTTTGATTCAGGCGGGCTGCGCGGCGGCGTCCTGCTGTTTGGCGAGCTTGTGTTCGTCCTCGATCATGCCGTGTTTCCAATAGCTGGAAAGGTAGAGATCGGCGGGCGCGAGGCTGAGTTCGCTGCGCAGATATTCGCGCAGCCGCTTCATGGCGGAAAATTCGCACGCTGCCCATGCGGCGAGCGAGCCTTCGGTCCGCGCGGCATTGCGCAGCGCATCGACCAGCAGCGCGGGCCGCTGCCCGGGCTCGGGATTGACCAGCCAGGCGATCTCGACCCCCTCGGGCGCAGCGATGTCCTGCCGGTCGCGTTCGTCCTGGATCTCGATCGCAGCGAACCCGCGCGCATCGGCCGGCAATGCTTCGAGATTGACCCCAATCGCCGGCAGCGCGGTCATGTCGCCTGCGACGAGATAGAAATCGCGCCCCTGCGGCAGCGGCTTGGGCAGGCCCGGACCGCCCACCTCGATCGTGTCGCCGGGCGTGGCCGCCAGCGCCCAGCGGGTCGCCGGGCCCGCAGCCTCGCCGCCGTGCAGCGCGAAATCGATCGCGATCGCATCCTCGGCCTGGTGGCGGATGGTATAGGTGCGGACCACGGGCTTGCCGCCCGCGTTGGCCGGGGCCAGCATGAGCTTGACGTAGCCGCCTGCGAAATCGGGCGGAAACCCCGCCAGGCCCGGACCACCGAGCGATACCCGGATCATCGAGGGCGAAAGGGATTGGCGCGAGAGGACGGTAAGCGTCCGCGGGGGAGGTCTGGTGCTCATGACCTCCAGTTAATGCGAATCACTCGCAATACAAGACGTGCAGCGAAATCGAATTCGGCCCGGCGGCGTACCCGCCCTATCCTTGTCGATAGACAGCCTCCGCCTGCGCCTTGAGCCAGTCCATCGCCGCAGCCCAGGGACCATGGCCATAGCTGATCCGCGCGACGCCCAGCGCAGCCAGTTCGGCAGTCGTACCGCGGCCCGGCGCCCACAACACGTTGACCGGCAGCGGCGAGGCCTCGCAGATCGCGCGGATCGTCGCATGATCGCCGAGGAAGGGAACGAACAGGCTGCGCGCGCCCGCTTCGGCAAAGGCGGCGGCGCGCGTCAGCACGTCTTCGACCAGCGCAGGCGTGTAGTCCTTGGAATCGCGCCGGAGATAGACGTCGGTGCGCGCATTGACGTGAATGCCGGTGGCGGCTGCGGCAGCAACCCGCTCTGCCGCCTGCGCCACGGGGAGCAGCCCGGTTTCGCCGGGCATGCGGTCCTCCATATTGATCCCGCTCGCGCCCGCTTCGTGCGCCTTGCCCACCGATGTTCCGACTGCGGCGGGCGTATCGCCATAGCCGGCCTCCATGTCGATGCTCACCGGCAGGTCGGTGACCGAGAGGATGCGGGTGAGGTTTTCGAGCGCGATTTCGAGCGGGAGCGTCTCCCCATCGCTGAACCCGTTGGCCTCGGCCACGCCCCAGCTGCCCGTCGCGATGGCCTTCGCCCCCGCCGCAGCCACGGCGCGGGCGCTGCCGGCGTCCCAGATATTGTACAGCACCAGCGGATCGCCCGGTACATGCAGCGCGCTGAATGCGTCGATCCTGTCCATCATTTCGTCTCCCGTTCGAGCAATTCGCGCTTGATATCCTGGCCATAGGCATAGCCGCCCAGATCGCCGCCCTTGCGCACCACGCGGTGGCAGGGGATCAGCACCGCGACATTGTTGCGCGCATTGGCGCTGCCCGCTGCGCGCACCGCTTTGGGATTGCCCGCCGCCGCCGCGATTTCGGCATAGGTGCGCGTTTCGCCCGGCGGGATCGCGCGCAAGGCTTCCCAGCACGCTTCCTGGAAAGCGGTGCCCTTCACGTCGAGCGGGATATGCGCGAAATCGCCCGGTGCCTCGACGCTGGCCACGACATCGGCGAGCAGTTTGCCGAACGCCGCGCCGCCTTCGACCAGATCGGCCTTGGGGAAGCGGCGGCGCAATTCGCTCTCGTCTTCGCCGAAGGACAGGCGGCACACACCCTTGTCGGTCGCCGCCACCAGCATCGGTCCCATCGTGGTGTCGACCACCGCCCAGCGGATTGTCGCCCCCGCGCCGCCATTCGCCCATGCGCTTGCCGTCATGCCCAGCCGTCCTTTCGTATTCTCGTAAAAGCGCGAGGCCGAGCCGTAGCCCGCCTCGTAGATCGCGCCGGTCACGCTGTCGCCGCCCGACAGCGCATCGCGCGCGCGTTCCTCGCGCAAGGCGCGGGCATAGGCGGCGGGCGAAAGGCCGATCGCGCGTTTGAACACCCGCTGGAAATGCGCGGGCGAATAGCCGGTCAGCTGCGCCAGCGCGGCGAGCGAGGGCGCATCTTCGGCCTGGCGGATCTCGTCGATCGCCGCCAGCACCGCCGCCTCGTCGCGCCCGACATCGTCGGGCAGGCACCTCTTGCAGGCGCGCAAGCCCGCACTGCGCGCCTGCGCGCCATCGACAAAGAAGCGCACATTGCCGCGATCGGGATGCCGCGCGGCGCAGGACGGACGGCAATAGATGCCCGTCGTCAGCACGCCGGTGACGAAGCGCCCGTCGAAACTGCGATCACGCCGCTTGACCGCCGCCCAGGCGGTATCGTCGGAGATGGCATCAGTCATGGTCGGCCCCATCATAGCGCTCGATCCGCGCCGCGAAACAGCCATGCATCGCATTATGCGCATCGACATAGGCGACCCTGTCATCGGTCAGCAGTGCGCGGACGACCCGGTCGACATCGTCCTGCAGCGCGAGCGAGGCAGTGTGGAGGCAGCCGCCGGCATCGTATCCGCGCAGCGCAATCGGCCGGTCGCGCAGGATCGGCGGCATTTCGTCGATATAGTCCGCCGCTTCCCCCGCGTCCTTGCGCACATAGATCGCGTAGGCGTTGCGATAGGGAGTATCGACCGCGTGGTTGGTAAAATGGGTGAGCACCAGTTCATCGCCCGGGTCCGCGTCGCGCAGGCTGACCCGGCACGGATAGCGCCCCTCCTCCCCCGCGATCACTCTGTGGGTGAGCTCCGCTTCGTCGCTGGCGAAAAACCGGGCGAACTGGCCGGGCTCGAGGCCCTGGATCCGATAGGTCATCAATGGCTCCTTGCTGAACTCTCAAGAGCCTTCTGCCCGTTCCGCGGTGGGCGGGCATCCCGCGGCTTGCGGTCAAAGCGAATGATCGTCACAAGACGGCCCGATGGGACGCATTCCAACCTTTCTCGCCGCGCTGCTGGTGCTGCTCGTACCGGTGCTGGCGCAGGCCGAACCCGCCGATATCGATGCCGCCGCGCGCGGCGTGGTGCGCGTGGTCATCATCGGCGAGGATGGCGAGGAGCTTGTCCCGATCAGCCACGGCACCGGCTTTGCCGTCGCGAGCGACCAGGTGGTGACCAATGCGCATGTGCTGCGCGATGCCCTGCGCGACGATGCGCTGCGCATCGGCATCATCCCCAGCGGCGGCGGCGAGGCGGTTTATGGCCAGCCGATCGCGGTCAGCCCGCGCAACGACCTGGCGCTGATCCGCATCACCGGCGCCTTGCGGCTGCCCCCGCTGGCGCTGGCCGGCGGCATCCCGCCCGACAGCGGCGAAGTGACCAGCGTCGGCTATCCGATGAATGTCGACCGCGCGCAGGGGCTCGACCTGAGCGATATTTTCCGCAGCCAGCCGCCGGTCAAGAGCCGCGGCTATGTCTCGGGTGCGCGGCCCAGCCGCCAGTTCGACACCATCCTCCACACCGCCCCGATCGCACGCGGCAATTCGGGCGGGCCGCTGCTCGACCCGTGCGGCCGCGTGGTCGGGGTCAACAGCTTCGGCGCGGACAATGACGGCGGCGATGCCGAATTCTTCTTCGCGGTTTCCAATCGCGAGCTGCTGCCCTTCCTGCGCGCCAATGGCGTCGAACCGCGGGTCAACGGCAGCACATGCCGGTCGATGGCCGATCTCGACGAGGCCGAGCGCGAGCGCCTGCAGCGCGAACAGATGGCCGCGCGCGCCGATATGGCACAGCGCTCCGAAGTGCAGCGGACCAGGCGCGAGCGCGCGCTGCTCGAAGCCGAACAGGGGGTGATCGTCGAGCGCGAGGACCGCGTGTTCCTCGCCTTCGTGCTGCTGCTGGTCGCCTTCGGCCTCGGCCAATGGGCGCTGACGCTATGGCGCGCCGAGCCGCGCGACGACAAGCGGCTGCGGCTGGTCGGCGGGGCGACGCTGGTGGTCGTGCTGGCGGCGCTGGCCGCCTATCTCACCCGCCCCGGCCTCGACGAGATCGACCGCCGCGTTGCTGCCGCGATGGCCGATGGCGCGGGCGATCCAGCAGGCGGCGACACGCCCGCATCGGGCGCCGCGGCGCTGCTGTGCACGCTCGTGCCCGAACGCAGCCGCGTGACCAGCGCCAAGGTGGAGGATATCGAGTTCGACTGGACCGCCGACGGCTGCGTCAACACGCGCACGCAATACGGCTTTGCCGGTGGCGAGCTGGAGCCGGGTCTTCGTGCCCAATTCGGAAGACGCGGTGTCGGTCAACAGCTTCGACCCCGACCGCCGCATCTTCCGCACCGAACGCTATCTCCTCCCGCGCAATGCGATGAGCGAGGCGCGGGAGGCACGCGGCAAATATTCCGCGCCCGAATGCGGCAGCGACAATGCCGCCGCTCAGCTCGGCGAGCTGCAGAGCGAAGTGCTGGCCCAGCTCCCGCGTGAAGCGAACGAGCGGCTGGTCTATGAATGTAACGCGCGCAATTAGGCCGCCAGCGGTTCGCCGGTCAGCGTGATGCGGTGCATTTCGCGCGCGTGGCCCTGGTAGTCGTTCATCGCGAGGTGCCAGGTGGTGCGGTTGTCCCAGATCGCGACCGATCCCGGTTCCCACGCCACGCGGCAGGTATTCTCGGCCGCGGTCGCCGCATCGCACAACCGCTGGAGCAGCGGCAGGCTTTCCTCGCGTGACTTACCGACGATATGCATGGTGAAAGCGCTGTTCACATAGAGCAGCTTGCGCCCGGTCTGCGGGTGGCGGATCACGATCGGGTGCGTCGCGCCGGTCTTGAGCGCCTGACCGCGCAGATCGCTGCCCATGTCGGTCTTCGCGTAGAGACCGCCCTCGTCATAGATATGATCGGCGGTATGGAACGCCTCGAGCCCCTCGATCTCGGCCTTGAGGTCCTCGGGCAGCGCGTCATAGGCCTCGCCCATATGCGCCCATAGCGTGTCGCCGCCGCTGGGCGGCAGCGTCCGCGCGACGAGGATCGAGCCCATCGCGGGCACCTGGTCGTAGGAATGGTCGGTGTGCCACCCGCCGCCGATATTGGTGACCTGGTCGGCGCGTTTGCGGACCACGGCAATCTCGGGATGCTCGTCGGTCAGCGGGAAGTAATTGTTGATGTCGATCCCGCCCCAGCGCTGGGCGAAGGCGATATGCGCCTCCGGCGTGAAATCGGCCTGCCCGCGAAACAGCGCGACGCCGTGCGTGTATATCGCCTGCTTGATTGCGGTGAGCGTATCGCCCTCCGCCTCGGCCAGATTCACATCCTCGACTTCGACCCCGCATTTGGGGGCCAGTGGCACCATCCTCATCGCTCTCTCCCGCGTGACTGGTTGCGTTATGCCACTTAACTTACGCCGCTTGCCGCCAGAGTCCAGCACCCCGGCCCGGAGTCGGCTTGCCATTGCGAGGGGGCTTTGCTAGGCGCGCGCCGACCTTGCCGGGGTGACTCTCGTTCGCCCGCGACCGGCTTGGATCGCACAGACTTTTCTTCCGGACCCGAGAGGACCTCAAGCGCGTGGATATTTCCGCCGGTATTCAGGCTAGCCTGGCAGGGCGTTACGCTTCGGCCCTGTTCGACCTCGCTAGCGAAAACGGAACCGTGACCGCGGTCGAATCGGACCTCGACAAGATCGAGGCCGCGCTCGCCGAATCGGCCGAGCTCGCCGCTGTCACCACCAACCCCAAGGTCTCGCGCAGCGATGCGAAAAAGGCGCTGTGGGGCGTTTCGGCGATCCTCGGCCTGACCGAGCTGTCGCAGAACTTTCTCGGCGTGCTGGCGCAGAACCGCCGGCTGAACCAATTGCCGAAAGTGATTGCCGCGTTCCGCGCGATCGCCGCCGCGCAGCGCGGTGAAGTCACTGCCCAAGTGACCAGCGCGCATGCGCTGACCGATGCGCAGCTGGCCGATCTCAAGGCCAAGCTGACCGCCCGCGAGGGCCGCACCGTCAAGCTTTCCACGAAGGTCGAGCCCGATCTGCTCGGCGGCCTCGTCGTCACCATCGGCTCGAAGCGCATCGACGCCTCGATCCGCACCCGTCTCAATTCGCTTTCGCAAGCCATGAAGGCTTAAAGGACACACATCATGGATATCCGCGCCGCAGAAATCTCCAAGGTCATCAAGGACCAGATCGCCAATTTCGGGACCGAAGCCGAAGTCAGCGAAGTCGGCACTGTGCTGTCGGTGGGTGACGGCATCGCCCGCATCCACGGCCTCGACAACGTGCAGGCCGGCGAGATGATCGAATTCGCCAACGGCGTTCAGGGCATGGCGCTGAACCTCGAAGCCGACAATGTCGGTGCGGTGATCTTCGGCTCGGACCAGGAAATCGGCGAAGGCGACAGCGTCAAGCGGACCAACACCATCGTCGACGTCCCCGTCGGCAAGGGCCTGCTCGGCCGCGTGGTCGATGCGCTGGGCAATCCGATCGACGGCAAGGGCCCGATCGAATCGACCGAACGCCGCCGCGTCGAAGTGAAGGCGCCGGGCATCATCCCGCGCGAGATCGGTCAGCGAACCGGTGCAGTCGGGCCTCAAGGCCGTCGACGCACTCGTCCCCGTCGGCCGCGGCCAGCGCGAACTGATCATCGGCGACCGTCAGACCGGCAAGTCCGCCGTCGCGATCGACACCTTCATCAACCAGAAGGAAGCCAATGCGGGCGACGACGAAGGCAAGAAGCTTTACTGCATCTACGTCGCCGTCGGTCAGAAGCGCTCGACCGTCGCGCAGATCGTCAAGCAGCTCGAAGAAAACGGCGCGATGGAATATTCGATCGTCGTCGCCGCGACCGCTTCGGAGCCCGCTCCGCTGCAGTATCTCGCGCCCTACACCGGCTGCGCAATGGGCGAATTCTTCCGCGACAACGGCATGCACGCCGTGATCGTGTATGACGACCTTTCCAAGCAGGCCGTGGCCTACCGCCAGATGTCGCTGCTGCTCCGCCGCCCGCCGGGCCGCGAAGCCTATCCGGGCGACGTGTTCTATCTCCACAGCCGCCTGCTCGAGCGCGCGGCGAAGATGAGCAAGGCCGAAGGCGGCGGTTCGCTGACCGCGCTGCCGATCATCGAAACGCAGGCAGGCGACGTGTCGGCCTACATCCCGACCAATGTGATCTCGATCACCGACGGCCAGATCTTCCTCGAAACCGACCTGTTCTACCAGGGCATCCGTCCGGCGATCAACGTCGGCCTGTCGGTCAGCCGCGTCGGCGGTGCCGCACAGACCAAGGCGATGAAGAAGGTCTCGGGCTCGATGAAGCTCGACCTCGCGCAGTACCGTGAAATGGCGGCCTTCGCGCAGTTCGGCTCGGACCTCGATGCCGCCACGCAGAAGCTGCTCAACCGCGGTGCGCGCCTGACCGAGCTGCTCAAGCAGCCGCAGTTCAGCCCAATGCCGTTCGAAGAGCAGACGGTGTCGATCTTCGCCGGTACCAATGGCTATATCGACAGCGTTCCGGTCGACCGCGTCACCGATTACGAAGCCCAGATGCTGAGCTTCATGCGCGCCGAACATGCCGACGTGCTCGAAGAAATCCGCACCACGGGCAAGTTCGAAGACGACACCAAGAACAAGGTCGTCGACGCGCTCAAGACCTTCGCCAAGCAGTTCGCCTGAGCCCAGAGACACGAAGATAGGGAGCCGAAATGGCTAGCCTCAAGGAACTCAAGGGCCGTATCAACTCGGTCAAGTCGACCCAGAAGATCACCAAGGCCAAGCAGATGGTCGCAGCGGCCAAGCTGCGCCGGGCGCAGGCCGCGGCCGAAGCTGCGCGTCCCTATGCCGAACGGCTGTCGGGCGTGATGGCATCGCTGGCCGGCAAGGTCAGCGGCGACAGCGCCCCGCGCCTGCTGCGCGGCACCGGATCGGACAAGCGCCACCTGCTGGTGGTCGTCAACACCGACAAGGGCCTGTGCGGCGGACTCAACGCCAACATCGTCAAGGCCGCCAAGGTCAAGGCGCGCGCGTTGATCGCCGAGGGCAAGGAAGTGCGCTTCTACCTCGTCGGCAAGAAGGGCCGCGCCCCGATCAAGCGCGACTATGCCGAGCGGATCGAAAAGTGGTTCGACACCTCCGAAGTGCGCCAGCCGGGCTTCGAGGAAGCCGAAGCGATCGCCGACGATCTGATCGCGCGGTTCGAGCAGGGTGAATTCGATGTCGCCCACCTCGTCTACCCGATCTTCAAATCGGCGCTGGCGCAGGACCCGACCGTCGAACAGCTGATCCCCGTCCCCTCGCCCGAAGGCGATACGGGAGCCGCGGGCGATGCGGTGGTCGAATACGAACCGGGCGAGGAGGAAATCCTCGAGGAACTGCTGCCGCGTTACGTCAAGACGCAGCTGTTCGCTTCGCTGCTCGAACGCGAGGCGTCCGAACAGGGCGCGTCGATGACCGCAATGGACAATGCCACGCGCAATGCCGGCGATCTGATCAGCAAGCTGACCATCCAGTACAACCGCAGCCGCCAGGCCGCCATCACCACCGAGCTGATCGAAATCATCGCCGGTGCGGAAGCTCTCTAAGGACCCGATGTGAACAAGCTTGCCCTCCTCCTCCCCCTCGCGCTGCTGACTGCCTGCGGCGAAGAACCCGCCGCGCAGACCGCGCCCGAACAGGTCGTGACGCCCGAGCCGATCGAGACGCTGCCCGCGCCCGACCAGGCGCTGCTCACTGCGAAATACGCCGAAGCCTGCCCCGAAGACGAGGCGGTCAACACCGCCATGTGCAAGCGCGCCGGCATGGGTTCGCCCGATGTCGTGTGCGAATTCGGCCTCGGTGACGACGAATATCTTCGCAACAAGGCGACCCTTACTGCTGGCGAAGGCGAATGGGCCTTTGCCGATCCGGAAAATGTCTGCGTCGGCTAAGGCGCATTAAACCCCAAGTCAGGACATAGATCATGGCCACCGCACCCGTACTCAACCAATCGCCCAACGGCACCATCAGCCAGGTCATCGGCGCTGTCGTCGACGTGCAGTTCGAAGGTGAACTGCCCGCCATCCTGACCGCGCTCGAAACGAAGAACGGCGCCAACACGCTGGTCCTCGAAGTCGCGCAGCACCTCGGTGAAAACACCGTGCGTACCATCGCGATGGACGCGACCGAAGGTCTCGTCCGTGGCCAGGAAGTCGTCAACACCGGCTCGCAGATCTCGGTCCCCGTCGGCCCGAAGACGCTTGGCCGCATCATGAACGTCATCGGCGAGCCGATCGACGAACGCGGCCCGGTCGGCGCCGACCAGACGATGCCGATCCACGCCGAAGCCCCGCTGTTCGTCGACCAGTCGACCGAAGCGGCCATCCTCGTCACCGGCATCAAGGTCATCGACCTGCTCGCGCCCTATGCGCGTGGCGGCAAGATCGGCCTGTTCGGCGGTGCCGGCGTCGGCAAGACCGTGCTGATCCAGGAACTGATCAACAACATCGCCAAGGGCCATGGCGGCGTGTCCGTCTTCGCCGGTGTCGGTGAACGTACCCGCGAGGGTAACGATCTCTATCACGAATTCCTCGACGCAGGCGTTATCGCCAAGGACGCCGACGGCAATGCCATCTCGGAAGGTTCGAAGGTTGCGCTGGTGTTCGGCCAGATGAACGAACCGCCGGGCGCACGTGCCCGCGTCGCACTGTCGGGCCTGACCATGGCGGAATATTTCCGCGACGTCGAAGGCCAGGACGTGCTGTTCTTCGTCGACAACATCTTCCGCTTCACGCAGGCGGGTTCGGAAGTGTCGGCGCTGCTCGGGCGTATTCCCTCGGCCGTGGGCTACCAGCCGACGCTGTCGACCGACATGGGCAACCTGCAGGAACGCATCACCTCGACCAACAAGGGTTCGATCACCTCGGTCCAGGCGATCTACGTTCCCGCCGACGACCTTACCGACCCGGCACCGGCGACCTCCTTCGCCCACCTCGACGCGACCACCACGCTCAACCGTGCGATTTCGGAACTGGGTATCTACCCGGCCGTCGATCCGCTCGATTCGACCAGCCGCGTGCTCGAACCGCGCGTCGTCGGCGAAGAGCATTACAACACCGCCCGCCGGGTCCAGGAAACGCTGCAGAAGTACAAGAGCCTGCAGGACATCATCGCCATCCTGGGCATGGACGAGCTGTCGGAAGAAGATAAGCTGACCGTGGCCCGCGCGCGCAAGATCCAGAAGTTCCTGTCGCAGCCGTTCCACGTCGCCGAGGTGTTCACCAACATCCCCGGCCAGTTCGTGCAGCTCGAAGACACGGTCGCCTCGTTCAAGGCAGTCGTCGACGGCGAATACGATCACCTGCCCGAAGCTGCCTTCTACATGGTCGGCGGTATCGATCAGGCGGTCGAGAAGGCCAAGAAGCTGGCCGAGGACTCGTAAGCAGTTTGCTACGGAGACCTAGCCATTTTCTATGTGCGGCTGGAGGCGTGGCCTTAGGTATTATGGCCACGCCGTCGCATGCTGCTGATCTGGAAGAACTGGGTCGAGAAGCGGTGATTGAACTCTGTCCGAGGCTGATGGATATTGAGACACCGTTGGCCGAAGAAAGCCAGATTGTGTCGCGCGGGTATTCCTCGGAAGGAACACACGAACACGCCCGGGCTGGCACTGTTGATTACGTGTTTCGGCAAGCTGACGACGGTGAAATCCGGATCGGCAATTCTCGGGATGCCAATTTTTGTCAGGTGAGCGTGGATGGACCAGGCGCAAGGCGCGCCTTCGATGGAATGCTCGCGGATTACAGGCTAATTGATAATACGCTTTTTCCGGACCCGACTGCACCATCGCCGGATGAGCGCCTTGAATTGACCACGCTTCGCACTCCGGCCATCGATGAAGTTTATCTGGGGGTCCAGTTCTTCGACGCAAGCGCCATCGATGCGGGAGCACCTTTGATAATCCAGCAATACCTGCTTGAGGAATGACATGCCACTGCACTTCGAACTCGTAACTCCCGCCAAGCTGGTCCGCTCCGAAGACGTCCACATGGTCGTCGTACCCGGTGCGGAAGGCGAATTCGGCGTGCTCGAAGGCCACGCGCCCTTCATGTCGACGATCCGCGACGGATCGGTGCAGATCTACAAGACCGAAGGCGCCGCGCCCGAACTGGTCGAAGTCCGCGGCGGTTTCGCCGAGGTCGGCGAAAACGGCCTGACGGTCCTCGCCGAACACGTCGAGGGCTGAGGCTTTCGCCCCATACCGAACACGAAGGGCGGCCCTGCGGGGTCGCCCTTTTCGTTTGCGCGCCCTATCGCCTACCCCGCGTGGGTTAGGCTAAAGTTTACCACGCTGCGCCACAGAGCATGGCGACAGGTGGGGGCCAGCACGCCATGAAGGCGCAAATCGTGAAGTCCAGTGATCCGCAAGCCGGTTTCCGCTCGCGCGCCGACGCGTTCAGCGTGGTCTTGCTCCTGACGGTCTGTGCGCTGGTGATCCGCCTGCCGTTCCTGGGCGATGCCAATGCCGATATCGACGAACAGCTCTATTCGCTGATCGGCAATGCCATGCTCGATGGCAAGCTGCCGTTCGTCGATCTGTGGGACCGCAAGCCGTTCGGTCTGTTCCTGCTCTATGCGCTGGCGCATGCCATCGGGGGGCCCTCGCCGCTGGCCTATCAGCTGTTCGCGACCGGCTTCGCAGTGCTCGGCGCCGTGCTTGCGCGGCATCTGGCGCTGACGCTGGTCGACCGGACCGTCGCGATGGGAGCCGGTGTTCTTTATCTCATCCTGATGGCGCTCTACGGCCCGCATTCGGGCCAGACCGAGATTTTCCATGTCCCCGCCATGCTGGCGATGGCGATCCTGGTGCGCGATCCCGGCCATCCGCATGCGATCCGCCGCGCGCTTGCCGCCATGCTGATCGGCGGACTGGCTCTGCAGATCAAATATACCGTGGTGCCGCAATGCGCGTTCTTCGGCCTGTGGGCGCTGTGGGGCCAGTACGGACGAGATCGGTCGCTTGTCCGGCTCGCCGGACTGGCCGCCGCCTTTGCCGCTCTCGGGCTGCTGCCTACGGCGCTGGTCGGCCTGTCCTATCTTGCGATCGGCGAATGGGACGCCTTCTGGTTTGCGAATTTCGTCAGCTTCTTCGACCGGTTGCCCTCCCCCGCCGGGCGCTTCTCGGCGCACTGGCTGTACCAGCTCCCGCTTGTCGCTCTCGCGGGTCTGGGGGCCTATGCGGCGCTGCGGATGGGTATCCCCACCGACAAGCGCGCCTACGCCTTCTATGCCGCTTGGCTGCTCGCCAGCCTGGCCACGGTGTTCCTGCCCTCGACCGTCTATGCCTATTATTATGCTGCGCTGGTCCCCGCGACGATCCTGCTGGCGCTGCCGTTTCTCGACCGGAGCGGGCCGCTGCGGCTGGCGCCGATGCTGGTCGCGATCGCGATCTGCTTCTCGCTGCTGTATTACGGCACAAGGGTGGATGCGACGCAGCGTTCGCGCGCCGGCATGGCGCAGCTGGTGGCCACGATCAGCCCGCTGGTCGACGACCGCAGGCGCTGCCTGTGGATCTTCGATGGTCCCACCGCGCTCTACCGCGAAACGGGCAGCTGCCTGCCGACGCGGTTCATCTATCCCGACCATCTCAACAACGCGCTGGAACGCGATGCGCTGGGCATCCGGCAGATTGACGAGGTCCGCCGGATCCTGGCGCAGCCGCCGGCGGTGATCGTCACCGCGGACATACCCTTCACCACGCAGAACGAGGAGGTGAAGGCGCTGGTGATGCGGACCGTGACGCGCGATTACGAACGCCGGTCGCAAGCGCGAATCCATGCCCGGACGATCTCGGTCTGGGTGCTGCGCGACGGGCCTGCCCAAGCCGACTGACGGGTCGCCGCCGGAGGGATTTCGCCAAAACGACCCGCGCCCTTGCTCCTGCGCCCCGCCTTTGCGCATAAGGCGTCCAAGACTCAGGAGACAGGCCTTGAAACTCGTATCCGCGCTGGCCATTGCCGCTGCCATGACGCTTGCACCCCACACGCCCGCCGCCGCGCAGGACGGCATCCCCGGTCCCGAGGACGACAGCTATATCTGGCTCGAGGAGGCGCGCAGCGACGAAGCGCTCGACTGGGTGCGCAGCGAGAACGAACGGACGATGGAGCTCATCGCGGGCGACCCGCGGTTCGACGCGGTCAAGGCCGAAGCGCTGGCGATCTACGACAGCGAGGATCGCATTCCCTATGTGACGATCCGCCCCGACGGGCTGTATAATTTCTGGCAGGACAAGCAGAACCCGCGCGGGCTGGTCCGCCGCACCACGCTGGACAGCTATCGCACCGACGACCCGCAGTGGGAAACCGTGCTCGACGTCGATGCGCTGGCCGAGGCGGAGGGGCGCGAGTGGGTCTACAAGGGCAGCACCTGCCTGCCGCCGCAGGAGCGGATGTGCATGATCGCGCTGAGCGACGGCGGCGAAGACGCCACCGTGCTGCGCGAGTTCGACATGGCCACCAAGAGCTTCGTCGAGGACGGCTTCCTCCTCGACCAGAAGAGCCAGGGCGGGATCGAATGGATCGATGCGGATACGCTGCTGGTCAGCCGCGATTTCGGCGAAGGCACGCTGACCGAAAGCCAGTATCCGCGCACATCGCGCATCTGGAAACGCGGCACCGCGATCGAGGACGCGCAGGAAATCTGGCGCGGCGAGGAAGCCGATGTCTGGTCGAGCGCCACATTGCTGCGCGATCACACCGGCACCGCGCATGGCTATTACGCCTTCCGCGCGACCAGCTTCCACGAAACCGAGTATTTCTGGCAGCATGAAGGCGAATGGCTGCGGCTCGACATGCCGCTCAAGGCCGCGCCCTACGGGCTGATCGACGGCCAGCTGCTGTTCTCGACCGATGTCGATTGGGAAACGCAGGGCCAGACCTTCCCCGCCGACGCGCTGGTGTCGGTCGATCTCGAAGCGTTGAAGGCCGACCCGAACGGTGCGACCAAGACGCTCGTCTGGGCCCCCGAGGACAAGCAGACCAAGCAGGGCGCGGCGAATACTGCCGAAAGCCTCTATGTCAGCCTGCTCGACAATGTTCGCGGCCGCGTGCTCAAGTTCGATCATGTCGATGGCGCATGGGTTTCGAGCGAGATCGCACTGCCCGACAATTCGACCGTGGGAGTGCAGACCGCGTCGGAGAGTTCGGACGAGATCATGTATTCGGTGACCGACTTCCTCACCCCCTCGACGCTCTATTATTCGGACGGCAGCGCCGTGCCCGAGGTGATCAAGACCTCGCCCAGCTATTTCCACGCCGAAGGCATGGAAGTCGAACAATACGAAGCGACCAGCGCCGACGGGACCAATATCCCCTATTTCCTCGTCAAGCCAAAGGGCATGGTGATGGACGGGACCAATCCCACGCTGCTGACCGGCTATGGCGGCTTCCAGGTCCCGCGCCTGCCCTCCTACCTCGGTTCGATCGGCAAGATCTGGCTCGAGCGCGGCGGCGCCTACATCCTCGGCAATATGCGCGGGGGCGGCGAATTTGGCCCCGGCTGGCACCAGGACGCAATCCGCGAGAACAAGCAGCGTACCTGGGACGATTTCCTCGCCATCGCCGAGGATGCGATCGCGCGCGGGATCACCAGCCCCGACCATCTCGGCATCCAGGGCGGCTCGCAGGGCGGATTGCTGGTGGGCACCGCCTTCACCCAGCGTCCCGACCTGTTCAATGCGGCGATCGTCCAGATCCCGCTGTTCGACATGCTGCGTTATCACGTGATCGGGCGCGGCGCGTCGTGGACGGGTGAATATGGCGATCCGCGGATTGCCGAACAGCGCGCCTGGATCGAGCCCTATTCGCCCTATCAGAAGCTGCTCGAGAACAAGGACTACCCGGCACCGTTCTTCTGGGCCTCGACTGCGGACGACCGCACGCATCCCGCGCATGCGCGCAAGGGCGCGGCGCGGGTCAAGGAACTGGGGCAGGAGTATTACTACTTCGAGGACATGACCGGCGGCCATTCGGGCGGGGTCGATAACGAACAGCGCGCCAAGATCCAGGCGCTGCAGATGGTCTATCTGCTGCAGCGGCTCGCCGACTGATCAGCGCGGCTTGCGCGTCGGGGCGTGGAAATCGGGCGGCTTGTCGGCCACCCATTCCACGAACCGCGCCAGCGCCTCGTCGGTAAGCAGCGCGTCGCGGTCCGCGCCGATCCGTGCCAGCTGCGCATTGGTGAAATTGGCGTGGATCGCGCGGTGGCAGATCGGGTGGAGCGGCACGGTCTCGCGCCCCTTCTTGGCCTTGGGCACGGGGTGATGCTGCTGGACCTTGCGCCCCAGCGCGCGCCCACACAGCCAGCAATTATCGGGTTCGGCGGTCGGCGCGGTCGGTCTCCCAGCTGAACAGTTCGTCCGCGCGCGGGAAATGGGCTTCGGCCAGATCGTAGTCGATCGAGACGGTATCCGCATCGTCGCAGAGCTGGAGGCCGATCACCTTCTCGCCGTCGAGCACTATCACGCCGTCGCTGATCGCGGGGTTGTTCGGTTCTCCGGCGGCGAAATTGGTCCGGACCATGCGGCTGAAGACGATGTAGCGCGTGGTGCCATTGGCAAAGACAATCTGCGCCTCGCCCCCGCCCGAATAGGGCACGCTCGCCCAGCGGCCGCCGCGCAGGACGAGTTCGGGGGTGCTTCCGCCGAAGCGGTATTCGGCGTCCCGCTCGCCCGTGCCGCAAATCGCGATCCGCTTGCCGCTGGCGACCTTGCAGGAAAATATCCGGTCTTCGTCGGGCGCGCATCCGACCGTGTTGCCAAGCGGACTGGTGGGAGCAGGTGCCGCGACAGGCGATAGCGCGGCCGCCGGGGCCACCACCGGCTTGCCGCGCTCCCGCGCCGGTCCAGCCTCGTTTTCCGCGGCCCCGCCCCCACAGGACGCGAGCAACAGGGTGAAGGCTGGCAGCGCTCTCACTTCTTCGCCGCCGCCTTCTTCTTTTTCATCGCGTCGTGAAAGCGGTCGGCCCAGCCGGGTTTGACCACCTGCTCGCCGCGCACCATGCGCAGATCGCCGTCGCCGACATCGCGGCTGACCGCGCTGCCCGCGGCCACGATCGCATCCGCCCCGATCCGCACCGGCGCGATCAGCGCGCTGTTCGAGCCGATAAAGGCGCGGTCGCCGATCACCGTCCTGTGCTTGAAATAGCCATCGTAATTGCAGGTGATCGTACCCGCACCGATATTGGCCCCCGCGCCGACCTCGGCGTCGCCGAGATAGGTCAGGTGGCTGGCCTTGGCCCCCTCGCCCAGCGTAGCCTGCTTCATCTCGACGAAATTGCCGACGAAGCTGTCCTTTTCCATCACCGCACCGGGACGCAGGCGGGCATAGGGACCGACCGAGCACCCTTCCCCCACACGCGCGCCCTCGAGATGGCTGAAAGCGCGGATCCGCGCGCCGCGGGCGACGGTGACACCGGGGCCGAACACGACATGCGGCTCGACCGTTACATCGGGCGCCAGCGCGGTGTCCCAGCTGAAGAACACCGTTTCGGGGGCGGTCAGCGTGACGCCGTCGGTCATCGCTTCCTCGCGTTTCAACTCCTGCCATTGCGCCTCGGCGCGGGCGAGTTCGGCGCGGCTATTGATCCCGGCGACCTCGCCCGCATCGGTCTCCACCACCTTGACCGTATCGCCGCGCGCAATCGCGCCGGTGGCGACATCGGGGAGGTAGTACTCGCCTTGCGAATTATCGTTGCCGACCGCGTCGAGCAGCGGCCACATATCGTCCGAATGCGCCACGATCAGACCCGAGTTGCACAGGTCGCAGGCGCGTTCGTCCGCACTCGCATCCTTGAATTCGACCATTCTGGAAACCGTGCCATCGGCATTGGCGATGATGCGGCCATAGGCGAGCGGATCGGCCGGACGGAAGCCCAGAACCGCAACCTTCGCGCCATCGTCGAGCGCCGCGATCAGCCGCTGTACCGTCTCCCCGCGAACCATCGGGCAATCGCCGAAGCACACGAGGATATGGCCGGAAAAGCCTTCGAGCGCTTCACGCGCCTGCAGCGCGGCGTGGGCAGTACCGAGCTGCGGCTCCTGCAATGCAGTGGCAACGTCGCGCCCTTCCAGCGCGGCGTCGAGTTGCTCGCGCTTGTCGCCGACCACCACGACCGTGCGCTTGAGATCGAGCTGGGCAAAGCTGTCGAGCAGGTGGAGCAGCATCGGCCGCCCGGCGATTGGATGCAGGACCTTATGCAGGTCGCTTTTCATGCGGGTTCCCTTGCCTGCAGCAAGGATGACGGCGGCGAATTCGCGGGAAGTGTTCATGGCGCCGAGCCTTGCCACCAATCGCTTGCAGTTTGAAGAACCTTCCGCCACCGCCGCTGCCATGACCGACTTGCCCTTCGCCATCATCGGTTTCGATCTCGACGGAACCTTGCTCGAAACCCACCGCGACCTTGGCGCGGCGGTCAACCACGCGCTGGACCTCGGCGGCTTCGCGCCCGTCCCGGCGGACCACGCCAGCGACCTGATCGGCGGCGGCGCGAAGATCATGCTGCAGCGCGCGGTGGACGAACAGGGCGGCCTGCCCGAGGATGAATTCCGCAGGCTCTACAAGGCCATGCTGGCCTATTATGCAGACAATAACGCGGTCCACACGCAGCCCTATCCGCATGCCCGTGAAACGCTCGACGCGCTACGCGAACGCGACATCGCGATGGTGGTGGTAACCAACAAGTTCGAAAGCTTCGCGCGGCAGATCCTGACCACGCTCGACCTCGCCGATCATTTCGCCGCGATCATCGGCGGCGATACCATGGGCAAAGGCAAGGCCAAGCCCGCGCCGGACCCGATCTTCGAAGCGCAGCGGCGCGGCGGCGGCGGCAGCCTCGCCTTTGTGGGCGATAGCTCGTATGACGTCGCGGCGGCGCGCGCGGCCCGCGTACCCGTGATCGGCGCGCGCTATGGGTATTGCGACAAACCGCGCGGCGAGCTGGGCGCAGATGCGGAGATCGAGTCGCTGGCTGAACTGGTTCCGGCGCTGGCCAGGCTGGGCTGAGCGTCCCGCCGCTACGGAACGGCGGTCCACCATACCCGGTGTTGCAAGTGCGAAGCGAACATGCCACCCACGCGCCCAATTAACCTTTACGTAAACGACAAAGCAGGAGCAGCTCGATGAGCATCGATTTCAAGGACAAGGTAGCCATCGTAACCGGCGCAGGCGGCGGTCTGGGCCGTGAATACGCGCTCGAACTCGGCCGCCGCGGGGCCAAGGTCGTGGTCAACGATCTCGGTGGATCGCGCGACGGCACCGGCCATTCGGATATGGCGCTGCAGGTGGTCGAGGAAATCGAAAAGGCCGGCGGCGAAGCCATGTCGAACGGTGGCTCGGTCACCGAATTCGAACAGATGGAAAAGATGGTCGCCGACGCCAAGCAGAAATGGGGCGGCGTGCATGTCGTCATCAACAATGCCGGCGTGCTGCGCGACAAGACCTTCGCCAAGATGACGATGGACGATTTCGAATTCGTCGTCGACGTCCACCTCAACGGCTCGGCCAACGTCAGCAAGGCCGTGTGGGAAACCATGCGCGAGCAGGCCTATGGCCGCGTGCTGATGACCGCTTCGTCGACCGGCCTGTTCGGCAATTTCGGCCAGGCCAATTACGGCGCGGCCAAGCTCGGCCTTGCCGGCCTGACCAAGACGCTCCAGCTCGAAGGCGCGAAGTACAACATCAAGGTCAATACGATCAGCCCGGTGGCGGGCACGCGGATGACCGAAGACCTGTTCCCCGAAGAAGCCTTCAAGCTGTTCGACCCGGTCAATGTGGTCCCGGCCGCGCTGTTCCTCGTCAGCGAAGATGCGCCGACCAACGCTATCGTCGGCGCGGGTGCGGGCGGCTTCCATAGCGCCTGGACCGTGATGAACGATGCGGTCTGGCTGAAGGACGAAGACCGCACGGTCGAAGGCTTCGCCGCCAATTGGGACAAGATCAGCGAGTTCTCGAACCTCAAGGCCCCGCAGTCGGGCAGCGAGCAGTCGGGCGCGATCCTGACCGCAATGCAGAAGGTTACCGGCACCGGTCCGGGCAGCGCGCGCGGCTGATCCGCAGCACTGGTTACGCAAAAGGGGGCTCGCGCTGCGGCGCGGGCCCTTTTTTCGTATCGGCTAGGTTCTAGCTGTCGATCGCCTTGAGCAAACGCCGTTCCATCGGCGCGATCACACCGGGGAGTTCGTGGCCGCGCTTGAGCACCTGGCCGTGTTCGCCGACCAGCGTCCACATGCCCTGCTTGTTGCGCAGCGCGGGGCGTTTCTCGATCCGCACCTGCGGGCGTTCGGCGGCGCGGCGGAAAGCGGCGAAAACCGCGACGTCGCGCGTGAAATCCATCGCGTAATCGCGCCATTGCCCGGCTGCGACCATGCGCCCGTAAAGGTCGAGGATGCGGGTCAGTTCTTCGCGGGTAAAGCCGATCTGCTGAGGCTTCCGCCCGGGAAACGCGACCACCGTGTCGCCAAGGAAGTTCATCAATCCTCGGTACCGCTGCGGCGGGCAGGTTCAGCTTCGGCGCGCAGCGCGTCGATTTCGGCGCGCAGCGACTTCATCTCGGTCTCGAGCTTCTCGATGCAATCGCGGCTCGGCTCGCACGGATCGTCGCAGGGCGTGCCATAGGGGATGAATTCCTTCACCCATTCCTCGGCCGGCACCAGCGTGCTGCGCGCCTTGAGGCCGATCATCGTGGCGCCTTCGGGCACTTCGTCGGTGACCACCGCATTGGCGCCGATGCGCGCGCGGCGACCCACCGTGATCGGGCCGATCACCTGCGCGCCCGACCCGATGATCACCTCGTCCGAAATCGTCGGGTGACGCTTGCCGCCCTTGCCGTTCGTCGGATTGGTCCCGCCCAGCGTGACGCATTGGTAGATGGTGACATTGTCGCCGATTTCTGCGGTTTCGCCGATCACCGAGAAACCGTGATCGATAAACAGATGCTTACCGATGGTCGCGCCCGGATGGATGTCGATCGCGGTGACCATCCGGCTCCAGTGATTGACCAGCCGGGCGAGGAAGAACAGCTCGGCTTCGAACAGCCAATGCGCGATGCGGTGGTAGAATACCGCCCAGACGCCGGGATAGGTGAGCACTTCCCACCGACTGCGAGGGGCAGGATCGCGTGCCTTCACGCTGTCGAGATAGGCGACAAGCCGTTCGAACATGGACACTATTCTCCCACCGGGTGGCGATTAAAGCAAGCGGCCCTGGTCCGGACCCTGCACCGCCTCCAACGCGTCACGCCATACAGATAGGGTTGCCGGAACCTGCCGTTCAAGGCTCAGCCGGTCGATTTCGGCGACGATTTTCTCTATCGCCGCGTAGCTGCGCTCCATTCGCGGGACCAGATAGGCGGGTGCGCCCTCGCCCAGCGCGAGGCCCCTTTGCGCGGCATGCGAGAGCATCAGGTCTCGCGCCATATCGTCATCGGGCGGGCCGATTTCGAGCTGTAGCGCTGCGCCCATCCGGCTGCGCAGGTCGGGCAGCGCGATCTCCCAGTTCTCGCCATCGACCACCAGCAATAGCGGCAAGCTGTCTTCCTGCGCGCGGTTCCAGCGGTGGAATATCTCGGTCTCGGCGAGCGTCTGGACGCCGTCGATCACGCCCGCGGAATGACGCGCCGCGAACCAGCGCGCGAAGAGCGATTTGCCCGACCGCGGTGGCCCATGGAGGATCGCGGTGCGAAACGGCCAGTTGGCGGGCGCGCCAAGCGCTTCGGCAACCGCACGGTTGCCCGACCCGATCACGATCGAGGACGGCTCGCCCGCACCGGCGGGAATCAACGGGAGAGCGATCTGCGACGTCACCGCGCGCGGCTCAGCGGCTGATGGCGAGCGCGTTGCTGCCCTGGCGAACGGTAAAGCCGCGCGCGCGCAGCGCTTCGGCCAATTGCGTTATCGACCCGGCATAGCTCACCGTCATCACCGAGGTTCCGCCGATCGCCGTGCTGCGAATGCCCGTGCTACGGACCCCCGGCGTGCCGCGTACGGCGGACACCGCGCCATCGAAGGCGCCGGCATCGGGAGTGGCCACCTGCACGGTGTAGAGCGCGACCGAACCTTCGGGCGGCGGCGTCTGGATCGGGGCGGCGGTGATCGCGTCGCCGCTTTCGGTGGTCGGCTGCGAGGCGGCGGCAGCGGCGGCCTGGTCGCGCGCGCGCATCGCCCGGCCCAGTTCGAGCAGGCGCTGGAGCGCGGGGTCGAGTTCGGGCGTGCCGATATCGAGCGTGGGATCGGGCCGCAGCTTGCCATCGGCCAGCGCCAGTTCGAAAATGCGGTCGAAACGCACTACTGCGCGTTCGAGCATGGCGGGCAGTTCGGCCGGCGAAGCGGCAGTCATGTCGAACCCGTCGAGATATTGATTGTCGGGGCCGAACCGCGCGGTGAAGGTGCCTTCGACCGGACCGCCGGGATAGGTGTAGCGCAGGTTCGCGATTGGCACGAGGACATCGGCCGCGCCGAACTGGTCGAGCGCATTGCGCCACCAGGTACGGCTGCGGCGACCGGTCTGGCCATAGGTCAGCAGCAGCGAATCGCCGCCCGCGCCCGCCGGGCGAACATAGTCGATCCGACTTTGACCCGCCTGATATTCGGCCCAGGCGCGCTGCCACGGGTTGCGCCGTTCATAGACCATCTGCGTTCCCGCAGAGACCGTCACCGGCAGCAGCAGCATGGGCGCCGAGCGCCGCGCTTCGCCTTCGGAACCGAGATAGCGCGAGGCGCGCTGGCGATCGAACACCACGCCAAGCGTGGCGATATAGCGTTTCGGCCCCAGCTGTTCGCGTTCGATGACGATGGCGGACACGAGGCCCGCGATCTGCGAATCGCTCAATTGCGGCCCGTCGAGTCGCTCCCACGCTTTGCGCTGCGCCTCTTCCCAAGCCTGCGCGCGAGCGGCCGAACCGCTGTCGGCGCGGACATCGACTTCGATACCCGAGACCTGGATGTCGCTGCTCGAGGCGACCGGGGCGATCCCGCGTTCGCCGCCGACCTGCGCCCACACCGCCACACCCAGCACGCATAGCGCGGCCACGACCAGCACCAGGATGGCAGAGCGGCGCAGGGCGGGTTGGAGGGGGATGGTTTGGCTCATGGGGAAAACAGGGCGCCTTTTGCCGAAAGGATTATGGAAATCCAAGCGCGAATGCGTAAGGCGGGTGGGATGAGTGACGAACCGCGCAGCAACAGGCCTTCCTACACCTACGAACAGGCGGGTGTTTCGATCGAAGCGGGCAATGCGCTCGTCAAGGCGATCGGCCCGCTGGTGAAGGCGACGCTGCGCCCGGGGGCCGATGGCGAAATCGGCGGCTTCGGCGGATTTTTCGACCCCAAGGCGGCAGGCTACAAGGACCCGCTGCTGGTCGCGGGCAACGATGGCGTGGGCACCAAGCTCAAGCTGGCCATCGACAGCGACCGCCACGACACGGTCGGCGTCGATCTGGTCGCCATGTGTGTGAACGACCTGATCGTCCAGGGCGCCGAACCACTGTTCTTCCTCGATTATTTCGCCACCGGCAAGCTGGAGAACGGCGTTGCCGAGCGCGTGATCGCGGGCATTGCCGAGGGCTGCAAACAGGCCGGCTGCGCGCTGATCGGCGGCGAAACCGCCGAAATGCCGGGCATGTATGCGGCGGGCGATTACGATCTCGCGGGCTTCTGCGTCGGCGCGGTCGAACGCGGCGAGCAATTGACCGGCGAGCGGGTCGCGCCGGGGCATGTGCTGCTCGGCCTCGCCAGTTCGGGCGTCCATTCGAACGGCTATTCGCTCGTGCGCCGACTGGCGGCCGACAAGGGCTGGAAGCTCGACCGTCCGGCGCTGTTCGACCGCGAGCGCCTGCTGATCGACGCGCTGATCGAGCCGACGCGGATCTATGTAAAGAGCCTGCTGCCGCTGGTCCGCGACGGGTTGGTGGACGCATTGGCGCATATCACCGGCGGCGGCCTGCTCGAAAATATCCCGCGCGTGCTGCCCGAGGGCGCGCATGCCGAGGTGGATGCCGATGGCTGGGAACAGCCCGGATTGATGGCGTTCCTACAGGCACAGGGCAATATCGAGCCTGCCGAAATGGCGCGCACTTTCAATTGCGGCGTCGGCATGGTGCTGGCGGTCGAGCCGGCCAATGCCGAACTGGTCCGCAGCCGGTTGGAAGATGCGGGCGAAACCGTGCTCGCAGTGGGCCGGATCGAGGCGGGCGACAAGGGCTGCACCGTACGCGGGTCGGCCGGGACCTGGGCCGCGCGCGAGGAATGGTCGGCGACGCATAATGCCTGACGCGGCCAAGGTCGCGGTCTTCGTGTCCGGCAAGGGCACCAATATGGCCGCGCTGCTCTATGCCAGCCGCCTGCCCCATGCTGCCTATGAGATCGTACTGGTCGCGGCCAACGATCCGCAGGCCGAAGGGCTGCAACTGGCCGCAGCCGAGGGCGTGGCGACCTTTGCGCTTTCGCACAGGGGCATGGCACGCGAAGACCATGACGCGGCAATGGAACAGGCCGCTCGCGATGCCGGGGCGGACTTTATCGTACTGGCGGGATATATGCGGATCCTGACGCCGGGTTTCGTGGCGCGGTGGGAGGGCCGCATGCTCAACATCCATCCCTCGCTGCTGCCCAAATATCCCGGGCTCGACACGCATGCCAAGGCGATCGCGTCAGGCGACAGCGAGGCCGGGGCGAGCGTCCATCTGGTGACCGACGAGCTCGATGCCGGCGAAATCCTGGGGCAGGTGGCGGTGGCGATCTGGCCGGGCGATACGCCTGAAAAGCTCGCCAACCGCGTGCGCGTGGCCGAACACCAGCTCTATCCCCAAGTGCTCAGCGAATACGTCTCGCGCGGGAATGATCCGCAATGGCTGCTCGAGCGCGTGCGCGAACGCGCGCTGGCGCTGCCGCAAACGCATGAGCGCGAGAGCCACGGTTCGCCCGGTTTCCGCGTGGGAACGGAGAAATCGGGCAAGTTCTTCGCCTATTTCTCCGACCAGCATCACGGCACGCCGCATATCTCGTTGCTGGTCAAATGCTCGGGGCTGGACGAGCTGGAGAACCTGGTCGAGGCGCAGCCACACGCCTATCACAAGCCCGCCTATTATGGCGCGAGCGGCTGGATTGGCGTGATCCTCAACCGCCCCGGCGTGGATTGGGACACTGTCGCCGACTGGCTGCAACGCAGCTGGCGCGCGGTCGCGCCGAAGAGCGCCGCCCGCCTGACCGACGCGGCCGACGAGTTCTAGCCGCGGTGGGCATCCCCAACCGCCCGCATCCGCTGGCCCGCGCGAAAGCGGCCGATTGGGCCGGGCGCGCGGTGCAGGCGCTGTGGGACAAGGGCCTGACCCCCAAACCCCCGCTGGAGCCCGAATTCCTGTGGGAGGTCGCCAGCCGCGGGTTCGATCCGCAAGACGAAACTTCGCTGCGCAGCAATGCAGAGGTCGAGGATTTCCGCGCGCGGCTGGACCAGCTGTGTGCGAGCCTGCGCGAGGACGCCGCGCTCAATGCGATGGGCCACGCGATGGCCTATGGCCAGCTGACCTCGGCCATTCGCAAGCGCCATGCGCTGGGCCAGGTCTGGCGCGAGACGCCGCAATTGGCGCAGACCGCCATCGCGCCGCCGATCATCGTGGCCGGCCAGATGCGCGCGGGCACCACCCGGATGCACCGCCTGCTGGCGGCCGATCCGCAGCATGCGGGCACGCGCTTCTGCAACAGCCACAATCCGGTGCCGATCTCGCCCGACTGGCGTCCGCTGAAGGCGGGCGCGGCGCTGGCGATCGCGCGGCGTATCAATCCGTGGCTCGACGCGCTGCACCCCTTCGGGGCGACGCGGATCGACGAGGAAATCGGCTGGCTGGCGGGCGCGCTGTCACCCGCGACCTTCGAAGCGCAGTGGCATATCCCCGGGTTCGTCGGCTGGAGCGAGGCGCGCGATCCTGCGCCCGTCTATGCCGAGTTCGCGCGGATCCTGCGCACGGACGCAGCGACGATGGGCGATGCGGACCGGCCGCGGGTGCTCAAATGCCCACAATTCTCGGAGGACCTGCCCGCGCTGCTGGCGCAGTTCCCCGATGCGCGGCTGGTCGTGACCCGGCGCGACAGCGCGGCGGTGCTCGACAGCTCGGTGTCGCTCGTCGCCAGCCAGATGGCGGTGCAGTCCGACCATGGCAATCTGGCGGGGATCGAGCGCGAATGGCAGCGCAAGCTGCGCCTGCGCGAACAGCGGCTGGAGACGGCGCTGGCCGAATTCCGGGGCCTGGTCGCATGGGTCGATTTCGAGCGGCTCAATGCCGATTGGCCGGGCGAGATCGCCCAGACCTATGCCGCGCTCGACCTGCCACTAACCGATGCCGCGCTCGCGGCGATGCACCGCGAACAGAGCCGCGCGGAGCACGGCAGCCATACTGCGCACAAGACCCAGCTCGCGCAATTCGCGGCGAGCTGAACCGGATCAGCTGGCCCGGCGCGCCTCGCGCTGGGCAGCGAACAACGGTCCGGTCATGCGATCGGGCGGACGCGTGATCTCGACCCGCGCAATCCGCAACCCATCGAAATAAACGCGCCACATTACCGGCCCGTCGATTTCGGGCATCGAGCTGTTGATATGGCCGCGGACCAGCACTTCATCGCCCGAATGGTCGAGCGTATCGATCAGTATCTGCGGACGGTCGGCCTGTTCGCGAAAGGCGCGGTCGCCATCGATGATCGCGTCGACCCCTTCGAGCTTCAGTCCATTGCCATCGACCAGCACCGCATCGGGGGTCATGACCCGGAATACCGCCTCGTAATCGAGCGAATTCAGCCCGTCGACCACGTCGTGCACGGCCGCCACGCGAGCCTTGCGGGTCAGATGTTTCTTGAACAGGAAGCGCAGCATAACGGGGACAATCCTATAATGGATTGCCCCCGCTTCAAGCATCAAAAGTTATGCCAGCGGAATTAACCGCTTAGGCAGGAATTCAACCAACCAGTTCGGCTTCGTCGAAGAAGAAGTCGATTTCGATCTTGGCATTTTCGTCGCTGTCCGAGCCGTGGACCGAATTGGCTTCGATCGATTCCGCATAGGTCTTGCGGATCGTGCCTTCGTCGGCATCGGCCGGGTTGGTCGCGCCCATCACGTCGCGGTTGCGCTTTACGGCGTCTTCGCCTTCGAGCACCTGCACGACGACCGGGCCCGAAATCATGAAGTCGACCAGCTCACCGAAGAAGGGGCGTTCCTTGTGGACCGCGTAGAAGCCTTCGGCCTGCTCGCGGGTCATCTGGATGCGCTTCGAGGCGACGACGCGCAGGCCGGCTTCTTCCAGCATCTTGGTGACCGCACCGGTCAGGTTGCGGCGGGTGGCATCGGGCTTGATGATCGAAAAGGTGCGGGTAACCGCCATGGTGATTTCCTTGCGTGGATTTTTATACGGGGAGAGGAGGTCTCGCGCGCGCCCCTAGCGCTGCGCGCCCGCACGGGCAAGATTCATTCGAGGCCGCGCCCGATCGACAGCTGGGCTTCGGTGACCGCGCCCTGGCGCGTGGCGGTGAAGGAAAAACTGGTGCCGTCCGCGCCTTCGCCGCCGATCATCGTCACCGGGCCGCTTTCCAGCGAAGTGGCCACGTCGATCCCCGCAGCCTCGGCCTGGTTGCGGTAATAGGACACCATCTCCTGCGGCGTGGCGTCGCTTTCCAGATTGAGCAGCACCAGCAGCCCGTCGGCCTGTTCGACCCTTGTGTTGTTGGTGACGCTGGCGCCGGGATAGACCGCGAAACCGGCGGGCAAGGCGACCGGCACCTTCTCGCCCGAACGCATCGTCGTGGTGGTGCCATCGCCATCGGTATGCCGCGCGCTGGTTTCACCGGTCCGGGCATCGATATCGTAGGAGCCGCGCGGCTCGGCGCCGTCACCCGCCGACACGCCCTCGGTGTCCTCCGCATCGCCGCCACAACCGCTCAGCGCGAGCGCGGCAGCGCTGAAAGCGGCGAGGCGGGCGGCATGCGGGCTGCGGGTCATACCCAATCGACCCACGAAGCGCCGAAGGGTTCCGTCAGCGCCCTTCGCGCCAGGCGCCGCTTTCGTCCTGCTTGTTGATGCGATTGTCGATTTGCTCGTCCTGCGCGAAGCGCCGCCACAGTTCGGCAGCGGCATCGCGCTGCGTGCCATCGAACAACAGCAGCACGCGGTCGAACCCCAGCGCGCCCTCGCGCCACTGGCCATCGGCGATAAGCACCATGCGCGCGCCATTGGGCGCGGCGCAATCCGCCGACAGCAGGATCGGCTGGCGTGCCTCATGCGGTCCGCCGGCCATGCCATTGGCGAGGAAGGCCGCCCCGCCTTGTTCCCACAACAGCTTGGCGAGCTGGCCGCGTTGGCCCTCGTCCCCGCTGACCACCACCAGCCGCTCGCCCGCCTGCAGCACCTTGCGCGCCAGCTTGGCGGTGGTGACGTCGACCGGATCGCGGCTGAGCTGGTAGAAATCGACGCGGGTGGCGGTCATTCCTGGCCTGCCGCTTCGCTGCCTGCCGCCGGCTTGTTGCGGCGGCATTTGTCCGAGCAGTATTTCACCCCGTCCCAGTCACGCGCCCATTTCTTGCGCCAGGTGAACGGAAAGCCGCAGGTCAGGCAGGTCTTGCTGGGCAGGTCGCCCATGCGCCGCATCTTGCCACTGCCCTTGCCCTTGGCCACGACTGCCTTCAGCCCTCCAGCGTGTCGCGCACGAAGCGATCGATCAGGCGCACGCCGTATCCGGTCGCGCCCTTGCCCCAGGTGCGGCCGGGCTTGTCCGACCAGACCATGCCCGCGACATCGACATGCGCCCACGGCGTGCCATTGGAGATAAAGCGCTGGAGGAACTGCGCGGCAGTGATCGAGCCGGCGCCCTTGCCGCCGATGTTCTTCATGTCGGCGATCGGTGAATTGATCAGCTTGTCGTAGGCCGGGGCGATCGGCATCCGCCAGTTGCGGTCGCCGGTGGCTTCACCCGCGGCATGGAGGTCCTGTGCAAGCTGGTCGTCATTCGAGAAAACGCCGGCGAATTCGTTGCCCAGCGCAACGATGATCGCGCCGGTCAGCGTGGCGAAGTCGATAATCCGCGCGGGCTGGAACTCTTCCTGCGTCCAGTGCAGCGCATCGGCCAGCACCAGCCGTCCTTCGGCATCGGTGTTGAGCACTTCGATGGTCTGACCGCTCATGCTGGTGACCACGTCGCCCGGGCGCTGCGCCTTGCCGTCGGGCATGTTCTCGACGAGACCCATCACGCCTACGACATTGACCTTGGCCTTGCGGCTGGCGAGCGCGAGCATCGCCCCGGCGACCGCACCGGCCCCGCCCATGTCCCATTTCATGTCTTCCATGCCCGGGCCCGGCTTGATCGAGATACCGCCGGTATCGAAGGTCACGCCCTTGCCGACGAAGGCGGTCGGGGCTGCATCGGGCGCGCCGCCGTTCCAGCGGATCGCAAGGATGCGCGATTCGCGTTCGGAACCCAGCCCGACGCCGAGCAGCGAACCCATGCCGAGCCGTTCCATTTCGGCTTCGTCGAGCACGACCAGTTCCACGCCGGTCCCGGCAAACCGGTCCTGGCACCGCGCCACGAAGCTTTCGGGATAGAGGATGTTGGCCGGTTCGGTGATGAGCTCGCGGGTGAATTCGACGCCGGTCGCGACATGCGCCATGTCTTCCCAGGCTGCCTCGGCGCCCTCGGGCGCGCCAATCACGATGACCTTGGCGAGCGTGATCTTCTGCTCGTCCTTCATCTTGGTGCGGTAGATATCGTAGCGCCAGTTGCGCAGCCGCAGGCCGAGCAGGACGCAGGCGGCTTCCTCGCCCGACAGACCGCTATCCGACAGGTCGAGCGCCAGTTCCACGGCGCCGCTCGCCTGGTATTTCGCCGCGAGCGCCGCGCCGGCCTTTTCGAGATTGGCGAGGCGTGCCTCGTCGTTCCGGTCGCCGGCACCCGCCAGCGCCAGCCGCAGCACCTGCCCGCCGCGTTCGACGAAGCCTTCGAATACCTGCCCGACCGTGCCCTTGAAGCGCGCGGTTTCCATGCCTTCGACCAGCGATTTTTCGAGGCCAGCGGGAACCTTGCCCTTGTCGGTGACTTGCGCAACAAGGCGCACATCCTGCGGACGGGACTGGCTGAACTGAATTTGCATGCGATCTCCGGAATCTTTTTCTGGTCGGGACAGCGCGGTTCGCGCCCGTCCTGCGAGGATGGCGATTGCGATTAGGCGTGGCCGGTGCGATAGGCAAGCCATGCTCCCGCCTGCCGAGCCAACCCCGCATTCCTGCCGGGAGGCCCTCCGACCCGTGACCTTGACCGCAACCGCGCTGGCGCTGCTGGTGGCCGCGCCGCTTGCCGCGCAGGATGCTGCCGACGACGTGGGCACGGTGGTCGATCCGCAAGGCGAACCCGGTACGCCGCTGCCCGAGCAGCCGGGCGTCGACACAGCCGAAGATGTCGATGCGCTGCTGACCGTGCCGGACCCCAATGCGGGTCTCGACGCCCCGCCCGCACCGACCGGCGACGATGGCATCAATGCCGCGGGCAATCGCGAAATCGCGTTCGAATCCGATATTATCGAATATGGCGCCGACAGCCAGCAGGTGACCGCCAGCGGCAATGTCGTGCTGCGCAGCGGCGACCGCTCGCTTCGCGCCGATTCGGTTACCTGGAACCAGCAGACCGGGGTGATCACCGCCAGCGGCCGGGTGCGCTTCGTCGACGAAAACGGCAACCAGCTGTTCTCCGAATGGATCGAGCTGACCGACGAATTCGAAGCCGGGGCGATGGAAAACCTGCTGCTCGCGCTGCGGCAGGGCGGCCGCCTCGCCGCCAATCGCGGGATGCGCGAAAGCGATGGCACGGTCTCGCTCGAGGAAGCCGCCTACAGCGGGTGTTCGGTCATCACCCCCGCCGGCTGCCCGCGCGATCCGAGCTGGCGGATCACCGCGGAGCGCGTGGTCTATAATCCCGACAATCGCCGGATCGAATTTTCGGGCGCCTTCCTCGAATTGTTCGGCGCGCGCATCCTGCCGCTGCCGGGGCTGACCATCCGCACCGATGGCGGCGCGGTATCGGGCTTTCTCGTCCCCGACCTGCGGTTTTCCGAGAGCAACGGTGTCGAGGTGTCGGGCAGTTATTACCTGCGCTTCGCCGACAATCGCGATCTCACGCTGACCACACATGTCTATACCGATGCCGCGCCGATGGTGGCGGGGCAGTGGCGCCACCTGACCGACAGCGGCGCCTATCAGATCACCGGCTATGCCACCCATTCGCAGCGTATCTCCACGCTGACCGGCGTGTCGAACAGCGCCGAAGAATTCCGCGGTTACATCTTCGCCAATGGCAAGTTCCAGATTGCGCCCGACTGGAGCGTCACCGGGTCGATCCGCCGCACGACCGACCGCACCTTCCTGCGCCGCTACGACCTCAGCCGCGACGATCGGCTGCGCTCGACGGTCGAGCTCGAGCGGGTCGGCAAGAACACCTATTTTTCGCTTGCCGGCTGGGCGACGCAGACGCTGCGGCTGGACCAGCCGCAGGGCGAAGTGCCGCTGGCGCTGCCCGTGCTCGATGCGCGCTGGCGCCCCGACGAACAGATTCTCGGCGGGCAGCTCGAACTGCAGGCCAACACGCTCGCGATCACCCGCGACGTGGGGCAGGACACCCAGCGCGCCTTTGCCCGCGCGCAGTGGGATTTGCGGCGCGTCACCGGACTTGGCCAGGTCGTCACGCTGACCGGCATGCTGCGCGGCGATGTCTATCATTCGGACGAGAACTACCTCACCAGCACCGCCAGCTATCGCGGCAATCCCGGCTGGGAATATCGCGGCGTCGCGCTGGGCGCGCTCGACGTGCAATGGCCCTTCGTCGGCGAGGCGTTCGGCGGCACGCAAGTGTTCACCCCGCGCGTGCAATTCGTCGCCACCCCGCCGATCAAAAACCTCGCCATTCCCAACGAGGATGCCCGCGCGATCGATCTGGAGGATTCCAACCTCTTCGCGCTCAACCGTTTCCCCGGCTACGACCGGGTCGAGGACGGTGCGCGCGTCACCTACGGGTTCGACTGGGCGCTGCGCATCCCCGACTGGGAAATGAAGACCAATGTCGGACAATCCTACCGTCTCGACAGCGACCGCGACATCCTCCCGGTGGGGACCGGCCTGTCCGAGCGGTTTTCCGATTTCGTCGGCCGGACCGAGGTTCGCTACAAGGATTTCCTGAAGTTCACCCACCGTTTCCGGCTGGACAAGGACAATCTGGCGATCCGCCGGAACGAGATCGACGCCACCGTCGGGTCGCGCCGCACCTATGCCGAAATCGGTTACGTGCGGCTCGACCGCGACATCACGCAGGTCGAGGATTTGCAGGACCGCGAGGAATTGCGCGGCGCGGTGCGCGTGGCTTTCGCCAATTACTGGTCGGTATTCGGGTCGGGCGTATTCAACCTGACCAACCGCGAGGAGGACCCGACGCTATCCTCCGACGGCTTCGATCCGATCCGTACGCGCCTCGGCATCGCCTATCAGGACGATTGCCTCGAACTGGGGGTGACGTGGCGGCGCGACTACATCACTTCGGGCGATGCCGAACGCGGGGATACCTTCCAATTCTATTTCAGCCTGAGAAATCTGGGCTTCCGCTAGGCTGTGCAATTGGCAGCTTGGACCAAACGCGCTATCCGGCGCGCGACTATCAGCTTGGGTTAAGCCGCAGCCCGTCATGGCAGGCGGCATATTCAGGTATCGAGACGATGCCGCAAAACAGGTTCGACACGTGACTGCAAAGATTATTTCCCGACTGCTTTCGATCGCCGCCGCGACCGGTCTCGCCGCTGCGCCCCTTGCGGGCCAGGCCCAGCAGACCATGGCGCAGGGCGATCTGCTCGGCCTGCCCAGCGACCTCAGCATGCTGCAGGACAGCGATCCCAACCACCGCGTGGCCACCGCGGTGGTCAATGGCTTCGTGATCACCGAAACCGATATCGACCAGCGCGTGGCGCTGTTGCTCGCCGCCAACCAGCGGCCGGTCAGCGAGGATGAGATGCTCCGCGTGCGGATGCAGGTGCTGCGCAATTTGATCGACGAAACGCTGCAGATCCAGGCGGCGATTGCGCAGGAACTCGATATTTCGCAGGCCGAGGTCGACCAGACCTATGCCCGTGTCGCCGCGCAGAATTTCGGCCAGGAGCCGGGCAAGATGGACGAGTATCTCACCTCGATCGGTTCCGCACCCCAGGCGCTCAAGCGGCAGATTACCGGCGAACTGGCGTGGAACGCGCTGCTGCGCCGCAATATCGCGCCCTTCGTCAACGTTTCGAGCGAGGAAGTGAACGAGCTGATCGACCGGCTCGAAGCCTCGCGCGGGACCGAGGAATACCGGCTCGGCGAGATCTATCTTTCGGCGACGCCCGAGACCGAAGCCGCGGTCGAGGACAATGCTAACAAGATCGTCGAACAGCTGCGCCAGGGTGGCAGCTTCGTCGCCTATGCGCGCCAGTTTTCCGAAGCCTCGACCGCAGCAGTCGGAGGCGATCTCGGCTGGATCCAGCTTGCGCAGCTCCAGAACGCGCAGCTCGAAGCGGTTGCCGCGGAAATGAGCCCCGGCCAGCTGGTCGGCCCGATCCGCATTCCCGGCGGCTTTTCGATCCTTTACCTGATCGACAAGCGGCAGGTGCTGATGGCCGATCCGCGCGATGCCGTTCTCAGCCTCAAGCAGATCCAGATCTCCTTCGATCCGGGCACCTCGCAGGCCGCCGCGCAGCAACGCGTGGCCGCCTTTACGGAAGGCGTGCAGAATATCCGCGGCTGCGGCGATGCCGAGAATGCAGCCGCGCAATTGGGCGCGAATGTGGTCACCAACGACCAGATCCGCGTGCGCTCGCTGCCCGAGGCGTTGCAGAACATCGTCCTTCAGTTGCAGGTCGGCCAGTCGACCCCGCCCTTCGGCTCGTTCGAAGAGGGCGTGCGCGTGCTGATGCTGTGCGGCCGCGACGATCCGCAGGTGGCCGCGGGTCCGAACTTCGACCAGATCATGGGCGAGCTTGAGGACGAACGCGTCGAGAAGCGCGCGCAGCGTTACCTGCGCGATCTGCGCAACGACGCCTTCATCGAGTATAACTGACGCAGGCCGTGGCTCCCCTCGCCGTATCCCTTGGCGATCCGGCGGGGATCGGGCCCGAAATTATTGCCGAAAGCTGGGCGCGACGTTCCGAGACGGGGCTCGCGCCCTTTTTCGTGGTCGGCGGCGCGCGCGTGCTCGAAGCCGCGGCACAGGCGCGCGGGCCTGAACTGAGGGTCGAACGGATCGCCGAACCGGCGGACGCTGCGGCGGTCTTTTCCCGGGCATTGCCGGTCCTGGGCAGTGAAGATGGCGAGTACCGCCCCGGCGCCCCCGATGCCGACGGGGCGCGGCTGGCGCTGCATTCGCTGGTCGAAGCGACCGCTCTGGCGCGGGACGGGCGCGCGGGCGCGGTAGTCACCGCTCCCATCGCCAAGGGCGAACTGGCCAAGGTCGGGTTCGACTTTCCCGGCCAGACCGAATTCCTCGCCGCCGCCTGCGAGCGGGACCCCGACGACGCGGTAATGATGCTCGCCGGGCCGAGCCTGCGCGCGGTGCCGCTGACCGTGCATTGCGCGCTGGTCGAGGTCGCCTCGCTGCTGACGCAGGACCTGATCGAGCGCCGTGCGCGCATCGTCCACGCCGCGCTGCGCCGCGATTTCGGGATTGCCGAGCCGCGGCTGGCGGTGTGCGGGCTCAATCCGCATGCGGGCGAAGGTGGCCGGTTCGGCGACGAGGAAGCGCGGATCATCGAACCCGCGATCGCGGCGCTGCGCGCGGAGGGCCTGCCGGTCAGCGGTCCCCACCCCGCCGATGCGCTGTTTACCCCGCGCGCGCGCCAGACCTATGACGCCGCGCTGGCCATGTATCACGACCAGGCGCTGGTTCCGCTGAAAGCGCTCGATTTCGACGAAGGGGTCAATGTCACGCTCGGCCTGCCGCTGGTGCGCACCAGCCCCGATCACGGCACCGCCTTCGATATTGCCGGACAGCGCATTGCCGATCCGGGCGCGATGATCGCCGCGCTGAAAATGGCCGGTGACATGGTCGCGCGGCGCGCCCGGGTATAGCCGCATCTGAAGCCTGAACCGGATCGCTTCGTTTCGCGCGCAATGACTGTATAGGACGCCCGTGCCCTCACCCGACCTCCCTCCTTTGCGCGAAGTCATCGCCCGCCATGGTCTCAGCGCGTCGAAAGCGCTGGGGCAGAACTTCCTGTTCGACGAGCAATTGCTCGACCGGATCGCCGCGGTGCCCGGCGACCTTGCCGGCAAGCAGGTGCTCGAGGTGGGTCCCGGTCCCGGCGGGCTGACGCGCGCCCTGCTGCGCGCCGGCGCCCGCGTGACCGCGATCGAGATGGACCGCCGCTGCCTGCCCGCGCTGGCCGAGCTGGAAGACGCCTTCCCGGGCCAGTTGCGCGTGATCGAGGGCGATGCGCTCAAGCTCGACCATGCCGAGCTGATGGGCGGCGAACCCTTCGCCGTATTGTCGAACCTGCCCTATAATGTCGGCACCGCGCTGTTCGTGCGCTGGCTTGCCGGGGCGAAGGGCAGCGAGAATGCATGGCCGCCATTGTGGACCAGCCTGACGCTGATGTTCCAGCAGGAAGTCGCCCAGCGCATCGTCGCACAGCCGGGCGGCTCGGCCTATGGCCGGCTTGCGGTCCTCGCGCAGTGGCGCAGCCACGCGAAGCTGGCGATGAAGGTCCACCGCAGCGCCTTCACCCCGCCGCCCAAGGTGATGAGCGCGATCGTCCATTCCGAACCCGGCACCATGCCCGAAAGCGTGTCCGCGCGAATGCTCGAACGCCTGACCGAAGCCGCCTTCGGCCAACGCCGCAAGATGCTGCGCCAGAGTCTCAAGGGCGTACCCGGAGCAGTCGCCGCGCTGGAGCAGCTGGGCATCGATTCGCAGCGCCGCGCGGAGACGGTAACGGTCGGCGAATTCGTGACCCTCGCGCGCGCACTCACTGCAGAACGCTAAGGCCCCACGAAAAAGCCCCGCTGGTCGGCGGGGCTTCTCCTTCGATCGCGATTGGCTGTGGTCAGCCCTGCGCTTTTTTCTCGCGCCGCCAGGCGTGCAGCAGCGGTTCGGTGTAACCGCTGGGCTGTTCGACGCCTTTGAGGATCAGGTCCTTGGCCGCGCTGAAAGCGGCGCCGTCCTCGTTCTCGAGCAGCGGCTGGTAGAACGGATCGCCCGCATTCTGCTCGTCCACCTTGGCGGCCATGCGGCGCAGGCTGTCCATCACCTGCTCTTCGCTGATGACGCCGTGCAGCAGCCAGTTGGCGATATGCTGGCTGGAAATGCGCAGCGTGGCGCGGTCTTCCATCAGCCCGACGTCGTTGATGTCGGGGACCTTGGAGCAACCGACACCGGCATCGATCCAGCGCACGACATAGCCGAGCAGGCCCTGGCAATTGTTGTCGAGCTCCTCGCGGATCTCGTCCTCCGACCAGTTGGTGCCGTCGGCCAGCGGGATGGCAAGCAGTTCGTCGAGCTTCGCCGCATCGGGCAGGCCCTTCTGGATCTCGAACACGTCCTCGCGGTGATAATGGATCGCGTGCAGCGTCGCTGCGGTCGGGCTCGGCACCCAGGCGGTGTTCGCCCCGGCGCGAAGATGGCCGATCTTGTCGATCATCATCTGCCCCATCAGGTCGGGCGCCGCCCACATGCCCTTGCCGATCTGCGCGCGCCCCGACAGGCCATGCGCGAGGCCGATGCCGACATTGCGCGCTTCATAGGCCTTGAGCCAGGCCGAGTTCTTCATCTCGCCCTTGCGCATCATCGGACCGGCACGCATCGAGGTGTGAATCTCGTCACCCGTACGGTCGAGGAAGCCGGTGTTGATGAAGACGATGCGGTCCTTCACCGCGTGGATGCAGGCGGCAAGATTGGCCGATGTGCGGCGTTCCTCGTCCATCACCCCGACCTTGATCGTGTGGCGCGGCAGGCCGAGCAGGTCTTCTACCGCGTCGAACAGGTCGTTGGTGAAGGCGCATTCCTCGGGCCCGTGCATCTTGGGCTTCACGATATAGATGCTGCCGCAGCGCGAATTGCCGTATTTGCCCAGTCCGGCGACGTCCTGCGCGCCGATCGCCGAAGTGATTACCGCGTCGAGGATACCCTCGGGGATTTCCTGCCCGTCCCAGCGCATCGCCGGATTGGTCATCAGATGGCCGACATTGCGCACGAACATCAGGCTGCGTCCGGGCAGGCTGTGTTCGGCTCCATCGGGATCGGTGAAAAGCTTGTCGCCTGCTAGCTTGCGGGTCAGCGTCTTGCCGCCCTTCTCGAAGCTTTCCTCCAGATCGCCGCGGATCACGCCGAGCCAGTTGCGATAGGCGGTGAGCTTGTCCTCGGCATCGACCGCCGCGACCGAATCCTCGCAATCGGCAATCGTGGTCAATGCGGATTCGAGCACGATGTCGGCGATGCTGGCGGGGTCGGTGCTGCCGACCGGATGCGCGGCATCGAAGACCACTTCGATATGCAGGCCGTTGTGGCGGAAGAAGCATGATGTCTCGTTCCAGCCGAGGCATTGCGCCGGATCGGCCAGCGGAATGCCCTTATCCTTCACATCGGCAAGATCGGCCCATTTGCGACCATCGGCCAGGGGGACCGCCTCGTCCATAAAGCGCTTGGCCTCGGCGACCACGGCGGCGCCGCGCAGTTCGTCATAACCGCCCGGCTGGGCCGGCGGCGCGTCGAGGGCATCGGTGCCGTAGAAGGCGTCGTAGAGGCTGCCCCAGCGCGCATTGGCGGCATTCAGCAGGAAGCGTGCATTGAGGATCGGCACCACCAGCTGCGGCCCCGCCATGGTAGCGATCTCGGGATCGACATTCCCGGTCCCGATGGTGAAATCACCGGGTTCGGGGACGAGATAGCCGATATCCTCGAGGAAGCTGCGATAGGCGGCGGCATCATGCGGCTGGCCCGCGCGCTCGCCATGCCACGCGTCGATCTTGGCCTGCAAATCCTCGCGTTTGGCGAGCAGCGCGGCATTGCGCGGGGCGAACCTTCCCAGCAAATCCGTGAAACCCTGCCAGAAGGCATCGCTGTCGCGGCCCAGCGGGCCCAGCACTTCGGTATCGATGAAAGCGGCAAGCTGCGGATCGGTTTCGATTCCGGCGCGCGTTACATATTCGGTCATGGAACTCCTCGGGGGGTATGAAAAACTGGCGATGTCGAACCCGGGGAGGAGCACCACGGTCTATGCCGCCAGCGGTTGATCAATGCAAGGCACGGGGTGGACTCGGTCAACCGCAGGATTAAGGACGTTACGCATGAAACCGGATATGCCCGCTCAAGCCCTCCTCGACGCGATCGACGCCGATACGATGCTGGGCCAGGTGCAGGACTGGGCGGCCATCAACACGGGGACCGCCAATATCGCCGGGCTGGCGCAGATGGCAGATGTGCTCGCCGGTGCTTTCAGCACGCTCCCCGGCGAGATCGAACTGGTCGAACCCGCGACGGTCACGGCAATCTCCGCCGAGGGGCATGAGTTCGAAAAGCCGCATGGCCGCCACATGGTGCTCCGCGTGCGTCCCGAGGCGGAACGCCGCTTCGTGCTGACCGGACATATGGACACGGTGTTCCCCGCCGATCACCCGTTCCAGAATACCGTCTGGCTCGACGACGAGACGATCAACGGCCCCGGCACCGCCGACATGAAGGGTGGGCTCAACGTCATCCTCCATTCGCTCACGACCTTCGAGGGGATCGAAGGGTCGCAGCGCGTGGGTTACGATGTGATGATCAATTCGGACGAGGAAACCGGCAGCCTCGCCAGCCGCGCGCTGATCGAGGAATTGGCGCGCGGGAAATATGCCGCGCTCACTTATGAACCCAGCGCGCTGCCCGACGGCACGCTGGCGCATGCGCGCGGCGGGACGGGCAATTATTCGGTTACCTTCACGGGCAAGTCCGCGCATGCCGGGCGCAATCCGCAGGACGGGCGCAATGCGATCGTCGCGGCAAGCGACCTGGTGTTGCGGATCAAGGCGCTCGAAGCCGAGGACCTCACCGTCAATCCGGCCAAGATCGAGGGCGGCAGCGCCAACAATGTCGTCCCCGACCTTGCCGTGCTGCGGTTCAATATCCGCCCCAAGTCGACCGACGCGATGAGCCGTTTCGAGGCTGAGCTGGAGGCGCTGATCACGCAGGTCGCCGCGCAGCACGAGGTTGGCATCCATCGCCATGGCGGTGTCACGCGGCCACCCAAGCCGGTCGATGCCAAGGCACAGCGCCTGTTCGACCTGGTCAAGGCCTGCGGTGCCGAGCTGGGCCAGCAGATCGGCTGGAAAAGCACCGGCGGCGTGTGCGATGGCAACAATATCGCCGCCACCGGCGTACCGGTGGTCGATACGCTCGGCGTCCGCGGCGGGGCGATCCACTCACCCGACGAATTCATGATCGTGCCAAGCCTTCGCGAGCGCGCCGCGCTGTCCGCGCTCGTGCTCGCCAAGCTTTCCACCGGAGACCATCTGTGACCTTCCGCCTGCGCGCCGCGCATATCATCGACCTCGAACATCTCTACGAGATGGCCAAGCTGACCGGTGGCGGCTTCACCAATCTGCCCGCCGACCGCGAGGCGCTGACGCGCAAGCTCGAACGGGCCGAGCAAGCCTTTGCCCGGACCAATGACGATCTGGGCGACGACCAGTTCACCCTGGTGCTGGAAAACACCGAGACCGGCCAGGTGCGCGGCACCTGCCAGCTGTTCAGCCAGGTCGGGCAGCAATGGCCGTTCTATAGCTACCGGCTCAACACGCTGACCCAGCACAGCCGCGAACTCGACCGCACCGTGCGCGCCGAGTTGCTCAGCCTCGTCACCGATCTCGAAGGCTCCTCCGAAGTCGGCGGGCTGTTCCTCCACCCGGGCGAACGCGCGGGCGGGCTCGGCCTGCTGCTCGCCCGCAGCCGCTATCTCTTCGTCGCGATGCACCGCAGCCGCTTTGCCGATCGCATCATCGCCGAATTGCGCGGTGTGATCGACGACCGCGGGGGTTCGCCCTTCTGGGACGGCGTCGCGGGCCGCTTCTTCGGGATGACCTTCCAGGAAGCCGACTATTTCAATGCGATCAACGGCAACCAGTTCATCGCCGATCTGATGCCCAAGCACCCGGTCTATGTCGCCATGCTCGACGAGGAAGCGAAGAAGGTCATCGGCGTGCCCCACCCGAGCGGCCGCGCCGCGATGCGGATGCTGGAAAACGAGGGCTTCGCCGCCGAGGGCTATGTCGACATCTTCGATGGCGGCCCGACCATGCTGGCGCGGACCGACCAGGTTCGCAGCATCCGCCAGGCGCAGCCGGGCAAGGTCGCCGCAACCGATCTCGATATCGGGGAGCGCGCGCTGATCGCCACCGGCACGCTCGACACTTTCCGCAGCGCCTATGGCATGCGCGAAATCGCCGAGGACGGATCGATATCGATCGATACGATCTGCGCCGAAGCGCTTGGGGTTGGCGCCGGCGACGAAGTGTGGAGCGTGGCGCGATGAGCGGGCTGGTCGAGATCAATTTCGACGGGATCGTCGGCCCGACCCACAATTACGCAGGGCTCAGCCCCGGCAATATCGCCAGCGCGAGCCATCGCGGCGATGCCTCTTTCCCGCGCGCGGCGGCCCTGCAGGGCGTGGCCAAGATGCGCCGCAATATGGAGCGCGGACTGGCGCAGGGTTTCCTGCTGCCGCTGCCGCGCCCGAACCCCGTTCTGCTGCGCGACCTTGCCATCGGCCCCGATACCGATCGCGCGCTGGTGGCAGCGGCGTGGTCGGCCAGCGCGATGTGGACTGCCAATGCGGCGACCGTCAGCCCCGCGCCCGATACGGCCGACGGGCGCTGCCATCTGACCCCCGCCAATCTCGTCACCATGGTCCACCGCGCCCAGGAATGGCGCGACACGCAGGCGCAATTGAAGATCGCCTTTGGCGATACGCGGCATTTCGCAGTGCATGATGCGATCCCGCCCAGCTTCGGCGACGAGGGCGCGGCCAATCACATGCGGCTGTGCGACAGCCACGACGCCCCCGGAGTCGAGGTGTTCGTCTATGGCCGCCCCGGCGGACGCTTCCCCGCGCGCCAGCATGAACAGGCCAGCCGTGCGGTCGCGCGCCTCCACGGCCTCGATCCCGCGCGCTGCGTATTCGTCGAGCAGAACCCCGCGGCCATTGCAGCAGGCGCGTTTCACAACGATGTCGTCGCGGTGGCGAACCAGAACGTGCTGTTCACGCATGAACTCGCCTTCGCCGATCGCAAGGACGCCTACGAAGCGATTTTCGCCGCCTTTCCCCGCATCCATGTCGTCGAAGTTCCCGCAAGCGCGGTCAGCCTCGAAGAGGCGATCCGGACCTATCTGTTCAACGCCCAGCTGCTGACGCTGCCGAGCGGGGAGATGGCGCTGGTGGTGCCGAGCGAATGCCAGGACAGCGCGAGCGTCTGGGCATGGTGCGAAAGCATGCTCGCCTCGAACGGCCCGATCCGCCACGTCATCCCGGTCGATGTGCGCCAGTCGATGGCGAATGGTGGCGGCCCCGCCTGTCTGCGGCTGCGCGTGGTGGCCGATCCGGCCACGGTCGATGCGCGGTTCCTGCTCGACGATATGAAGGCGCAGCGAATCGAATCGGTCATCGCAGCCCACTGGCCCGCGCGGATCGACCCCGAGCAGGTCGGCTCGGATGAACTCGCCAAGGTCGTGATCGAGGCGCGCGAGGCGCTGCTTTCCGTGCTTTCGCTGGACGAACTCGCCTGAACGACGCCGCCTGCGTTAAGACACTGGACCCCTGCGTCGGGCGCTTTTACACTCCATGCAATATTAACCACTGTACATCGCAGTAACGCGCCGGTGGCACGTGGCTTGCAGGTGTAAAGGGTTAAGGGTGGAGGCCAAAGCGAGCGTGTTCGGGAAGATGAAGCGGCTGTTTGTGATCAAGACGCGTCTTGAGGCGTTTCTGATCATCTTCGCGCTTGCCCTCGGCGCGATGACACGCGGCGCCCATTACACGGTCGAATATCCCGGATGGGGCGGCTATCTGCTGTTCACGGCAACCGCGGGCGCGGTGTTCCTCGGCGGGGCGAAGATCCTCGACGCGCTGCGCTACGAACGCGAGGCCAAGGCGGCCGCGGAGCGCGATCCGACCGCGGACTGAGGTCCGCCTGCCAAGCAAATCTGGAAGAAGGTGGGGGTTTCTGTTGCTAGCTACCCCCGGAGCCCCGGAATCCGCTTCTGTTGCCCGGTGGGTCCAACCGCGCTTTAGCTTTGTAAATTCAGGCCGCTAGGCCATCAAATTACGCTGCGAGAGCGAGTGCTTCGTTATCGTTGGCACTTGTGTGTTGTGAACATTTTTACGGGGTACTCAGCCCGAGCAAAACCACTGCGTTTCAGCACACGTCGATCCTAGTTCGGCCCCGTCATAATCCGCCATTTCAGCGGTTTGTGGTGGAGCCGCCGGGTACTGCCCCCGGGTCCGTTGTACCTATTACACAGCGCCATTTATCGCCATATCCCGCCGAAACGGGCAGGACCCATATAGACCCTGCCGGCTTAATGTGAAGTGTATGCAGCCACATACCCGCCGGATGCGGGACGGGCCGTAGCCCTCCCCCCGCACCGCTGGCGGGCAGGCGCGGCAATTTTACTTCTTCAGCGCGTCGCGGATTTCGGTCAGCAGCTCGATCTCGGTCGGACCGGAGGGTGCCGCCGCTTCTTCCTTCTCCTCGAACTCGGCCATCACCTTCTTGGCGTAGCGCACCAGCAGGAAGATGATGAACGCCAGGATCACGAAGTTGATGATCGCGGTGATGAAGGCGCCGTAACCGATCATCGCAGCGCCTGCTTCCTTGAGCGCGGCATAGTCGGTGAGCGACCCTTCATAGCCTTCCGGCGTGGTGAGGAGGATGAAATAGCTGGAGAAATCGGCCCCGCCGAACAGCGCGCCGACGACCGGCATGATAACCTCGTCGGTTAGCGATGCGACAATCGTACCGAAAGCGCCGGCGATGATGACCGCCACGGCGAGATCGATCACGTTGCCCTTGGCGATAAAATCCTTGAAATCTTTTAACATGCGGCAGTCCCTGTTTACCATCGTAATCGTGGGGCTTTCTGCCACTGACACCGCGGGACGACAAGATCGCGTTAATCTTGAAAGGTCGGAAAGGTGTGCTATCTAGACAAGACACGTTTACCACACGAGGGATTTTTCATGAACCGCTTGGCTGCTTTTCGAACCTCCATTGTCGCTGCCGCCGCGCTGGTCCTGTCGGCCTGTGGGATCAACTCGGTGCCCGCGGCCGAGGAGACCGCGAAGGCGAAATGGGCCGATGTCGAGGCCGCGTTCCAGGAACGCGCGAACCTCGTGCCCAATCTCGAGCAGATCGTGATGAGCTCGGCCGAGCAGGAACGCGACACGCTCGAGGCGGTGGTGCAGGCGCGTGCTTCGGCAACGCGTCCCGAAATCCAGATCGATGGCGACGATCTCGGCGATGCCGAGAAGATGGCGCAGTACCAGGAAGCGCAGAACACCTTCGGCGGCGCGCTGTCGCGCCTGATGGCCAATGTCGAAGCCTATCCCGAACTGCGCAGCCAGGAAAACTTCGGCCGCTTCATGACCCAGATCGAAGGCCAGGAAAACCGCATCCGCGTCGCGATCCGCGACTATAACGAGGCGGTCCGCCAGTATAACACCACCATCCGCACCTTCCCCGATACGATCGGCGCGAACATCATCCACGGTGCGGAACCGATGGTGCCCTACCAGGCAGTCACCGAAGGCGCCGAAACCGCGCCCGAGCTGAACATGCGCTCGGATAGCGACGCCGCGAACTGAGCGGCGCTGGAATGCGCACACTCCTCGCCCGCTTGATCCTGCCGCTGGCGGCGGGGCTTGGCCTCCTCGGAGGCCTGGCCCTGCCCGCCGCCGCGCAGACCTTTCCAGAACGCGGCACCGCGCCGGTGGTCGATGCCGCGAACATCATCGACGATGCCACCGAAGCGGCGCTGACTGCCAAGCTCGATGCTTTCGAGGAAGCAAACCAGCGGCAGTTCGTGATCCTCACCGTGCCCGATCTCGAAGGTTACGACATTGCCGACTACAGCTATCGGCTGGGGCGCGAATGGGCGCTGGGGGATGCCGAGCGCAATGACGGCATCATCCTCGTCGTCGCGCCCAACGAGCGCAAGATGCGCGTCGAGGTGGGCTATGGCCTCGAAGGGGTGATCCCCGATGGGTTGGCTTTCGAATATGTCGAGGGCATGAAGCCCTTCTTCCGCGAAGGCGACTATTCGGGCGGCATCGCCTGGGGCGCCGACCAGATCATCACCCAGCTCGAACTGCCGCCCGAAGAAGCCGCGCGCGTGGCGCAGGAACACACGGCAGAGCGCGACAGCGAAGGCGGCTTTCCCGTGGGCGCGCTGATCTGGCTCGGGTTCATATTCTTCTTTTTCATCCTGCCGATGTTCCGCGGCGGACGCAGCCGGCGCTATCGCCGCGGCGGCGTGGGCGGGGTCGTGGGCGACATCATCCTGTGGGAAGCCGGCAAGGCGATTGCCCGCGGCGTCGGCGGCGACGACTGGGGTGGCGGCGGCGGCTGGGGCGGCGGTGGCGGCTTCGGCGGCGGCGGTGGTTTCGGCGGCGGCGGCTTTTCCGGCGGCGGTGGCAGTTTCGGAGGCGGCGGCGCCTCCGGGGGGTGGTAATGGGCTATCTTTCGCAAGCCGATCACAAGATCGTATCCGATGCGGTGGCGCAGGCTGAACTCACCACCAGCGGCGAAATCGTCACCGTGCTGGCCGACCGGAGCGACGAGTACAACGACGTCGTGCTGGTCTGGGCGGCGGCGCTCGCCTTTTCGGCAATGAGCCTTTTCGCGATGATCCCCCAGCCCTTCATGGATCTGTGGGACGCGCTGGTCGGCGGCTGGACACATGAATGGACCACCGGCGAACTGGCGAGCATGACGATTGCGCTGGGGCTGGTCGCCTTCGTGATCGGCTGGCTGCTGGTGAGCTGGGACCCGCTGCGCTTCATGCTGACCCCGGGCCCGGTGAAGACCGCGCGCACGCATGCCCGCGCGATCAAGCACTTCAAGGTCGGCGCCGAACGGCGCACACATGGCCGCACCGGCGTGCTGCTTTACCTGTCGATGCGCGAACATCGCGCCGAAATCGTCGCCGACCAGCCGATCGCCGCAATCGTCCCGGCGGAGGTCTGGGGCGAGGCGATGGCGGACATGCTGGCCGAGATCAAACAGGGCCATATCGCCGAAGGGCTGGCCGCTGGCGTACGCGATGTCGGCCAGGTGCTGTCCGAACATTTCCCGCGCAGCGAGGATGACGAAAACGAATTGCCCGACCGCCTGATCGAGGTCTGACCATGTCGGTCCCCGACCATGATGCGGACGAGCAGATCGTCTGGCAGGGCAAGTACATCACCGCGAAGAAACGCGGGCGGTGGGAATATGTCGGCCGCCCGCGCAATATCCGCGCGGCGGTAATCCTGGCGGTCGACGAGCACGACCATGTCCTGCTGGTCGAACAATATCGCGTACCGCTGGGCTGTCCCTGCATCGAACTGCCCGCGGGGCTGATCGGCGACGAGGACGATCTCGCCGACGAGGACCCGCTGGTCGCCACCGGCCGCGAGCTCGAGGAGGAAACCGGCTACCGCGCCGCCATTCTCGAAGACCAGGGCTGTTTCTGGTCCTCGCCCGGGATGGTCAGCGAAAGCTTCACCCTGGTCCGCGCGCGCCAGCTGACCAAAGTCGGCGAAGGCGGCGGCGTGGCGGGAGAGAACATCACCGTACACCGCGTCGCGCTGGCCGACATCCAGAGCTTTATCGCCGCCAAGCGCGCCGATGGTTGCGGGATCGACGTGCGCATGCTCTTGCTGCTGGGACAGGGATTACTGGCAGGAGAGTGAGAGATGGCAAAGGAACGCGAGCCGCGGTGCGCGGGTAAGCTGGCGCTGATAACGGGTGCGGCGCAGGGTCTGGGGCGCGCGCATGCCACCCGGCTGGCCGAAGAAGGCGCGCGCGTGCTGTGCACCGACATCAATGGCGACGGCGCAGCGGAAACCGCTTCGATGATCAACGAGCAGCTGGGTTCCGGCACCGCCTTTGCCATCCAGCACGACGTTACCGATCCGCAGGCCTGGGAAGCCGCCGTCGCGGCCGCGCGCGAGCAGATGGGCGGGCTCAACGTGCTGGTCAACAACGCCGGGATCGGTGTGGCGGGCAATATCGAGACCTGCGACTTCGACGACTGGAAGCGCTGTTTTGCGATCAATGTCGATTCGATCTTTCACGGTTGCCAGAAGGCGCTGCCGCTGATGCGCGAACACGCGCCGGGATCGATCGTGAACATTTCGAGCATTGCGGGGCTGATCGCGAGCGACACGATGCCCGCTTACAACGCCAGCAAGGCTTCGGTGTGGATGCTGAGCAAGTCGATCGCGCTGCATTGCGCCAAGAAGAACATGCAGATCCGCTGCAATTCGATCCATCCGACCTTCGTCGATACGCCGATCCTCGACGGGACCGCGAAGAACCACAATATCGAAAAGGGTGTCCTGCTCGAGAAACTGGCGCGGCAGATCCCGCTCAAGTTCGTGGGCGAACCCAACGATATCGCCAATGCGGTGGTCTATCTGGCGAGCGATGAAAGCCGCTTCATGACCGGCGCTGAGCTGAAGCTCGACGGCGGCATTTCGGCGATGTGACCCGGGGGCCGGAATCAAGAGAGGGGCCAGATGGCCCCTCCCGGTTTTCTCTGTTTTGAGCCACGACCGGCACGAAAACCGGGTCGGTTGGCGCGAGGCCGTGGTCAGTCGGCGATCAGTCCGATCGCGAGGTAGATCAGGATGAAGCTGCCGAAGCCGAGCAGCGTTCCTGCGACGAACCCGATACGAACCCAGGTGACGTCGATGCCGAAGTAGCGGGCGATGCCGGAGCAGACGCCCATCAGCTTGCCGCCATTGCGGTCGAGCGCGAAGCTCTTGCTGGGGCGGACGGCGCGGTCCTCATCGCGGTGCTTCAGCTGGCTCATACGATCACTCCATTGGGCGAGGCCGGGAGGATAGCCGTGGCGAAGGCCACTGCCGAGAGGACGAGCGAGAAGGCAGCTGCGAAGAGCTTGTTGCCGTTTTCCGAGTTGAACATAATTCCTTTCCTTTCGATGCGAGAGTGCGTGATCGGGGCGATCAGGCGATGAAGCCGGCGGGGCTGGCGGGGACGATCGCAGCGGCCATGAAGACGGCCGAGATGCTGAGAGCGAAGATGGCGGCGAGAGCGCGGTTGCTGGCGTTTTCGAAGGTGTTCATTGTGGTTCTCCTGATCCTTGGTTTGTTTGGCCCCGGACCATCCGGGATATCCCAATGATTGCAACGGGTGTGCCAAACTCGAAAAACCGCAGATTTCCGCCATTTCTTGCTGAACAGCCCGATCCCGATCCGTTCATCAATCCGAAAGGTTGGGAAATTTCCCCAACTGTTGGATATGCGCCTTTCGAGTAGCAGGGTCCGCGCGCCCGCGCTATCGCCAGCCGACCCATGGCGCTCGACCGCATCTCACTCATCGACTTCCGCAACCACGCCGCGACCGAGCTGGGCGAAACCGCGCAGTTCAACCTGCTGGTGGGCGAGAACGGAGCGGGCAAGACCAATATCCTCGAGGCGCTGTCGCTGCTCGCACCCGGACGCGGCCTGCGCCGCGCCGCATTGAGCGACATGATGCGTAGCGATAGCGGCGCCGGCTTCCGCATAGGCGCCGACCTGCGGCAGGATGATGCCCCGCTCCGCCTCGGCACCTATGCCGACAGCGCCAATCCGGGCCGCCGCCGGGTGCGGATCAATGGCGCGGAAAGCAGCGCGACGGGTCTGGGCGAATGGCTGGCGGTCACCTGGCTGACGCCTGCGATGGACGGCCTGTTCACCGGTCCGGCCGGCGATCGGCGGCGATATATGGACCGCCTGGCGCTGGCGCTCGACCCCGCGCATGCCGGCCATGCCGCCCGCTATGAAGCCGCCTTGCGCGAACGCAACCGCTTGCTCGCTGACCGGCGCGAACCCGAAGGCGCATGGCTCGATGCGATCGAGGCGCAGATGGTCCCACATGGCGCGGCGCTGATGCGCGGGCGCGCGCGGCTGGTCGAAACGCTGGCGGTGCGGCTTGCCCAAATGCCCGCCGAACCCTTCGCGCGCCCCGCCCTCACCTATGCACCCGGTGCGCCCGACCATGCCGACGGGCTGTCGCAGGCGCTGTTCGACAACCGCGCGCGCGACCGCGCCGCGCAGCGCACGCTGGCGGGGCCGCATCGCGACGAACTGGAGGTGGTCCATGCCGCCAAGCGCGTGCCCGCCGCGCAAAGCTCGACCGGCGAACAGAAGGCTATGCTGGTCGCGATCACCCTCGCCCATGCGGGCCTGGCCGCGCAGGGACGCGCCGGGCTGCTGCTGCTCGACGAGGTCGCCGCGCATCTCGACCCGGTCCGCCGCGCGGCGCTGTTCGAGCAATTGCGCGGCAGCGGCGCGCAAGTGTGGATGACGGGCACTGAGGCGGCGCCCTTCAGCACGATCGCGGATGAAGCCGCCGTCTGGCGCGTCGGCGCGGGCGCGGTCGAGCGCGCCTAGGAAGCGGGCGGCAGCGCGGCTTCGACGTCGTCCACCGTATCATCGACCAGCGCCGCTATCCCCGCCGCAGTCGGATGGATGCGATCGGGCAGGAACATGCTGCGGTCTTCATAGATGCTGTCGAGCCAGAACGGCACCAGCGCGGCATCATATTGCTGCGCAAGATCGCCATAAATGCTGTCGAACTGCTGCTGGTATTCGCTGCCGTAATTGGGCGGCGAGCGCATGCCCATCAGCAGCACCGGGATACCGCGCGTGCGCAGTTCGTCGAGCATGGCAGCGAAATTGGCGCGGGTCTGCTCGGGCTGGATCCCCCGCAGCATGTCGTTGCCGCCCAGTTCGAGGATGACGAGGTCGGGCGTGGTTGCCTGCGCATCGAGCGTAAAGGCGAGCCGCTGGCGCCCCGCCGCGCTGGTATCGCCCGACACGCCTGCATCGACCACGCGCGCATTGATGCCGCGCTCGCGCAGGCCCGCCTCGAGCTGTTCGGGATAACCCTGCTGCTCTTCCAGCCCGTAGCCTGCGAACAGGCTGTCGCCGAACGCGAGGATGCGGCGTTCGGGGCCCTCCACCACGGCATCCGTGGCAGGCGCCGACACTGCGTCCCGCGCGGGCCCCGGTGCTTCGGCCACCTCGTCCGCACTGCCGCAGGCGGCCAGCCCGAAGGCGAGGAGCATGATCGACAAAGGCCCGAGACGCATCGGCGAGATTCCTTGTGCAACACTGGGCCGCATGCCATCGCAGCAAGGTGACCAACTCTCAAGCCGCGATTTCCGCCCGCAACCTCACCCTCACCCTCGGTACCAGCGAAGCGCCGGTCGAGATCCTGCGCGGGATCGACCTCGATATCGCGCGCGGATCGACCGTGGCGCTGCTCGGCCCCTCGGGTTCGGGCAAAAGCTCGCTGATGGCCGTGCTCTCGGGTCTCGAACGCGCCAGTGGCGGGACGCTGCAGGTGGCGGGGGAGGATTTCGCCGCGATGGACGAGGACGCGCTGGCCCATGCACGGCGCGGACGGATCGGGATCGTGCTGCAGGCCTTCCATCTGCTGCCGACTATGACCGCGCTCGAAAACGTCGCCACCCCGATGGAACTGGCGGGCGAAAGCGATGCGCAGGCGCGCGCGCGGGCCGAACTCGAAGCGGTCGGCCTCGGTCACCGGCTCGACCATTACCCGCAGCAGCTTTCGGGCGGCGAGCAGCAGCGCGTGGCAATCGCCCGCGCCACCGCCGCGCGCCCCGATCTGATCTTCGCCGACGAACCGACCGGCAATCTCGACGTCGCCACGGGGCACGAAATCGTCGAACTGCTGTTCGCACGGCGCGCCGAAACCGGCGCCACGCTGCTGGTGATCACGCACGACCCCGAACTCGCCGAACATTGCGAGCGCGTGCTGCAACTCGCCGATGGCCGTATCGCCACCGACACTGCGGCATGAGCTGGGGCACCGCCTGGCGTATCGCGCGGCGCGATCTCAATGCGCGTTTCCGGGGGCTGCGGCTGCTGCTGGTCTGCCTGTTCCTCGGCACTGGCGCGCTGGCCGCGATCGGGTCGCTGACCGCCGCGATCGAGGGCGAGATCGAGGCCAATGGCCGCGAATATCTCGGCGGGGACCTCCAGGTGGAATTGTGGCAGCGTTCGCTCGACGAGACCGAACGCGCCGCGCTGGAGGAGTATGGCGAGGTATCCGCGGGCACGCGGATGCAGGCAATGGCGCGCTATGACGACCAGGCGGCCCCGATCGAACTGAAGGCGGTCGATGCTGCCTACCCGCTCTATGGCACGCTGACGCTGGCCGATGGCCGCGCGGTCGGCGCCCCCGCACCTGACGAGGCGTGGCTGTCGCAGGGCGCGGCCGACCGGCTGGGCGTGGCGCCCGGCGACAGTATCGCTATCGGGACCGAGACGCTTGGCGTGGGCGGGATCATCGCCGACGAACCCGACCGGCTGGGCGAAGGGTTCCAGCTGGGACCGACCATCATCGTGGCCGAGGAATTGCCGGCGCGCGCCGGGCTGATCGCGCCCGGTTCGATGTACCAGTCCAAAACCCGCGTCCGTTTCGCGCAGGCGCGCGATGCCGCGGACGTCGAAGAAGCGCTGGAAGACCGCTTTCCCGAAGCCGGGTTCGATATCGACACCGCCGACCGCGCCGCACCGGGGACCGACCGCTTCGTCGACCGAATGAGCGAATTTCTCACGCTGGTCGGCCTCGCCGCACTAGTCATTGCCGGGATCGGCATCGGCGGCGGCGTGACCTCCTATCTCGACGCCCGGCGCCAGGGCATCGCCACGCTTAAGATCCTTGGCGCGTCGAGCGGCGATATCGCGCGTATCTATGCGCTGCAGATCGTCGCTGCCGCGCTGGTCGGGAGCCTTGCGGGGATCGCCGTGGGCGTGGCTGCCGTGCCGCTGCTCGCGCGTGCACTCGAAGGGCTATTGCCCGTATCGAGCGGGGTCGTGATCGATCCCGGTGCGCTGCTGCTCGCGCTTGCCTATGGCATGCTGGTGGCGCTGGTCTTCGCCGCCCCCCGCTGCTGCGCGCGCGCCATTTCCCCGCCATGGCGCTGATGCGCGCGCGCGTCGCGCCGCTCGCCCGCGATCCGCAGGCGCTGCTGCTGGTCGGCGGCGGACTGGCCGCGATCGTCGCGCTGGCGCTGCTGACTGCCGAGAACCCGCTGCTGTCGGGCGGATTCCTTGCCGGGGCGGCGGCGGTGCTTGGCCTGCTCGCACTGCTGGGCTGGGGTATCCGCAAGGTCGCCGCATCGCTCCCGCGTCCGCATAGCCCCGTCGCGCGCAATGCGCTGGCAAACCTCCACCGGCCCGGCTCATCGACCGGCGCGCTGGTTACCGCGCTCGGCTTCGGACTTGCCGCCTTCGTACTGCTGGCTGCCGTGCAGAGCGCGATCGACGGCAATATCGCCAAGCGCGTACCCGACCGCGCGCCCGACTATTTCGTGCTCGATATCCCGCGCGACCAGGTGACCGAGTTCGAGACTCTGGTGCGCGAGGCCGATCCCGATGCCAACTGGCGCACCGTCCCCGCGCTGCGCGGCGCAGTGCTCGCCTTCGGCCGCGAGGGGGCGATGACCCGTACATCCGCGCTGGAGGATATTCCCGACGGCGCCTGGGCACTACGCGGCGAGCGCGGGCTGACCTATGCCGATCACTTGCCCGAAGGCAACGAACTGACCGAGGGTGAGTGGTGGGGACCGTTCTACGGCGGCGAGCCGCTGGTTTCGATCGATGCCGATTTCGCCGAGGCCGCCGGGCTGGAGGTGGGCGACATGCTGACCTTCGGCATCCTCGGGGTCGAACGCACCGCGCGGATCGCCAGCCTGCGCCGGATCGACTGGGAAAGCCTGGGCTTCAACTATGTCTTCGTGCTCAGCCCCAATGCGATCAGCGATGCGCCGCACAATCTGGCCGCGACGGTCGAACTGAGCCCCGGCACGCCCACGGGGCCCCTGCTCCAGGCGCTGGTTGCAGCGCTGCCTTCGGCGTCGGTCATCGAAGTCGGCGGGGTGCTGGAACAGGCGCGCACGATCCTCGAACAGGTCGGGCTGGCCACGCTCGCCGCGGCCAGCGTCGCGGTCCTGGCGGGCCTCGCGGTGCTGCTGGGCGCGATTGCCGCCGCACGCGCGGCGCGGACCTACGATACGGTGGTCCTGCGCGTGCTGGGAGCGGACCGGCGGCAAATTCTGCTGATGCAGCTTATCGAGTACAGCGCGCTTGCCACCGCACTCGCGCTGGTCGCGCTGGGCATCGGTAGCCTGGCCGCATGGCTGGTGGTCACGCAATTGTTCGAATTTGACTGGTTGCCCGACTGGAGCGTGGTGCTCGCCGTGCTGGGTCTCGGCATTGGCGTGGTGCTGGCCTTCGCGCTGGGCGCCTCGCTGCCGCTGCTGCGCGCCAAGCCTGCCCAGGCATTGCGCGCGCTCTAGGCGGCGGCGCCGACCTTGTAGCGTCGAGGCGGCAAGCTACGTCCCGAGATCGATACCGACGGCACGCGTCGCACCCATCGTGCGATAGAACGTCGCGAATTGCGGCCCGGCGGCAATGCTCGGGGGTTAGCCCCCGCGGCGCGAATGGCGACGGGCATGGCATGACCCTCGCCGAGCTACACGCTTCAGGCAAAGAAAAGGGGGCCCGCAGGCCCCCTTCCCTTTTCTAGATGCCGGCTTCGATCAGAAGCGGAACCTTGCGGCCACGCCGTAGGTGCGCGGCTGGTTCGGGTAACCCGAGATCGCCTGCCCCTGCGCCACTGCGGGGAAGACCGTGGTCAGGTACCGGTCGTCGAGCAGGTTGCGGCCCCACACGGTCAGTTCCAGCCCCATGTCGAAGGCATAGGTGAACGATGCGTTGAGGCTGTTGACCTCGCGCTTGAAGGCAGCGGCCGCGGCGCGGGCCGGACCGAAGTCGCGTTCACCGGTGGCCGGATCAACCACGATGTAGTTGGTCAGGCCGTCAACCATCTGCACCGGCGACGAGTAGGAGAAATCGCCGCGCAGGATGACACGATCACCGCGCGAGTTGATTTCCTTGTTGTACTGCGCGCCGAAGACGGCGGACAGTTCGGGCACGCCGGCAACCGGTTCACCCGAAAGATCACCCACGGGCGAAGCGACGAAGTTATCGTACTGCGCATCGAGATAGGTCATCGCGACGCTCAGCGTCAGCGCATCGCTGGCGTAGAACTGGCCGTCGAATTCGACCCCGAAGGTTTCCTGCTTGCCGGCATTCGACAGGATGAAGGACGTACCCGTGAAGGTGTTCGCCTGGAAATCCTCGATCGACTGCTGGAAGAAGGTCAGGTTCGCCGCAGCACGGCTCCAGTTACCCTTGATGCCGACTTCGTAGACTTCCGAATTCTCGGCATTGGCGAAACGGGTACCCGGACGCAGGTTGGTGACCGCGAGGTCCTGCGCCTGCAGCGCGGCGAAGTCGGCCGGCAGCGGACGGCTGTCGCGCGACAGGTTGAAGCTCGGTGCCTTGTAGCCGGTCGCCCAGCTGGCATAGACGTTGAGCGTGGGCGTGACTTCGTAAGCCAGGCGGACGTTCCAGCTCCAGTCGTCGTCATTGGTCGAGCAGTCCTCAACCGCGTTCGGGCAGTTCTGCATCGGCGGCAGGAACTGGAACGGGGTCAGTGCCAGCAGCGGGTTCACCGCGGGGTTGGCATCGTTGGCATCGGCGAAGGCCTGCACGCCCGCCGAAACCTGGCCGAAGGCGGCCGGGTTGGCACCGGCGAAGGCGCCGATTTCAGCCTGGCTGGCCGGACGGCCGAGGCCGAGCAGCGTGCCGACCTGCGTGGCGAGACCCTGCGCGAAGATCGCGGTGTTACCCGAGGCCACCAGGTCGATGTTCGAGAACACATCGGTGCTCGTCGAATTGGTGACGATCTGCTTCTTGTCCTTGGTGTAGTTCGCACCCAGCGTGAGGACGAGACGATCGGTGATCTCGAAATCGACATTGCCGAAGATCGAGAACGCTTCATTGTCCTGAACGATGTTGTTGAAGAAGCCCTGGCCTTCGGCAAAGAACTGGCCGGTGTAATCGGTGCCGTTCAGCGCCGAGAGCGTGGCTTCGAGCGTATTGACATTCTGCGTGCCCCCGGTCGCACCCTGCAGCAGCAGGTCGGCGAAGGGACGGAAGCCGGGACCAAAAACGATCTGGTCCGACGTATCGACGCGTTCGTCGAAGTAATAGCCGCCGATCAGGAAGTTGAACGGGCCGTCGAAATCCGAGGCAATCCGCAGTTCCTGGGTGAAGGTTTCGATATCGGCATCGCCGATATTCGCCCCGCTCACCGCCGGAAGGCTGGTGAAGTCGACGTCCTGGTCGGCGCCGAGCTTGGTCTTGCGATAGGCGGTGATCGAGGTCAGCCCCAGCGCGCCGAAGTCGTAATCGATCTGGCCCGAGATGCCGTAGTTCTCGACGTTGTTGATCGGATCGACGTCGGTGAACACGACATCGCCATCGGGATTGTTGCGGAAATCGTTGACCTGGCCGCCGAGCAGCTGGATCGCACCGATTTCGGCCGAGGTCGCCACGTTGAGTACGCCGCAGCAGCGCTCTTCGATCTTGTCGTAATCGCCGATTACGCGGACGCGCAGCGGGCCGCCATTGTCGAACAGCAGCTGGCCGCGGGTGAACCAGCGGTCGCGGTCGTTGATGTCGTCGCCATTGACGCCATTGGTCAGGTAGCCGTCCCGCTTGTTGATGCCGCCGCCCGCGCTGAAGGCGACCGAATCGCTGATCGGGCCGGTGACGAAACCTTTGACGACCATCGCGTCGTAATTGCCGTAGCTGGCTTCGACCATGCCGCCGAAATCGAACTGCGGTTCCTTGGTGACGATCGAGATCACGCCGGCGCTGGCGTTTTTGCCGAACAGCGTCGACTGCGGGCCGCGCAGCACTTCGACGCGCTGGATGTCGGGAAGATCGGAAATCTGCGACACCGCGCGGCTGCGATAGACGCCGTCGACGAACATCGCGACCGAGGGCTCGAGACCGATGTTGTTGCCATCGGTGCCGAAGCCGCGAACCGAATAGCTAGTCGCGAACGAGCTCTGGTTCTGGCTGACGCGCAGCGAGGGGACCAGCGTGGCGAGATCGGCGACGTCGCGAATCTGGGCCTGCTCGATCGCTTCGGAGGTGGTCACGCTGACCGCGACGGGGGTTTCCTGCAGCGTCTGCTCGCGCTTGGTCGCGGTGACGATGATCACATTGCCGCTGGCGGGAGCGGCGATATCGGTATCGTCGGCCTGGATGTCAGCGTCGGCGTCCTGCGCCTGGGCGGCGGCGGGCAGAACCAGCGCGGCAGCGCCGGCCAGCAAGGCGGTACGAACGGACGCGTGGCGGCCGAAAGTATTGAATTTCATGAAATGTCCTCTTCTCTCAAGACGTCTTTTTGGTCTGCTGCGCAGTCCCCAAATAACGCAGGCGAGCGGCGGATTACCAGACTTGCATGCCCTCTCAAGCGTTTAGCCGACGCGTGACGCAGCGGGGTCCGCGACTGTGCCTTTCGCGTTACACCGCAACGGCTTGTCGCAGTGCAGCATCTAAGCTAGGGGCGCGCCCGAAACGCATCGTGCCGCTCATGCGTTAACGCTACGGCACGCTAACAGAAAGCACATTCCATGTCCCGCGACCTGCGCAACGTGGCGATCATCGCCCACGTCGACCACGGCAAGACAACTCTCGTCGACCAACTTTTCCGTCAATCCGGCACCTTCCGCGAAAACCAGCGCGTCGAAGAACGTGCGATGGATTCGAACGACCTGGAAAAGGAACGCGGGATCACGATTCTCGCCAAGTGCACCAGCGTCGAATGGAACGGCACGCGTATCAATATCGTCGATACGCCGGGCCACGCCGACTTCGGCGCCGAGGTCGAGCGCATCCTCTCGATGGTCGATGGGGTGATCCTGCTGGTCGACAGCGCCGAAGGCCCGATGCCGCAGACCAAGTTCGTCACCGGCAAGGCTCTCGGCCTGGGCCTGCGCCCGATCGTCGTCGTCAACAAGATCGACCGCAGCGATGCCCGCCCGCAGGCGGTGCTCGACGAAGTGTTCGACCTCTTCGCAAGCCTCGATGCGAATGACGACCAGCTCGACTTCCCCAGCCTGTGGGCTTCGGGCCGCGACGGTTACGCCAGCGAAGACGAGCATGCGCGCGAAGGCAATCTGGATGCGCTGTTCAAGCTGATCGTCGACCACGTCCCCGCGCCGGGCCTCGATACCGAAGCCCCGTTCAGCTTCCTCGCGACGCTGCTCGACCGCGACAATTTCATGGGCCGCGTGCTCACTGGCCGCGTCCAGTCGGGCACGGTCAACATCAACGACCCGATCCACGCGCTCGACGCGCAGGGCACTGTCATCGAAGTCGGCCGCGCAACCAAGCTGCTGAGCTTCGACGGCCTCGACCGCGTGCCGGTCGAAAGCGCCGAGGCGGGCGATATCATCGCCATCGCCGGTCTTGAGAAGGCGACCGTTTCGAACACCATCGCCGATCCGCAGATCAAGACGCCGATCGAGGCGCAGCCGATCGATCCGCCGACGCTCGCCATGCGTTTCGCCGTCAACGACAGCCCGCTGGCCGGCCGCGAAGGCAGCAAGGTCACCAGCCGCATGATCCGCGACCGCCTGTATCGCGAAGCGGAAACCAATGTCGCCATCCGCATCACCGAAAGCGCCGACAAGGACAGCTTCGAGGTTGCCGGGCGCGGCGAACTGCAGCTGGGCGTGCTCATCGAAACGATGCGCCGCGAAGGCTTCGAACTCGGCATCAGCCGTCCGCGCGTGCTGTTCCGTGAAGAAAACGGCCAGCGCATGGAGCCGTTCGAAACGGTCGTCATCGACGTCGATGACGAGCATTCGGGCACGGTTGTCGAGAAGATGCAGCGCCGCAAGGCCGAGCTGACCGAAATGCGCCCCAGCGGCCAGGGCAAGACCCGCATCACCTTCTCCGCCCCGTCGCGCGGCCTGATCGGCTATCACGGCGAATTCCTGTCCGACACGCGCGGCACCGGCATCATGAACCGCATCTACGAGAAGTACGACACCTACCGCGGCAAGATCGAAGGCCGCCAGAACGGCGTGCTGATCTCGATGGTGTCCGGCGAAGCCGTACCCTACGCGCTCAACATGCTGGAAGAACGCGGCGAGCTGTTCATCGGCGGCGGCGCGAAGATCTACGAAGGCATCATCATCGGCGAAAACGCCAAGCCGGACGACCTCGAGGTCAACCCGATGAAGTCGAAGCAGCTGACCAACTTCCGTTCGACCGGTAAGGACGATTCGATCCGCCTTACCCCGCCGCGCGTTATGACGCTGGAACAGGCCATCGCCTATATCGACGACGACGAGATGGTCGAAGTGACGCCCGAGAACATCCGCCTGCGCAAGGCGATCCTCGATCCGCACGAGCGCAAGCGCGCGAAGCGTTCGGCCGGGTAATCACCCGCCGACAACTGATGAGATACGAAAGGGGCCGGATGATTTCCGGCCCCTTTTTCGTCCTGCGCCCTGCGCCCGAACGGCCCCTGCGCCAAAATATACAATCAATGCCGGTGCACGCGGCGTAGCCTTGGGGCAACACAAGCCAGACATAAGAACCACCGGATCGCTCACCTACGGCAAGCAAGGCCCGAAAGCCTGCTGCGCTTGCCTTCGTCATCGATTGGGGGATCGAAGCCATGGCTATCTGCCCGTTATCAATGCGGCCCGCACGGTGAACGTCGCCGATCTCAAGGCCGGCGATCTCGATTCGGCAGGCCATCCCGTTCTGCACTTCTATTCGCGCAAGCCACCCGAATATGCGGTCTACCAGACCAGGGAACGCGCGATGGTCCACTTCGCCGACGCGCCCGATGTCTCGGATGAACAACGCAAGGTGCTGGCGCAGCTCGCACCCCTGCGCGGCGAAACCAATGCGCTGATCGACGACTGGCGCGAGAAGCCCGATCGATACCACACGCTGGGCATCATCCCGCGCAGGAACGGCGCGCGCATCCGCCAACGGGCAGCGCGCTACGATCGCCGGATCGGCGATGCGCTCATCGTCGCGCTGGAAGGCGATCTGACCGGCGCCGGTGCCGTGCTGCAGGAGATAAAGGACGACGTCATCGAGGAACGCGTCGGATGGTCGCGCTTCGAATATCTTCTGGTCGCCATCACCATCGCTTTTGCGTTCATCCTGTTCAGCATCCTGTTTGCGGTCCTGACCGTGCCGGATGTCGATGATGCTGCGGCAGCGGCACGCTCCCTGCTGTGCGACACTGAGCTCGACCCGCGGTGTTTTGACGACGCCACCGATCTGTGGCGCGGCGCAATGGCGGGCGCTTTGGGAAGCTTCTTCTCGATCGCCCTCGCCATCCGCGGACGCACCGTCCTGCCGGACCTCAACAAGGTCAACAACTGGATGGATGCCGGCCTGCGCGTCGCGATCGGCATCATCGCAGGGACCGTGCTGGTCGCGCTGGTCGTATCGGACTTCGTCAATCTGCGGATTGGCGAGGCTGCAGGTGAGCTGAACGAGCTATATATCGGCATCGTCGGCTTTGTCGGCGGCTTTGCCGAACGGCTGGTCCCCGACCTGCTGGCACGGGCGGCGGTGCAGGAGGGCGAAAAGCCCGTGCTCCGCAAACCCGAACCCGATCTCGACGCGGCGGGTGCCGCGCCCGCCGGGGCTGCGGTCGGATCGGCACCGGCCGGTGAAGTTGTCGAAGGCGATGTCCCCCCCGACGACGAGACTGAGGACGGCTGCGTCGAGGATCTCGACATCGACGAGGATGACCTCACCCGCGACGAGCACCTGCCCGCTGCATCGGGCGGCGTCGCCCAGCCGGACGATGGACCCGAGGGGACGAAGGGATGAGCTATTCTCTGACATGGCTGCCCGAGGTGCTCGAGCGCGCGGGTCTCAAAGTCGCCGAAACACACGATTGGCGTACCCGCGGGCGCGGTGACATGGGTCCCGTGCGCGGGGTGCTGTGCCACCATACCGCGACCCGCGCGGGCGGTAACATGCCCACGCTCGACATGCTGATACACGGGCGGCCCGACCTCAGGGGCCCGCTGTGCCACCTCGGCCTCGGGCGCGACGGGACCTATTATGTCGTCGCCGCTGGCCGGGCCAACCATGCCGGACCCGGCGCCTGGGAAGGGCTGCGCAATACCGGCAATACGCATCTGATCGGTATCGAGGGCGAAAACGGCGGACGCCCACATGACGACTGGCCCGAAATTCAGATGGATGCCTATCGCCGCGGCGTCGCGGCGATTCTCGATCATATCGGCGCCAAGGCGAACATGTGCCTGGGACACAAGGAATGGGCGCCCGGGCGCAAGCCCGATCCGCTGTTCGACATGTCGCAGTTCCGCTCGCAGGTCGCCGAAATCCTCGCGGGCAAATCGCCCCCGCCGCCGATCGCGGCAAGTGACGACCACGACCGGCCGACCCTGCGCCGGGGAATGCGCTCGGACGCGGTCAAGACGGTTCAGGCGCTGCTCGGCCTGCAGGCCGATGGTATTTTCGGCCCCCGGACCGAAGCGGCAATCCGCGCGTGGCAGCGCACCAATGGGTTGGTGCCCGACGGCATCGTGGGTTCGCGCAGCTGGGAGGTGCTGGATCTTCAGCGCGACGCGCCCGCCAAGCCCCCGCAGACGCCGCCTGCCAAGGACGGCAACAAGGCGAGCGACACGGCGATCATCGATCAGATCGATGCCGGTCTGCTCAAGCTCGCCTTCTCCGAGAACACGCCGCAAGAGCTCGCCCAATGGGTCGAGCCGATCAAGACCGTGTGCCTGCGCTACGGCATCGACACGCGGCGCGAGATCTGCAGCTTCCTCGCCAATATCGCGGTCGAGAGCCGCGGCCTGACCCGCATGACCGAAAGCCTCAATTACAGCGTCGACGGCTTGCTGAGGACCTTCGGCCGCCACCGGATAAGCGAAGCCGACGCACGGCGGCTCGGGCGCAAGCGCGGCGAACGCGGGCTGTCGCTCGCGCGGCAGGAGGAACTGGCCAATTTGCTCTATGGCGGCGAATGGGGGCGCCGCAATCTCGGCAATACCGAACCCGGCGATGGCTGGCGGTTCCGCGGCTACGGGCCCAAGCAGATCACCGGGCGCCACAATTGCACCGAGTTCGGCAAATCCATCGGCATGGCGATCGAGAAAATCCCCGACTACCTGCGCACGCGTGAAGGCGGTTGCATGGGGGCAGGCTGGTACTGGAAGTCGCGCGATCTCGACAAGTTCGCCGCGACCCCCGGGCTCGAGGACGATCGCCGCGCAATCAATGGCGGGCTGCACGGGCTCGATGTGGTGCAGGAACGGTTCGACCGGCTGATGCGCGAACTGGACCGGCGCGGGGTCTGATCGGCAGCATTGAACCGGCAATACCGGACGCGCCACGCAAAGCAAACCTCAGTCCCGATACAAAAAGGGCGGCCACGATGTGACCGCCCTTTCCGTTTGAAGGTATCCGCCGATCAGAAGCGGAAGTTCAGCGTCGTGCGGATCGAATGGATGTTCAGGTTCGGATCCGAGGGGCGAAGAGCGGTTTCACCCGAATCGAGCAGGAACGGATTGGTTGCAGGCGCGGTACCGGCACCCACCAGCACATAGGCATCGTCGTCGTCATAGCGCGAATAGAGATATTCGAGGCCGAACGAGATGTTGTCGGTGAGGTAGAGCTCGCCGCCGGCGCCGATCTGGCCACCCAGCTGCCAATCGTCATCATTCGTCATGGTGAAGGAATTGGCCGTGTTGGTGGTGACGAAATCGTGATCGATATCGGCATAGGCGACGCCGCCCGTGACGTAGAGCAGGCCACGGCCGCTGCCGGGCGAAACGCCGAGGCGACCACGCACAGCGACCGATTTGTCCAGTCCGCGTACGAAGGTGTAGCTCGCCGGGGTGGTGCTGAAACCGGTCGAGTAATCTTCCGATTCCGACAGCGCGCCCTCGACCAACAGGCCGGCAACTACCGGACCATTGCCGATGCGCTGGTCGAAGCCGATGCGGATGCCGTAGCCGTAGCGCGACTTGTCATCGCTGCAGCCGTCGCTGGCTTCCGCGCCATTGGCGGCGCCGTTGCAATAACCGGGGCTGAAAGCATTGGCGCCGGTCGTCGTGATGACCCCGTCGCCATATTCCCCGTCGCCATCGGTGTCGAAGGTGATGCCTTCACCATTTTCATCGTCGATTGCGTCGAGACCGAAGCTACCGCCGACGTAGAAGCCGTCGAAGAAACGGGGTTCTGCATCCTGTGCGAAAGCAGGCTGAGCGAAGGCGCCCGCGAAAATCGCGGTGGCCAGAAATGTCGATTTTTTCATTGAAAATCCTGTTAGTTACGTGGACCCTGTTGCCGGGTAAGACGTTTGCGGAGCCAAGGCGTTCCGGCACCCCGGTGCGATGAAACGCACGTGTCGCATTTTTGCCACAGCGACAATCTCGCGAGGTCCGCCAAATGCCGCGTGAGCGGCGGTTCGGGGCCCCGGTGGCCAGCGCGATTTCCATCTGTTAGATGCCTCGCCCATGCAGACCGGCACCTATATTTCGCTCGCCCTATATTTTGTTCTGATGATCGCGATCGGCCTATGGGCGTGGAAGCGCTCGACCGATACGAGCGAGGGTTATCTGCTCGCCGGACGCAACCTGCCACCTGCGGTCGCCGCACTGAGCGCCGGCGCCTCTGACATGAGCGGCTGGCTGCTGCTCGGCCTGCCCGGCGCGCTCTATGCCAGCGGGCTGGTCGAGGCGTGGATCGGGATCGGGCTGTTCATCGGCGCGCTGGCCAACTGGTTCGTGGTCGCGCCGCGGCTGCGCGCGCAGACCGAAAGCTATGGCAATGCGCTGACGATCCCCGAATTCCTCGCCAATCGCTTTCCCGACAAGGCGGTCGCGCTGCGCGTCATCTCCGCGCTGATCGTGGTGGTGTTTTTCGCGGTCTATACCGCTGCCGGCCTCGTGGGCGGCGGCAAGCTGTTCGAAACCAGTTTTGCCGGCCTGTTCGGGGGTATCGGCATGAGCGATTACATGGTCGGCATCTGGATCACCGCGCTGGTGGTGCTCGCCTATACCATGGTCGGCGGCTTCCTCGCGGTCAGCCTGACCGATTTCGTGCAGGGGCTGATCATGGTCGTCGCACTGGCGGTGATGCCGCTGGTGGTGATGTTCGGCGAAGGCGGCAGCGCGGGCGGGTCGCTGACCGACGTCCCCGTCGAAGGTTTCCTCAGCCTCACCCAAGGCCTCACCCTGCTTGGCTTCATCAGCGCGGTGACCTGGGGGCTCGGCTATTTCGGCCAGCCGCATATCATCGTGCGCTTCATGGCGATCGACACGGTCGAGAAGGTCCGTCCGGCGCGCAACATCGGCATGACCTGGATGGGCGTCGCGCTGCTCGGTTCGATCGGCATCGGCATTGCCGGCCGCGCCTTTACCGAACGCAACGGCATCGTCGTGGACGATCCCGAGACGATCTTCATCGTGCTCGCCAATCTATTGTTCCACCCGCTAATCACCGGCTTCCTGCTGGCGGCGCTGCTCGCCGCGATCATGTCGACGATCAGCTCGCAGCTGCTGGTTGCCTCGAGCTCGCTCACTGAAGATTTCTACAAGCTGTTCTTCCGCCGCCATGCCTCGGAGCGCGAGAGCGTGAATGTCGGACGGATCTGCGTCGCGCTGGTGGCGATTGCCGCGATCGTGATCGCGAGCAATCCCGATAGCGAGGTGCTGGGACTGGTGTCCAACGCCTGGGCAGGCTTCGGCGCGGCCTTTGGTCCGCTGATTATCCTCGCGCTGACCTGGAACAGGATGACCGGCGCCGGCGCAGTCGCAGGCCTGGTCACCGGCGCCGCAGTGGTCGTCGCATGGATTGCGCTGGGCTGGAATGCGGCGCTCCCGGGCATGGACCAGGGCCTCTACGAAATCGTCCCCGGCTTCATCGCTGCCTGGCTCGCCATCTGGCTGGTCAGCAAGGCGACCGCCGGAACCGCAGAGCGCCCCTTGCCAGCCTGACGCGCAGTCGTCACACCGTCTCCCGATTGAGGAGACGAATATGCGAACACTACTGGCGGGCGTAGCCGCCCTCGCCCTGACCGCCATGCCTGCCACCGCGCAGGAGACGGCCGAACAGCCCGCGATCGAACAGCAGATCGGCGCCGGCGGGCGGCCCGTAGGCGCGAATTGGGCACGCAGCCCGGTGATCGCGCAGCACGGCATGGCGGCCACCGCACACCCGCTCGCCACGCAGATCGCGCTCGACGTGCTCAAGGACGGCGGCAGCGCGGTCGATGCGGCCATCGCGGCCAATGCCGCGCTGGGGCTGATGGAACCCACCGGCAATGGCATCGGCGGCGATCTGTTCGCGATCATCTACGACCCCGCGACCGGCAAGCTGCACGGCATAAACGGGTCGGGCCGCAGCCCGCAGGGCCAGACGCTCGACCAGCTGCTCGACAAGCTCGATGGGGCAGACGCCCTGCCGCCCTATGGCGCATTGCCGATCACCGTGCCGGGGACGGTCGATGCCTGGTTCGCGATGCACGAACGCTTCGGCAAGCGGACCATGGCCGAAAACCTGGCGCCGACCATCGGCTATGCCCGCGAAGGCCACCCGATCGCGCCGGTCATCGGCATGTATCTCGCCCGCTCGCTCAAGGCCTATTCGGCGCGCGAGGACCAGTTCGATTTCAGCAATGCGCGCAAGGTGTGGTTCGCCGATGGCGAAGCGCCCGAGGCCGGCGAAATCTTCCGCAATCCGGACCTTGCCGACACGCTCGAGGCGATCGCCCGCGACGGGCGCGATGCCTATTACGACGGCGATCTGACCGATGTGATCGTCGATTACCTGCAGGCGCAGGGCAGCGCCTTCACGCGCGAGGATTTTGCCGCCCACCGCAGCGAATGGGTCGAGCCCGCCTGTGCCGGCTACAAGGATGGGTACGAGCTGTGCGAACTGCCGCCCAACAGCCAAGGCTTTGCCGCGCTGCAGATGGTCAATATCCTCAAGAACATCGACCTGTCGCAATGGGAGCGCGGAAGCCCCGAAGCGTTGCACTACATGGTCGAAGCCAAGCGGCTCGCCTATGCCGATGTCGCGCGCTTCTATGCCGATCCCGACTTCGCCGCCCTTCCCGCCCAATTGCTCGCCGAAGACTATGGCGCCGAACGCTTCAAGCTGATCGATCCGGCCAAGGCGACGCCCGAATTCCAGCCCGGCGAAATCGAAGTCGCGCCCAAGCTCGAGGGTGAAGGCGATACCACCTACCTCACCGTCGTCGATGGCGACGGCATGATGGTCAGCCTCATCCAGTCGAATTATCGCGGTATGGGCGGCGGGCTGGTTGCCCCGGGCACCGGCTTCATGTTCCAGGACCGCGGCGAGCTGTTCAGCCTCGATCCGGCGCATCCCAATGCCTACGAACCCGGCAAGCGGCCCTTCCACACGATCATTCCCGCCTTCGTGAAGAAGGATGGCCAGCCTTATATGACGCTGGGCCTGATGGGCGGCGGCATGCAGCCGCAGGGCCATGTGCAGGTGCTGGTCAATATCGTCGATTACGGCATGAACCTGCAGGAAGCAGGCGATGCCGCGCGCTTCAACCACGACGGCGGGCCGCAGCCGACCGAGGCGTTCGAAGGCCCCGCTGCCGATCCGCTGGGGACATTGTTCGTCGAACCCGGCATTCCGGCAGAAACCATCGCCGCGCTGCGCACCATGGGGCACAAGGTCGAAGTGGTCGACAACGGCATCATGTTCGGCGGCTACCAGGCCATCGCGCGCGACCCCGAGACGGGCGTGCTGACGGGCGCCACCGAAATGCGCAAGGATGGGCAGGCATCGGGATATTGAGGGTCGCCTGAAAAGGAGAACGACATGGCAAAGGTAACCGGACTGGGCGGGGTCTTTTACGTGGTAAAGGACCCTGACGCCACGCGCGCCTGGTACCGCGACGTGCTGGGTATCGGCGGCGAATACGGGCCGCAGCTGGAGTGGTCCGAAGAGACCGGCGACAAACCCTATTCGCTCATCAGCCATTTCAAGGACGATGGCTACATCAAGCCCGGCACCGGCGGCTTCATGGTCAATCTGCGGGTCGACGATTGCGACGCGATGGTCGAGCAGCTGAAGGCCAAGGGGGTCGAGGTGCTCGGCCATGTCGATGAAGGGTATGCCAAGTTCGCCTGGATCCTCGATCCCGACGGGGTCAAGATCGAACTGTGGGAACAGCTCGCCGCACCCGAATAGGCCGCGCCTTCTCCTGGAAAATTGCGCTCCCCTACACATCGTTAGCGAAGAATTAAGGATGTTCGGGAGATAAGCGCGGGTATGCGACCACATCCCGCCTTCTCTCTGCTGCTTCTCCTCAGCCTGGCAGGATGCGGCGTGGTACCTGGCTCCAAGCCCGCAGAAAGGGTCGCGCGGCAGGCAGGGTCCGTCCCTGTCAGCACCGCGCGACCCGAAATGCGCCAGTGCAATGCCGAACTGGGGCAGACCGGCTCGCGCTTTGCCCCGCTGCCCGACAAATTCTACGGCGCCGGTTGTTCGACCACCAACAGCGTCCGGCTCGAACGCGTCGGCGGGGATCACACCGAATTCACCGTGACCAACCTTGGTGCAGTGGCCTGCCCGCTGGCCAACAGCTTTGCCGGCTGGGCGCGCTACGGGGTCGATCGCGCCGCGCAGCAGATCCTCGGCAGCCCGCTCCAGCGGATCGAGACCATGGGCAGCTTTGCCTGCCGCAATGTTGCGGGCAGCGCCCGCCGCAGCGCGCATGCGCGCGCCGAGGCGATCGATGTCGCCGCCTTCGTCCTTGCCGACGGTCGCCGGATTTCGGTTCAGTCGGGGTGGAACGCTTCACGGGACGAGCGTGAATTCCTGCGCGTCATTCACCGCAGCGCCTGCAAGCGGTTCGGCACGGTACTGGGCCCCGACTACAACCGGGCCCATGAGGACCATTTTCACCTGGAATATGGCAGCGGGAACTACTGCCGCTAGGGTTGAGCCGCCGCGCGCCTATTACATCGCAAAGGGCGTATCCTCGTCGAGCTTTGCTTCCAGTCGCAGGCGAACCGCTTGCGCGGAATGATCGGTACCCAGTTTCGACATCAAATTGGCGCGGTGGATTTCCACCGTGCGCGGGCTGATCCCCAATTCGCGCCCGATCATCTTATTGCTGCAGCCCTCGGCCAGCCAGTCGAGCACTTCGCGTTCGCGCGGGGAAAGCATGGCGATCTTGTTGCGCGCTTCGACCATCTTGCGGCGCGCCTGGACATGCGCATCGACATCCTTGCCGATCCGGCCAAGCGCTTCGGCCAGCCGTTCGGGTTTCAGCGGCAGCGCGACATAATCCAGCGCCCCCGCTTTCACCGCATCGACGATGCAGGCTGGCCGGGGTTCACGCGCGGTGGCGATAACCGGTAGCCACACGCCCTTTTGTGCCAGCTCGTTCAGGACCGAAGCGACCCCGCCGTCGGCGGGATCGTCGCGCGCCAGGATCACACCCTGCTCGGGTGGTCGCTGCAAGAATTCGGCGGCGTTGGAATAGGTTTCACAGTGATGGCCAAGTCCAAAACCCAGATGGGCTTGTTCTGCCCGGCCACGACTTGAGCCTCCTACAATATGGAGAATTTGGCGCTCGTTCATTTGGCCTACCTTACGTCTATGACAAAGCCCCCGCCACAAAATATTAGTTAATATAAACGGTCTTATAACACTGCCGCCCTATCTACGAACAGTTCGCAATAGCAATTTGTATATTCGCGACAAAAACCTAGTCTCCGCTTCGGTAAAAACTGTAGTCGGGCAGCGAGTGGAACGCGCTTTTCAGCGCATCGCCCCAACTCGACGAGATTGCCTGGAAATATGGATCGTCATGATTGACCCGGTGTTCGTGCTTCGGTTCGAATACATCGCGTTCGATGACCTGCAGGTCGAGCGGCAGCCCGACCGAGAGATTCGCCTTGAGCGTCGAATCGAAGCTGACCATCAGCAATTTGACCGCATCTTCGAGGCTCATCGTGCGGTCGTAGCCGCGGATGATGATCGGGCGCCCGTATTTGGTCTCGCCGATCTGGAAGAAGGGCGTGTCGTGGCTGGCCTCGATGAAATTGCCTTCGGGATAGACCATGAACAGGCGCGGCTCCATGCCCGCGATCTGCCCCGCGACGATGATCGAGGCGGTGAACCGGCCCCGCCCCTTCACCCCGTTGGCCTCCTGCCGGTCGGCGATGATCGTGCGCAGCAGCTTGCCGATTTCGGTCACGACCTGGAACATGGTCGGCGATTGCAGGATGATGTTGTCGCGCTCGTCGGGTTCTTTCATCCGTTCTTCGAGCTGGCTGATCACTGCCTGCGTGCTGGCGAGATTGCCCGCGGTCATCACCGTGATGATCCGCTCGCCCGGCACATTCCAGGTGAACATCTTGCGAAACACGGAAATGTTGTCGACGCCCGAATTGGTGCGCGTATCGCTCATCAAGACGAGTCCGGTGTCGAGCACCATTCCCACACAATAGGTCATCGTATTCGTCCTCTCGGCAGTTCTATTGCTGCACTTGCTGCTGTTCGACCGCGACATCGACCTCGAGTACGGTCGAGGTGGTCCCGAAACTGATCCCGGTGACCGGCGCGGCATCGCGGTAATCGCGCCCCGTGGCGACGCGCACATAACGCGCATCGGGGCTGATCCCGTTGGAAATATCGAAGCCGACCCAGCCCAGTTCCGCGACATAGGCTTCCGCCCAGGCGTGGCCCGCTTCCTGGTCGATCCGGTCGTTCATCATCAGGTAGCCGCTGACATAGCGCGCCGGGATGCCCAGCGACCGGGCAATGCCGATGAAGATATGCGCATGGTCCTGGCACACGCCATTGGCGGCGGCGAAGGCTTCTTCGGCGATGGTGCGGGAATGCGTGGTCCCGGTCTTGTATTCGACCCGCTCGAGTATGCCTGCGGACAGGCGGTGGAGCATGTCGAGCCGGCTTTCGTCCTCCCGGCCCATTTCCGCGGCCAGCTTGCGCATGCCCGGGCCGGGCTGCGTCTGCCCGGTCTGCCCGAGGAAGCTCCAAAGCGGCAGGTGCCCGGCGTGGCGCCCGATGACGCCCGCATGATCATGCGTATCGACCGTCCCGCGGCAGGTCACCGTGACATCGCGCGCGCCGGTTTCGACCGCGACCAGCGTCACCGTGTTGTGATGCTGGTCCTCATAGGTGAGTTCGGGATGCGCGTGCTCGTAATCCATGTGCCATTCGAGGATTTCCTGCCCCTGCGTTTCCTTGGGTGTCAGCCGCAGGCGCTGGAGGCCGTGGATCACCGGCGTATCGAAGCGGTAACGGGTGGTATGGCGGATCGAGAGGCGCATCAGGCAAGGAACCGATAGTCTTTGGCGATCGCAACCCCGATCGCGGCGTTGGAGGCCATGAAATCGACGAGGAACTCGTGCAGTCCCTGTTCGAACACGTCCTCGATAGTCAGATCGGCAATCCGCGTATCGGCGTCGCGCATCAGCGTGTTGCTGGCGCCCTCCCGGCCATGCAGCCGCGCCAGCGCGGCAAGATTGGCGCGCAATTCGGAATGGCAGAAGGCCAGGCTGCGCGGGAAGCAATCGTCGAGGATGAGGAATTCGCAGATACCGCGCGCATCGATCTGGCCCGCATTGAGCCAGCGATAGGCGCGATCGCCCGAAACCGAGCGCAGCACCTGGTCCCATTGCCCCGTATCGAGGCTCGACCCGACATAGGAGAGCGAGGGCAGCAGCAGATAGTATTTGATGTCGAGGATGCGCGCGATGCTGTCGCCGCGTTCGATGAAGGTGCCCGCTTGCGCGAAGTGATAGCCTTCGTCGCGCAGCATCGAGCCTTCCATCGCGCCATGCGCCAGCGTCCCGGCGCGCCGGATCGTGGCCACCGTGTCGAGTACGCGGTTCTCGCCTACCGGACGGGACAGCTGTTCCTGCGTCTCCAGCCAGTTCTCGTTGATCGCCTCCCACAATTCGCCGCTGATGGCGTTCCGCGCGAGCCGCGCATTCTGGCGGACCTGGCCGAACATGGCGAGGATCGAGGAGGCATTGTCCTTATCGCGCAGCATGTAATTCCACGCCTGTACGCCGGTATAGCTTGCATGCTTGGCTTCGTAGCCCGCGCGTTGCCCGGCGGTGGCAATGACCGAGCGCCATTCTTCTTCCGCCGTGACCAGATCACGGGTCAGCGCCATGCGCAGCCCGGCATCGAGCAGGCGCGCGGTGTTCTCCGCCCGCTCGAGATAGCGGAACATCCAGAACAGGCCATTGGCGGTCCGGCCGAGCATCAGTCCTTGAGCACCCAGGTATCCTTGGTGCCGCCCCCCTGGCTCGAATTGACCACCAGCGAATCCTTCTTCAGCGCGACGCGCGTCAGCCCGCCGGGGGTGATGTCGATCTTGTCAGGGGAAACCAGCACGAACGGGCGCAGGTCGACATGGCGCGGGGCGAGCCCCTTCTTGGTGAAGATCGGGCAGGTGGACAGCGCCAGCGTCGGCTGGGCGATATAGTTCTCCGGCCGCGCGACGAGCTTCTTGCGGAAGGCCTCGAGTTCCTTTTTCGAGGCGGCCGGGCCGATCAGCATGCCGTATCCGCCCGATCCGTGGACTTCCTTGACCACCAGCTCGGCGAGATTGTCGAGCACGTATTTGCACGATTCCTCGTCGGCGCAGCGATGCGTCTCGACATTGGGCAGCAGCGGTTTCTCGCCGGTGTAGAATTCGACGATTTCGGGCATGAAGGAATAGATCGCCTTGTCGTCGGCCACGCCCGTGCCCGGGGCATTGGCGATCGTCAGGCGGCCCGCGCGATAGACGTCCATCAATCCCGGCACGCCCAGCACGCTGTCCTCGTTGAAGGTCAGCGGATCGAGGAATTCGTCGTCGACGCGGCGATAGATCACATCGACCGGGTGATAGCCGCGCGTGGTGCGCATCGCCACACGGCCGTCGATCACGCGCAGGTCGCTGCCCTCGACCAGCTCGGCACCCATCTGGTCGGCAAGGAAGGCGTGTTCGAAATAGGCGGAGTTGTAGATTCCCGGGGTCAGCACCGCGACCGTTGGCTTGCCCCGCGTACCTTCGGGCGCGCAGGCGGCGAGGCTCTTGGCCAGCCGGCGCGGGTAATCGGAAACCTGTTCGACCGGGACGCGCATGAACAGTTCGGGGAACATCGCCATCATGGTTTCACGGTTTTCGAGCATGTAGCTCACCCCCGAGGGGGTGCGCGCATTGTCTTCGAGCACGTAGAACTCGTCCGCCCCGGTGCGCACCAGGTCGATCCCGACGATATGCGTGTAAATCCCGCCGGGCGGCGTGAAGCCGACCATGTTCGGCAGCCAGGCCTTGTTGTTGCGGAACAGGCGTTCGGGGATGCGGCCCGCGCGGATGATCTCCTGCCGGTGATAGAGATCATGCATAAAGGCGTTGAGCGCGGACACGCGCTGCTCGATCCCGCGCGACAGCTTGCGCCATTCGGCGGCGGTAATCACCCGCGGCACCATGTCGAACGGGATCAGCCGTTCCTCGGCTTCGCCATCGCCATAGACGTTGAAAGTGATGCCGGTCTTGCGGAAATTGGTTTCGGCTTCGGCGTGCTTGCGCCGCATGAGGCCATTGTCCTGCCCGTCGAACCAGTCGCAATATCCTGAGTAGGCCGGACGTACCCCGCCATCGGGCTGGTACATTTCGTCGAAGTAAGCGGTATCGCCGGTCATAATCCCCCAGGGGCGCCCGGCACCTCGCGCGCCTTGCTCCTACAACAGACTACGCGTTTACCCGCGGTCCAGTTCCGAAAGCACCGCTTCGACCGCCTCGTGGGTCAGCACGAAACCCATGTGCGAACAACGCAGTGCGCGTGCGCGGTCCCGCTCGCCGGGCTTGCCGCAGGCGGCGCGGGGACGGACGACGCCGTCGCGCGGGCTCCACATGGCGACCGTTTCGACCGGGGGCTTTTCATGCACCACGGCGTCGATTTCGGGTTCGTCGACCCGGTGGCCGGCAATCGCCTGATAGGCGCGCCAGCCATTGTTCGCGCGCGGGCTGCCCGAGAAGGGCGAGCCCATGGTGACGACCTTGGCAACCTTGTCGGGATGCGCCTTGGCCAGTTCGCGCGCCATCACTCCGCCCAGGCTCCACCCGACCAGGTGGATCGGCTCGCCCGAACGGCGATAGATATCGACGAGCCGCCGCTCGACCTTGGCGAAGCTTTTCTCGGTGGCGCCCAGATTGTAGCCGAGGCCCCATTTCTTGGCTGTGTGACCGGCGCGTTCGAGCTTGCGCGCCATCCAGCGCATGCGGATCGGATGCGCGCCGAAACCGGGCAGCAGCATCACGGTCTTGGGATTCGCCGCGGGCGCGATTTCCAGCGGGCGTCCCACCAGCCGCCGCAGCGGTTCGAGCGGCCAGAGAAGCTCGCGCAGCAGCAATTGCCAGCGCGGGCCGCTGATATCGTCGGGGCAAGGCTCGGCCGCGAGCGCCCAGCGGCGGGCCAGTTCCTCGCGATCGATAAGACGCGTGTCTTTGAAGGGTAACGTTGCCATCGCTCTGTAATAATGCGCGATGGGCCGATTGGCTCCCGAATTGATGCCCGGTCGTTTAACCGTCGCAGTCGCCGATCCGTTCCTGCGCGCTGGTCATCGTCATCGTCATGGTCCGGCCGTCGGGACCTTCGGCATCGACGGTCATGGTCATGTCGGAGGACGTCTCGCTACCGGTGCCCTTCATGGTCATCCGGGCCATGCCCTGCCCTTCGGCATTGCAGTTCATGATCGCATCGATCTGGCCGCCGGCGGCATCGAATTTCTCGAATGTGCATTCGTCATTGTCCTGCGCCTGCCTCGCCATTTCCTCGAAACCCTTGTCGGCTTCTTCCTGCGTCAGGCAGTATTCGTGAACCTGCGGTCCCTGATCGAACATGCCGCGCATCATGTCCTGCACCTGCTGCGGGGCGTCGGGGATGTCGATATCGACGAATTCGACCGTGGCGCGGTACTGGCCGGGCTGCGGCCTGACCATGTCGGCGGATTTCGCCGCAGCTTCGGCCATCGAGATCTCGCCATCGCCGTCGGCATCGGCGGACGTGTCCCCGCAGGCGGCAAGGGTGAGGCTGGCGGCGATGATCAGGGCGGTATGGCGCATGGAAACTCTCTCCGAATAGATGGCTGCAAGGCTAGCAGCCGCGCGCCGCGGGGCAAGCACCGTTGCACGCGCCAGTGCCGTTCCCCATATGTGCGCGCATGAGCGAACTGATCATTCGAAGAGGATTGGACGAGCCGGACACCACCGGCGAGTTCGTCCCCCACAAGCCTGCGCGCCCCGAAAAATCGATGGGCGGCAAGGCGTTCAAGCTGGTCAGCGAATATACTCCATCGGGCGACCAGCCGACCGCGATCGCCGAATTGAGCAGCGCGGCCAAGGACGGCGACCAGACGCAGGTGCTGCTGGGCGTGACCGGGTCGGGCAAGACCTTCACCATGGCCAAGGTAATCGAGGAATTGCAACGGCCGGCGCTGATCCTCGCGCCGAACAAGATCCTCGCCGCGCAGCTCTATGGCGAGTTCAAGAGCTTCTTCCCCGAGAACGCAGTCGAATATTTCGTCAGCTATTACGACTATTACCAGCCCGAAGCCTACGTCCCGCGCAGCGACACCTATATCGAGAAGGAAAGCAGCGTAAACGAGGCGATCGACCGGATGCGCCATTCGGCCACCCGCGCGCTGCTCGAACGCGACGACGTGATCATCGTCGCCTCGGTTTCGTGCCTCTACGGTATCGGTTCGGTCGAAACCTATTCGGCGATGATCTTCGACATCAAGAAAGGCGAAGCGGTCGACCAGCGCGAGCTGATCCGCAAGCTCGTCGCACTGCAGTACAAGCGCAATGACGCCGCCTTCGCGCGCGGCAATTTCCGCGTCCGCGGCGACAGCCTGGAGATCTTCCCCAGCCACTATGAAGACATGGCGTGGCGGATCAGCTTCTTCGGCGACGATATCGAGGAAATCAGCGAATTCGATCCGCTTACCGGCAAGAAGGGCGCCAGCCTCGACAAGGTGCGCGTCTATGCCAATTCGCACTATGTGACGCCCGGGCCGACGATGAAGCAGGCCGCGGAGGCGATCAAGTTCGAGCTCGCCGAGCGGCTCAAGGAACTGCACGAGGAAGGCCGCTTGCTCGAAGCGCAGCGGCTCGAGCAGCGGACCAATTTCGATCTCGAGATGATCGCCGCCACCGGCAGCTGCGCGGGGATCGAGAACTACAGCCGCTTCCTCACCGGTCGCCTGCCGGGCGAACCGCCGCCGACATTGTTCGAGTACCTGCCCGAAAACGCGCTGCTGTTCGTCGATGAAAGCCACCAGACGGTGCCGCAGATCGGGGCGATGTCGAAGGGCGACCACCGCCGCAAGATCACGCTCGCCGAACATGGTTTTCGCCTGCCCTCCTGTATCGACAACCGCCCGCTGCGGTTCAACGAATGGGACGCGATGCGCCCGCAGACCTTCGCGGTTTCGGCCACGCCGGGCACGTGGGAGATGGAACAGACCGGCGGCGTCTTCGCCGAACAGGTCATCCGCCCCACCGGGCTGATCGACCCGCCGGTCGGCATCCGCCCGGTCGAGGACCAGGTCCAGGACTGCATCGAGGAATGCAAGAAGACCGCCGCCAAGGGCTATCGCACGCTGGTCACCACGCTGACCAAGCGGATGGCGGAGGATCTGACCGAATTCATGCACGAGGCGGGCGTCAAGGTCCGCTATATGCACTCTGATGTCGAGACGCTCGAACGCATCGAGCTGATCCGCGACCTGCGGCTGGGCGTCTATGACGTGCTGGTGGGGATCAACCTGCTGCGCGAGGGGCTCGACATTCCCGAATGCGGGCTGGTGTGCATCCTCGATGCCGACAAGGAAGGCTTCCTGCGCAGCGAGACCAGCCTGATCCAGACCATCGGCCGCGCGGCGCGCAATGTCGACGGGCACGTGATCCTCTATGCCGACCGCATCACCGGCAGCATGGAACGAGCGATGGCGGAAACCGACCGCCGCCGCGAAAAGCAGAAGGCCTATAACGAGGAACACGGCATCACGCCGCAGACGATCCGCCGCCAGATCGCCGATATCGTCGCGCATACCGCGTCGCAGGACGGGGTCACGGTCGATACGGGCGATGACGAGCGCAACAATCTCGTCGGTCACAATCTGCGCGCCTATATCGAGGACCTCGAGAAACGCATGCGCACCGCGGCGGCCGATCTCGAATTCGAGGAAGCCGGCCGCCTGCGCGACGAAATCCGCCAGCTGGAGAACGACGAACTCGGTCTCGGCGATAGCGAGAAGAAGGCGCCGCGTGTCGGCCGCAGCGATGCGGGCCGCCCGGGAACGCGCAAGACCCGCTATGGCAAGACGCAACGGAAGTTTGGCAAGTAATTGATATAATTAGAATTTATTTTTTCCTGTGGGGACAACCTCCGCATGCCGGTTGCGACTCGGGCTTTTCTGCTCTCATTGGATAGCTGCATCCAATCTGAGGCGGCCATGATCGAAACGTTTCGCAGCGAGGAAACCCAACAAATATGGGTTGGACGGCGCAGCCGGAAGCTGCCCGCGGACATCCAGTCACGTGCGCTCTCGAAACTTTCAATGATCGATGCGGCCGAAACGTTGGAAGATCTCAAACTTCCGCCAAGCAACCGTTTGCACGAATTAGCTGGTGACCGAGCCGGGCAGCATTCGGTTTCAATTAACATGAAATGGCGTATATGTTTCCGCTGGAAAAACGGAAATGCTTACGATGTCGAAATCGTCGACTACCATTGAGAGCGACTGGCTGCACATCCCCCATGCGGGCGAATTGCTGGTCAGCGAATTCATGGAGCCACTGGAGCTCGAAATACCCGCTGTGGCCCAAGCCATCGAGGTCGAATCTGCGCGTCTGCAGGCACTGATCGATGGAAGCGAAAGAATTGACGGTGAACTCGACCTGCGCCTTTCACGCTATTTCGGGATGTCCGAAGGGTTTTTCATGCGTCTCCAGACCAGCGCCGATCTTCGTGTTGCGAAACGCGCGCTGAATGGCGAGTTGGATCGCATAGCACCCCGTGCCGCCTGAACCAGCGCGCCGTTCGTCGAGCGTGAACGCCGCTCGTCCGGTTACGCTTGACCCTCCCGCTTACGGATGATGCGCGAAGGCGAGCCGTGACCATGTGCGGCATTCGAGGTCCGCTGCAGCGGACGAAACAAGGGATTTACTCGATGATCGTTCGTACACTCGCCGCGCTGGTCTTGGGCACCTTCTTGATGGTGCCGCACGCCGCGATCGCGCAGGCCGGCAAGCCAGCCGCGAGCGAGAAGGCGGGCGATATCGAACCGCAGGTGCGCACGCGGACCATGACCGGCACCTTTGGCGGGCAGCGCGTGTCCTACCGGGCGACCATGACCGAGACCGTGCTTGAATCCGATGACGGCAAACCCGAAGCGGTGATCGTCACCACCAGCTATGTGAAGGACCCGCGCGATGCCTCGCGCCCCGTGTTCTTCCTGTTCAACGGCGGGCCCGGATCGGGATCGGTGTGGCTGCAGATGGGCGCGTTCGGGCCCAAGCGGGTGGCGATCCCTTCCGATGCGCGCGATGACGGCGCACCGCCCTACCCACTGCTCGACAATCCCGACAGCCTGCTCGACGTCGCCGATCTCGTGTTCATCGACCCGCCGGGCACCGGCTTCAGCTATCTGACCAGGGACACCAACCCGAAGAAATATTACGGGCTCGAACAGGATGCCGAGGCGGTGGCCAAGGTCATCCGCCTGTGGCTCAACGACAATGGCCGCTGGAACAGCCCGAAATATCTCGGCGGCGAAAGCTACGGCACGACGCGCACCGCGATGGTCGCGCGCGAGCTCGAAGGCGGCACCTATAACGACGTCGGCCTCAACGGGCTGATCCTGATCTCGACCATTCTCGACTTCGCCGGGCGCGAACCCACGCCGGGCAACGAAATGGCCTATGTCGTCACGCTGCCCAACATGGCAGCGGCGGCCTATTACCACGGCAAGGTACAGGCCCCCTCGGTCGAGGCGATCGTCGAGGAGGCGCGCCAGTTCGCGATCGGCCCCTTCGCCAGCGCGCTGCTCAAGGGGCAGGACCTGCCCGATGCGGAACGCGCCGCGGTGCGCGCCGAGCTTGCGCGGCTGACCGGCCTGTCCGAACGCTATCTCGACCAGGCCGACCTGCGCGTCACCTCGCAGCGTTTCTACAAGGAATTGCTGCGCGACCGCGGGCTGACGATCGGGCGGCTCGATGCCCGCTACACCGGGCGCGATTTCGACAATGCCGGCGAGACACCCGACAACGACCCCAGCTTCTACGGCATCGATGCGGGCTATACCGCGGCGATCAACAGCTGGGCGCGCGACACGCTGGGCTTCGAGACGACCCGCGAATACCAGTCGATCGGGCGCGAACCGGGGCGCAACTGGGAATGGTCGACCGGCCAGGGCCGCGGCGCCTATCTCAATGTCGCGCCCTATATCGGGCAGGCGATGCGGCAAAACTCGCAGCTGCGCGTGTTCAATGCGCAGGGCTATTACGATTTCGCCACGCCCTTTTTCGGCGCCGAATATTCGCTCAAGCGAATGGGCATCCCGCAGGACCGCGTGGAGTTCCAATATTACGATGCGGGCCACATGATGTATATCCGCGACGAGGACCGCGCCAAGCTGTCACGCGACATTCGCGCCTTCATCCGCGCGCGCTGAGGATAGCGCGGGATGGCCGCTTGAATGCTGTCACGCCTGTGTCATAGCGCGCGCATGCGTCGCGCCTCCCCTCTCGTGTTGCTGGCCATTCTTGCGGCCTGCAAGCCCCCTGCCTCGGACGATTACGTCGAACGTACGCGGATCGATACGCCGGTCGAGGGGCCGGCAGAACCGATCGATTCCCCCGATACCGAAGGCGCGATCTGGGCCCCCGCGGCCGAAGGCGCGCGATTGCTTTATGGCAAGCCGGGCGAACGCCCGCTGTTCGCAGTCGAATGCCTCAGCGATGGCAGCGAACCCATGCTCGGCTATACCCGCTTCGCCCGCGCCGATGCGGACGCGCAGGCGGTGCTGGCGCTGATCGGCAATGGCCATGTCGCGCGGCTCAAGATCGATGCAGTGCAGGTGGGCGATGTATGGCGCTGGGAAGGCGCGATCGCAGCCGCCGACCAGCGGCTCGACGTGCTTACCGGCAACCGCGAGGTCGAAGCGACCGTGCCCGGGGCCGGCAGCGTGATCCTTAACCCCAGCGCGCTGCCCGGCGAACTGGTCGAGCGGTGCCGCGCGCTGGGCGAGCCGCTCGGCGATGAGGAGCCGCTTAGCGAGGGCGCGCCGACGCCCGCGCCTTCTCCACCAGCAGATCCGGCGTAAGCACCTGCGGCAATTGCTCGGCTTCGCCGCCGGGTTCGTACCACAGATAGAGCGGCACCCCCGCTGCGCCCTGCTGCGTCAGCATGCGCGAGATTTCGGCATCGGGCTGCGTCCAGTCGCCGCGCAGCGCGACGACGCCGGCGGCCTCGAACGCGTCGCGGGTCGCGCTGCGTTCGATCGCCACGCTTTCATTGACCTTGCAGGTTACGCACCAGTCGGCAGTGAACCAGACGAACACCGGGTTTCCCGAACCGCGCGCGTCGGCCAGGGCAGCCTCGCTATAGACGACCGGGTCGAGCAGGCTTGCGCCCGGCGAAGCGTACGCCAGCGGACGCGGGAGCAGAGCAGTGCCCAGCCCGAGCACCGCCACCAGGCTTGCGCCCAGGATCAGCGCGCCCGACCGGGCCTTGCGCTGGAACAGCCCCACCAGCGTGAGCCCGCCCAGCGCCACCGCGCCGAGGACGAGCACCAGCACGAGATATTCGCCCCCGCCGATCCGCCAGACCAGCCATGCCAGCGCCAGCGCGGTCAGCCCCATCGGCAGCGCCATCCATTTGCGGAACCGCTCCATCCATGCGCCGGGCTTGGGTAGCAGGCGACGGATCGCCGGGACGAACCCGACCAGCAGGAAGGGCAGCGCCAGCCCCAGCCCCAAGGCGGTGAACACAAGCAGGCCGTGGACCGGCTGGATCACCAGCGCCGCGCCCAGCGCGACCGCCATGAACGGACCCGTGCACGGCGTCGCCACGAATGCCGCGAGCAGACCGGTCGAGAAGGACCCGGTCTGCGAGGGCGAGCCGCCCGAAACCGCCATCCCAGGGATTTCGAACAGGCCGAGGAAATTGGCCGTGATCGCCAGCGCGAGCAGGAACAGGCTGACGACGACTGCAGGCTCCTGCAACTGGAACGCCCAGCCCACCTGCTCGCCCGCCGCGCGCAGTAGCAGGATCGCCGCGCCAAGCGCCGCGCAGGCCACCACCACGCCCGCCGTATAGGCCAGCGCATCGCGCCGCGCCGCGCGTTCGTCGCCCCCGGCCTTGGCCAGCGCGAGCGCCTTGAGACTGAGGATCGGGAATACGCAGGGCATGATGTTGAGCAGCACCCCGCCCGCCAGCGCTGCGAGCAGCAGCCGCCACAGCACCGGTTCGCCGCTCCCGCCAAGCGGTTCGGCGCCTTCGAGCGGCACGTCGCCCGGAACGGCGGTAAACCGCACCCCGCGCCCTGCGCCGAAATCGAGAATCCCCGCGATGGCCTGCGGACGCGGTTCAGCGGCGAGTTCGACACCCGGCGGCACGGCGAATGGCTCGATCGGCATTTCGACGACCACCAGGTCGCCCTCGCGCATGAAGCGCTGCTGGCCTGCGTAACGCGGCCGGTCCCCCTCGCCCAGCTGGGCGGTGCCGAGGTAGAAATGCGGTTCGCGCAGCGCGGTCGCGGCCGGAACCGGCACGCCGATGCGCAGGTGGGTCGGGGTGAATTCGAACTGTGCGCCGCTGTCGAGCGGGGGGACCACTTCGGCGCGCCAGCGGTCGAAACGCGGATCGCCCCCCGCGCGCGCCGGATCGAGCGACAGCGCCGCGCGCTGCGGCACGCAAATCGTATCGGTGCAGGCGAGATAGCTGGCGGTCACGCCGATCGGCGCGGACTGCGCGCCTGCCGCGCCTTTGGGCACGGTGATCGGGACCAGCACCGCGTAATCGCCTTCATAGACGTGGTTCATCAAACCGCCGATCACCAGCCGCTGCGGCAGCGGGTAGAGCGGCTCTCCCGCCTGCCACCCTTCCGGCAGGTCCCAGTCGAGCTGCATGCCCAGCCCCGCATCCCCGGGGTTCGACCAATAGCCGTGCCATTCCGCCGAAGAGGGAGTGAAATGCAGCGCCAGCATCCAGGTCTCGCCGGGTTGCGGCGCGCCTTCGGCGACCAGTTCGACCGCGATCCGGTCGCTGGTCGCATTCTGCGCCGCCACCGGCGCGGCGAATGCCAGTGCCACCAGCGCCAGCAGCGCCGCCAGCCGTTCCAATATCCTTGCTTCGATCACGTCGCTGGCTCTAGGGCTAGGCCCCATGACAGACAAGCGAGACCTGCTGATCCTGGGCGGCGGCCTGGTGGGCATGACCCTGGCGCTGGCGGCGGCGAAGAAGGGGCTGTCGAGCCACCTCGTCGACCGCGCCGATCCCGCCAGCCTGACCGCAGACGGCTTCGACGGGCGCGCCTCGGCGATCTCGACCGCGAGCTGGCGATTGTTCCGCCATATCGGGCTTGAAAGCGTGCTCGAACCGCATGGCTGCGATATTGCCGCGATCGGCGTGCTCGACCAGATGAAGCCGGGACGGCTCGATTTCCGGCCCGAACCGCATGAGGGCACGCTGGGGCGCATGTTCGCCAATCGCCAGCTGCGCCTCGCGCTGCACGAAGCCGCGACACAGGAACCGCTGATCGCCTGGCATGCCCCGGCCGAAGTGACCGCGCGCGAACGCGGCGAATTCGGCGTGTCAGCCACGCTGGGTGACGGGCGCACGCTCGAAGCCGCGCTGATGATCGGCGCCGAAGGACGCGGGTCGCCGTCGCGCGAGGAGGCGGGCTTCAAGATGGCGCAGTGGGATTACAGCCACCGCGCGATGATCGCCGGGCTCGACCACACCAAGCCGCATGAGAATGTGGCGTGGGAAATCTTCTATCCCGACGGGCCCTTCGCGCTTTTGCCGATGCTCGACGGCCCCGATGGCCAGCATCGCAGCGCGCTGGTGTGGACGGTCGACGAGAAGGACGCCGCGGGCGTGCTCAAGCTGTCCGACCGCGCATTCCTTGCCGAAGTGGTGAAGCGGATGGGCGACCTGCTCGGCGATCTCACGCTCAACAGCGCGCGGTCGTCCTGGCCGCTCAGCTTCCAGCACACCGCCCGGATCGTCGACCACCGGCTCGCGCTGGTCGGTGACAGCGCGCATGGCATGCACCCGATCGCGGGCCAGGGCCTCAACCTCGGGCTGCGCGATGTCGGGGCGCTGGTCGACGTACTCGATGAAGCGCTGCGGCTCGGGCTCGATCTCGGCGATGCGCAGGTGCTCAAGAAATACGAGGAATGGCGCGCGCTCGATGCGCTGATGGTGATGAGTGCGACCGACAGCCTGACGCGGGTCTTCGGCATTCGCGGCAAGACCGCGAGCGCGGTGCGGCGGCTGGGCATGGCGGGGATCCAGCGCTCGGGCTGGCTCAAGCGCCTGTTCATGGATGAAGCGCGCGGCATCTCGGGCGAGCTGCCCGAATTGCTCAAGGCCTAGTTTTCTTCTGCCGGGCTGGGCTGGTCGATCCGGTTGCCCGCCCCGTCACGCAGGCGCCGCGGTTCGAGCACGGCAGCGGTTTCGATCAGGTCGAGCGAGCGCTGGAGCGTGGCATAGCGTTCGGCATCGCGCAGCCAGCCTTCGGCGTTTTCCGCGCCCGGCAGATTGCGCACTTCGGCAATCGCGGAATCGGTCCGCCCGCTTTCGAGGAACAGCCGCGCGCGATCGAGGCGGCGCTGCGGCTGCGGCGACGGCGCGCTTTCGCGGCGCACCACGAACAGCTGCGACAGTTCCTCGCCGAACCGCGCAAAACCGTTCTGGCTGCTCGGTTCGGCCAGCTTGGGCGAGAGTCCTTCGAGCCGCGCGATCAGCTGGTCGAGCGTGATCGGATTGCGGCTGGTGCGGATGATCGTATCGACCGCATTGGGCATGGCATCGCCGAAGCGCAGCCGCAATTGGTCCGCGAGATAGCCAAGCTCGGCGCCCTTTTCGAGCGCGCGGCGCGTGGCGAAGGCGATCAGCAGCCCTTCGGCGCGCGCGGTATTGCCCGCGGCGGCCTGCGCCTGCAGGTCGAGCCGCGCGAGGCGCTGTTCGGCAGCGGCCAGCCGCGTGTCGAGCCCGCCCTGCTGTTCGGCCACGCGGTCGACCGCTTCCTGCGCCGCCTGGCTAGCGCTGGGCGTGGGGGTCGGTTCGGAAGTTGGGCTGGCAAGTGATTGCGTTTCGACCGTGGCCGGCTGGGTCGTCGGTTCATCGCGATCGGTCAGCGTGTAGACGGCGTAACCCGCAATCGCCCCGCCCAGCAGGAAACTGGCGAGTACGGCGACCATGACCGGCCTTACCGACGGCACCTTGCGCCGGGTGCTGGTAAAATTGTTCATCCGATTCCGTTCCGCGACCCCGTGGGCCCTCGTGCTGGGGCCATCCATACCATCAGCTATCGGTCTGACACAAAGCTTGCGCCAAGGCCAGTAGCTCGCTGTCTCCGGGCGCCTCGGCAGTGTGGACGGAACGCCAGCCCGCGCCCGCCATTTCGGCGACGCGGGGACCGATCACGGCGAGATCGACCAGGTCGCGGGCGAGACCGTGCCGGTCGAACTCGACCTTGAGCCGTTCCGCCGCCGCCCCCGAATGCAGCACGACTACCCCGCCGTCGCGGAGGATCGCGAGATCGTCTTCGGACAAGGCTTCGGGTACCGCGCGGTACAGGATCCGCGTATCGACTTCGAGCTGGTCGGGCACGCGTAAGGTCACGCGGTCTTCCCCCGCGAGCCGCAACAGGTGGAGCTTGCGGTTGCCGAGTTCGTCGAGCAGGTTCTGCAGCCCCCCGCGCCCCGTCCGGCCGACAAGGAAACCCGCCCTGCGCGCAGCGTCGGCGGTCGTATCGCCCACCGCATGAACGGGCAACTTGGTCAGTCTGCCGAGCTGCTTGCCGCCATGGCGGAAGACATTGGCGCTACCGACCAGCAGTCCGTCGTAATCCTTCGCCGCAGGCGCTTCCCAGGCGACCGGCTCGATCGTGAACAGCGGCCGACCGTGCACGTCGAGCCCCATCGCCTGCGCGGTTTCCGCGCTGACCGACCAGCCCGGTTCGGGGCGGAGCAGGAACAGCGGCTTCACAGCGGCTGGCCGAAATGTGCGGTGACTTCGGACGGCGCGCGGCCGAGCAGCGCGCGTGCCAGCGCCAGCGGCGCTTCGTCGTCCCCGGCAGCGAATTCGCTCTCGTCGCCGATGCGCACGGTGCCATCGGGACTGAAAATCGCTGCGCTCAGCGCAATGCGGCCTTCGCTGGTGCGCGATAGCGCAGCAATCGGGCTGCTGCACGATCCGCCCAGCCCTTCGAGCAGGCGCCGTTCGGCGGCAATTTCGGCATGGCTTTCCGCGTCATCGATCGCGCGCAGCAGGTCGCGTGCGCGCGCATCGTCGCTGCGGCATTCGATCCCGATGGCCGCCTGCGCGGGCGCGGGCATCCATGCTTCGGGATCGAGCCGCACGCCCACTGCATCCTCGCCCAGCCGGTCGAGACCGGCGGCGGCAAGGAAGGTCGCATCGGCTTCGCCCGCCTCGAGCTTGGCCATCCGCGTGGCGACATTGCCGCGAATGCCGACCACCGTCAGATCGGGTCGCAGATGCAGCAATTGCGCGGCGCGGCGCGGTGCGCTGGTGCCGATCCGCGCGCCTGCCGGAATGGCCGCAATCGATCCCGCCCCCAGCAACCGGTCGGCCTTGTCCGCGCGCGGCAGGATGGCGGCGATGGCGATCGCTTCAGGCCGCAGCGTCTCGACATCCTTCATCGAGTGGACCGCGCCGTCGATTCGCCCTTCGACCAGCCATTGGTCGAGCTCGCGCGTCCACAGCGCCTTGCCGCCGATTTCGGCCAGCGGACGATCCTGGATGCGGTCGCCGCTGGCCACCACGGGCACCAGTTCGACCGCCGATTCGTCCCATCCATGCGCGGCGCACAGCCGCGCGCGCGCCTCGTGCGCCTGCGCCATGGCAAGCGGAGAACGGCGGGTTCCGAGTCGAATGAGGGGTTGGGCTGGCATAGGGTCGGCTTGCCCTAGCGAGCCATGCCGCTAAGGGAAAGCGAGATGGCACTGGTTCTCGGCATAGAAAGCTCCTGCGACGAAACCGCGGTCGCGCTGGTCGATAGCCAGCGCCGGATCGTGGCGCAGCGGATCGCCTCGCAGGATGCCGAGCACGCCCCCTTCGGCGGTGTGGTGCCCGAGATTGCAGCGCGCGCGCATGCCGAACGGCTCGCCCCGATGATCGCAGGCGTGCTGGAGGATGCGGGGATCGCGCTGGACGACTGCGACGCGATCGCCGCGACTGCCGGCCCCGGGCTCATCGGCGGGGTGATGGTCGGCCTGGTCAGTGCCAAGGCGCTGGCAATGGCGAGCGACACGCCGCTGATCGCGATCAACCATCTCGAAGGCCATGCACTGAGCCCCCGCCTCGCGGACGCGAGCATCGCTTTTTCCTATGCGCTCCTGCTGGTGTCGGGTGGGCATTGCCAGATCCTGCGCGTCGATGGCGTGGGGCAATATCGCCGGCTGGCCACCACGATCGACGATGCGCTGGGCGAAGCCTTCGACAAGACCGCCAAGATCCTCGGCCTCGGCTTTCCCGGTGGCCCTGCGGTGGAGCGCACCGCGAAGGACGGCGATGCCAAGGCCGTGCCCCTGCCCCGGCCGATGGTCGGCAGCGGCGAACCGCATTTCTCCTTCGCTGGCCTCAAGAGCGCGGTCCTGCGCGCCTACGAGAGCGGCAAATACGAGACCGCCGATATCGCGGCCAGCTTCCAGCAGGCGGCGGTAGATTGCGTGACCGACCGGTTGCGCATCGCGTTGGCGGGCATGGACGATGTCGACACGCTGGTCGTGGCCGGCGGGGTCGCGGCCAATGCCACCGTGCGCGCCGCGCTCGAACAGCTTGCCGCCGCGCATGGCATGCGCTTTGCCGCGCCGCCGCCCAAGCTGTGCACCGACAATGCCGCGATGATCGCCTGGGCGGGGATCGAGCGGCTGGGCCAGGACGACCCGCTCGACATTTCGGCGCGTCCGCGCTGGCCGCTCGACCCGCAAGCCGCGCCGGTGCGCGGAGCAGGAGTAAAAGGATGACCCTTCGACAGGCTCAGGGCGAGCGGGTGGGCGTTCTCGGTGCGGGTGCCTGGGGTACCGCGCTGGCGCAAATGCTCGCGAGCGACGGCCGCGACGTGCTCATCTGGGCGCGCGAGAGCGAACTGGTCGCGGAAATCAATTCCGCGCACACCAATTCGGTTTTCCTCCCTTCCGTGACGCTGGCAAAGACCATCCGCGCGACCGGCGATCTGGCCGAGATGGCCGCGCTCGACACGCTGCTGGTGGTCACGCCCGCGCAGCATATGGGCAGCGTGCTCGAGGCCATGCCCGCGCATCCGCGCGATCTCGTGCTGTGTTCCAAGGGGATCGAGGCGGGCAGCGGGCGGCTGATGAACCATGTCGCCAAAGCCGCCGCCCCCGGCAGCGCGGTGGCGGTCCTTTCGGGCCCGACCTTTGCGCATGAAGTCGCCGCGGGGCTGCCCACCGCCGTTACGCTCGCCTGCGCCGATGGCGAGGCGCAATGGGACCGGCTGGCACCCGTGATCGCGCGCCAGACCTTCCGGCCCTATTATTCCGACGATGTGATCGGCGCCGAAATCGGCGGATCGGTCAAGAACGTGCTGGCGATTGCCTGCGGCGTGGTCGACGGGCTGGGCCTGGGGCAGAATGCGCGCGCGGCGCTGATCGCGCGCGGCTATGCCGAAATGCTGCGCTTCGGCGAGACGCTGGGCGCGCAGGCGGCCACGCTGGCGGGGCTGTGCGGGTTGGGCGACCTGGTGCTGACCTGCTCGTCCACCTCAAGCCGCAATTTCTCGCTCGGCAAGGCGCTGGGCGAAGGGCAGAAGGCCGAAGATTTGATGGCCGACCGCAAGACCGTGGCCGAAGGCGCGCATACCGCGCCCGTGCTGGTCGAACTGGCCGCGCGCCACGGTATCGCCATGCCGATCGTCACCGCCGTCTATGGCCTGCTCAAGGGCGACGAGCCGCGCGCCGTCGTTTCCGACCTGCTCGCCCGCCCCTTGCGCGCCGAACAGGGCCGCCCCGGGTGACCGATTCAAAACCGGATGAAGACCTTTCCGCGCTGGCCAAGGGCGGAAGGCAGAACTTCATTGGCTTCATCCTGCGGCTGGTCGCGCGGTTGCCGTTCCTGTTTATCGCCGGGCGCCTGTACGGCCCCGACGCGCTGGGCCGCTTTGCTTCGGCGCTGGTGGTGGTCGAACTGGTCGCGCTGCTGTGCGCGATGGGCGAAAAGCGCGGACTGGCGCAGCGGCTGGCAGATGGCGACCAGAGCCATCCGGCCAACCTTGTCTATGACGGCATGCTGCTGGCGCTGGGGTTCTCCGCGCTGGCGGCGGCGTTCTTCTGGTTCGTCCCCGCCCCGCTATTTCCCAGCGGCGACTATACCGAGCTCGACCGTTTCATCGTGCTGGCAATCCCCGCCTACGCGCTGACCGAAATCGTGCTCGCCGCGCAGGCGTACAAATACGATATCGCCACCACCGTTCGCGCCCGCGCGGTGGTCGAACCGTGGACGATCTCGATCATGGCCGGGCTGTTCTATTTCCTGCCTGCAGTTAGCGATTCGGGGCTGGCGCTGGCCTATCTGGCGTCGATCTATGCCGGTCTGGCGACCGGGCTGTGGTCCTTCTTCCGCAGCTATGGCCGCCCGCGCGGCTGGCGCCCGCGTCCAGCCTATATGGGCAGGCTGACGATGCGCGCGCTGCCGCTGGCGACCGCCGATGCGATCGAATGGGGCACGAGGCGCGTCGATATCTTCATCCTCGGCCTGTTCGCGGCCCCCGCGGCTGTCGGCGTCTATTACATCGCGCAGCAGGTCGCGAGCCTGCCGCAGAAGCTCAAGACCAGTTTCGAGCCGATCCTCGGCCCGGTCATCACCAAGAACCTCAAGACCAAGAACTACCAGGCGATCGCCAGCCAGATCTGCCAGGTGGGCTTCTGGATCGTGGCGATGCAGGCAGGCATCGCGCTAGCGCTGGGCGTGCCGGGCGAAGCGGTGATGGGCCTCGTCGGACCCGAATTCGTCGGCGGCACGGGGGCGCTGGCCTTCCTGCTCGCTGCCGAGGTCGTTGCCGCGACCGCAGTCGTATCCGAAGCGGTGCTGGTCTATGTCGCGCGCGTGCGCAATTTGTGGATCTCGATCGGCACCATCGCGCTGCAGGCGGTGCTGACCGTGGTCCTGATCGAGGCGATGGTCGCGGGCGGCTATGGCGAACCCTACAAGGCCGCCGCCGCCGCGATCGCGCTGATGCTGGCGCTGGGCACCGCCAGCCTGGTCAAAGCGGTACTGCTGTCGCGTATATTGGGGCAGTCGATCAACACCTTCCGCTGGCCGCTGGTGTGGGCGGTGGCGCCCGCAGTGCTGGTCGGCTGGGCGGCGACGCAATTGCCCGAATGGGCCGAGCTGATCGTCGGCATTCCGGCGATCCTGGGCATTTACGGCTATATCATCTGGACCCGCGGTTTCGGCCCCGAGGACCGCGTGCTGTTCCGCCGCAATCTGGACAAGGACGAGCCTACACGAACCTGACCCGTTCGTCGCAAACCATACACGTTCAGTAGGTATTCACCCCCAGGGCGGGTAGCGTGGAGCACTCGCAAGGAAGGGGAGGACTGTCCATGCGTTTCGCAAGATTTACCGTCACTTGTGCAGCAGCCGCGCTGATCGCCGGCTGCGCCACGCAGCCCGATGGCGACACCATCATCACCACCAGCGCCAAGGCCGATCGGACCGAAGCGGGCCGCACGCCGCCGCCGCCACCACCCCCTCCTCCCCCGCCGCCGCCTCCGCCAGCGCAGATGGCCAGCCCTTCAGCCGTTATCGTCACCGGGTCCCGAGTTCGTGCCGACGCGGCTAGCCCATCCACCGAAACATCGCTCATCGAACCGGGTTATCGCTATTTCCCGCCGGTCTTCGTGCCCGCACCGCCCAGCCGCGAGCAGTATGACGGCGAGGAGGTGTCGGCGGTCAAGCTGGTCGCCAGCGAACCGGTCTCGACCTTCTCGGTCGATGTCGACACCGGCGCCTACACCAATGCGCGCCGGTTCATTTCCGAAGGCCAGCTGCCGCCCAAGGGCGCGGTGCGGACCGAGGAATTCATCAACTACTTCCGCTATGACTACGATCGGCCGGACAGCCTCGAGCAGCCGTTCACGGTCAATACCGATGTCGCGGTGAGCCCGTGGAATGCCGATGCGCGCCTGCTGCGCATCGGACTCGCCGGATACGAGCTGCCCGCGCAGGAACGCCCCGCCGCCAATCTCGTCTTCCTGCTTGATGTGTCGGGATCGATGGGCAGTGCTGACAAGCTGCCCCTGGTCAAGACCGCGATGCGCCAGCTCGCCGGGCAGCTGACCGAGGAGGACCGCGTCTCGATCGTCGTTTACGCGGGTGCCGCGGGCCTCGTCCTCGAACCGACCAATGACGAACGCAAGATCAAGGACGCGCTCGACCAGCTCAATGCCGGCGGGTCGACCGCGGGCGGAGCGGGGATCGAGCTCGTCTACCGCGTGGCCGAGGCCAACCGCATCGAGGACGGCGTCAACCGCGTGATCCTGGCGACCGATGGCGATTTCAACGTCGGCACCTCGAACCGCGAAGCGCTGGTCGAGCTGATCGAGAAGAAACGCGAAAGCGGCGTCACGCTGTCGGTGCTGGGTTTCGGCCGCGGCAATCTCAACGATGCGATGATGGAACAGGTCGCCAACAACGGGAACGGCAATTATTCCTACATCGACAGCGCGCTGGAGGCGCGCAAGGTGCTCGGCGATGAAATGGGCGCGACGCTGTTCACCATCGCCAAGGACGTGAATATCCAGGTCGAATTCAACCCGGCGGTGGTCAGCCAGTACCGCCTCGTCGGCTATGAAAACCGCGTGCTGCGCGAAGAGGATTTCGACAATGACGCGGTCGATGCGGGCGATATCGGTGCGGGCCACCAGGTCACCGCGCTGTACGAAGTGATCCCCGCCGGTGGCGACGGATGGGTACCCGCGCGGCGCTACGAAGACACGGTCGATACCCGCGCCCGCGAACTGGCCAGCGAAGCCGCCTATGTGAAGCTGCGCTACAAGCGGCCCGGTGGTGATACCTCGCAATTGCTGACTTACACGCTGCCCGCTTCCGCGCTGGACACCAGCCGCGCACCCGCAGGCGATTTCGCCTTCGCCGCCGCGGTTGCGGCCTTTGGCCAGAAGCTGCGCGGCGATACGCTGCTGGCGGATATGTCCCACCGGCAGATCGCCGCACTGGCGGGCACGCAGACCAGCTTCTGGCGACAGGAATTCATCGAGCTGGTGAAGACTGCCGAGGGGTTGGAATAAGCGTCCGCTGACGCTTGGCAGGCGGGTCGGGAGGCGGCTAAGAGCCATGCCATGCCGATCCGCCCTTCCCTCGCCATCCTGGCCGGTGCCGTGCTGACGGGCGTATCCGCCTTTCTGCTCGCCGAACCCGTGGCCCGCGACTTCATCCCCCGGATGGAAACGCAGGCCGCCGAAGCGATCGAGGCGGCGGGCGGGACCGGCGTAACCGCCCGCTTCGCCAGCGCCAGCGGCGCACCCTCGCGTCATCCAGTGCTGCGCGGGGGCGAAGCGCTCGACACCGCCACGCGGACACGGGTCGCCCATGCCGTCGACGAGGTGCCCGGCGTGGGCGGGGTGATCTGGAGCGACGGGACCGCGCGCGCCGAAAGCGGCGAGCCGACCTACCAGCCGCTCCATTGCCAGGAAGATGTCGAAGGCTTGCTCCAGACACGCTCGATCCGCTTCGAGGAAGCCAGCAGCGCGTTGCTGCCCGCCAGCCGCATCCTGCTCGACGAAGTTTCCGAAGCGCTGCGCCCCTGCCTCGGTTCGATCATCGCGATCACCGGCCATACCGATAAATCGGGCACCGAACCGGGCAATCTGGCGCTCAGCAGGGACCGGGCGCGCGCCGTGCGCGAAGCGCTGGTGAGCCGCGGCATCCCGCGCGACGGCTTGCGCGCCAGCGGGGTCGGCTCGAGCCAGCCGGTCGCAGGTCTCGCGCCCAGCGATCCCGCCAATCGCCGGATCGAATTTTCGGTCATCCGCACCGAACCGCTGCGGCCTACTCCCGTCGATACGCCGGAGGCCAAGTAACATGCCGCTGTGGTTCGAACTCGCTGCGCTGATGATTGCCGCTTATGTTGCGGGGATCGGTATCGGCTGGGCCCTGTGGGGCCGCCACGACCAAGAAAAGGAATAGTCCATGAGCGAATTGCTGCAGACCTATTGGCCCCTGATCGTCGCCGCGCTGGTGCTCGGCCTCGCGGTCGCATGGTATGTCTTCAACGCCTCGCGCAAGACCCGCATTACCGGTACCAGCCGCGATGTACTCGACGAAGGCGCCGCACCGGCAGAGCGGAACAAGGCGCTGATCGACAGCGCCCCTGCGGCCACCCCGATGCAGCCCGCCGCGGGTGTTCCCGCGACCCCGGCGGCGTCTGGCGATGATCTGACCCGTATCAAGGGCCTTGGCCCCAAGCTCAGCGCCACGCTGCACGGCGCCGGTGTCACCTCCTTCGCGCAGATCGCCGCATGGAGCGATGCCGATATCGACCGCATCGATGCCCAGCTCGGCCGGTTCCAGGGGCGCATCCGCCGTGACGACTGGGTCGGCCAGGCCAAGTTGCTGGCGCAAGGTGACGAAAACGGCTTCGCCGAACGGTACGGCAAATTGTCATAGGATCCGGAACTAATCTTTGTGTGTGGTATTAATATACTTGGGTCGACACACGAGGAGAGCCTGATGGGCCGTCAATTACGAGTACTCGTTGCCGAAGATGAACTGATCGTCGGATACGACCTGTGCGATACCGTCGCCGAAGCAGGCTATATTGTCGAAGGACCGTTCGACGATTTGTCCTCCGCCATGCTCGCCTATCAGAAGACCAAGCCCGATATCGCGATCCTCGACGTCCAGCTCGGTGATGGCGTGGTTTATCCGCTGGCCGAACGGATGATGGCGGAAGACGTCAAGATCATCTTCCATTCGGGTCACATGCGCCCCCTCGACGTGACCACCCGGTACCCGAACGCGCAGGCCTTGCTGAAGCCCTGCCCGCCGGCGGATGTCATCCACTCGATCCAGCGCGCCACTGCCAACGGCTGACCGCTTTCGGGCAGACTTCCGGAACATCGGGACGGCGTGAGCCATTCCTTGGACGAACCCCAAGGAAAGGAAGTCCCGATGTCCCTCCCCAAAATGATCGCTGCCCACCCGCAGGTGCAGGACGAGACCGAAGAACTGGTCACTGCTGCACGCCATGCGATGTTGTGTTCGTTGTTCTGCACCAGCTGCGCCGACGCCTGCGTGGCCGAAGACATGGACATGGCGCAGTGCATCCGCAACTGCCTCGACTGCGCCGACGTCTGCGCCGCGACCGCGCGGCTCGCCGTTCGCCGCACCGCGCAGAACATCGACGTGCTGCGCGCCCAGCTCGAAGCCTGCATCACCGCGTGCGAAACCTGCGCCGCCGAATGCGAGAGCCATGACAACCCGCATTGTGCGCTGTGCGCCAAGATGTGCCGCGAATGCGCGGAAGATTGCCGCAAGGCGCTGCCGCTGGTGAAGTGACCTTCGCTGCCCGCGCGGGCCTTGCCCCGCGCGGGCAACCCTGCCAGTGGCTGGGGTGGAACAGAGGAGACCACATGGCCGCTATGGTGCCTTTCGCCTGGGACGATCCCTTCAACCTCGACGACCAGTTGACCGAGGAAGAGCGGATGATCCGCGACGCCGCCCACGCATTTGCGCAGGGCGAATTGCAGCCGCGGGTGATCGAGAACTTCAGCAAGGAAGTCGACGATCCCGACCTGTTCCCGATGATGGGCGAAGCGGGCCTGCTGGGCGCCACCGTGCCCGAGGAATATGGCGGCGCGGGTGCCAGCTATGTCGCCTATGGCCTGATCGCGCGCGAGATCGAACGCGTCGACAGCGGCTATCGTTCGATGGCCTCGGTCCAGTCGAGCCTCGTGATGTATCCGATCCTCGCCTATGGTTCGGAAGAGCAGCGCAAGAAGTACCTGCCCGGCCTTGCCAGCGGGAAGCTGATCGGCTGTTTCGGCCTGACCGAGCCCGATGCCGGCAGCGATCCCGGCGGGATGACAACCACCGCCAAGAAGGTCGATGGCGGCTATGTCATTTCCGGCTCCAAGACCTGGATTTCCAACGCCCCCTTTGCCGATGTCTTCGTGGTGTGGGCGAAGAGCGAGGCGCATGGCGGCGGCATTCGCGGCTTCGTGCTCGAAAAGGGCATGAAGGGGCTGTCCGCCCCCAAGATCGAAGGCAAGCTGAGCCTGCGCGCCTCGACCACCGGCATGATCGTGATGGACGAGGTCGAAGTGGGCGAGGACGCGCTGCTGCCCGAAGTGCAGGGCCTCAAGGGTCCGTTCGGCTGTCTCAACCGCGCGCGCTACGGCATTAGCTGGGGCGCGATGGGTGCGGCCGAGTTCTGCCTCCACGCCGCGCGCCAATACGGGCTCGACCGGCACCAGTTCGGCGTGCCGCTCGCCAGCAAACAGCTCTACCAGCTCAAGCTCGCCGACATGATCACCGAAATCTCGCTCGGCCTGCAATCGAGCCTGCGCGTCGGACGGCTGATGGACGAAGGCAAGTTCGCGCCCGAGATGATCAGCATCGTCAAGCGCAACAATGTCGGCAAGGCGCTCGATATCGCGCGTAAATCGCGCGACATGCATGGCGGCAACGGCATTTCGGAAGAATACCAGGTGATCCGGCACATGGTGAACCTCGAGACGGTCAACACCTACGAGGGCACGCATGATGTCCATGCGCTGATCCTCGGCCGCGCGATAACGGGGATCGCGGCGTTTTGACCAGCCTCGCGCGAGCGATCCTGTCCTACAACGCGGCCCTGTGCCACATAGCGGTTATGCACCGCGCCCATGCCCGCCCCGTTCGCACCCGCATCGCGCCCCATGTCCGGCGGGCAGGTTTTTTGCGCCTGGACCGTGTAACAAGCGGTCCATGTCGTTGGAACCGCGCCGGTCATTCCTAGATTACTCCTACACGGGAGATGACGCAGATGATCCGCCTCCATGGCTACTATCGCAGCTCGACCAGCTACCGCCTGCGCATCGCGGTCGAGCTGAAGGGGCTGGACTATGAATACGTCCCGGTGAACCTGCTCGAAAGCGAACAGAAGGGCGCCGCCTTCACCAGCCGCAACCCCTTCGGTTCGGTCCCGCTGCTCGAAGCCGGCGGCAAGGACTATGTCCAGTCGATGGCGCAGCTCGAATGGCTCGACGAAGCCTATCCCGAACGCCCGCTGCTCGGCGGCGATATCGAAGACCGCTATGTCGCGCGCGAACTGGCCTATGCCATCGCCACCGAACTGCACGCTCCGCTCAACCTGCCCGTGCTCAAGTACCTCGCCAATGAATACGGCAAGTCGCAGGACGAGATCGGCGTGTGGTACCGCCACTGGCTGGCCCGCACGCTCGACCCGCTCGAGGCGCGACTGGCGCAGCTCGGCACCGGCGACTTCCTGTTCGAGCGGCCCGGCCTGTTCGAGGTCTGCCTGCTGCCGCAAGTGTACAACGCGCAGCGCTTCGGCTTCGACTTTGCCGACAAGCCCCACATCACCCGGATCGAGCAGGCATGCCTGGCGCTGCCCCCCTTCCAGCGCGCGCATCCGGACAACCAACCCGACAATCCCGAGAGGACATAACCGCCATGAAGCTCGCAACGATCAAGGACGGAACCCGCGACGGCAAGCTCGTCGTCGTTTCCAAGGACCTCACCCGCTACTGCGCGGCGGACAACATCGCCCCGACGCTGCAGCATGCGCTCGACCATTGGGACGCCATCGCACCCAAGCTGGAAGCGCTCTACACCGATGTCGAGCACGAGGCGGTGCCCTGCGAACGGTTCCACGAACGCGAGGCGCATTCGCCGCTGCCGCGCGCCTATCAGTGGGCCGACGGCTCGGCCTACATCAACCACGTCGAACTGGTGCGCAAAGCGCGCGGCGCCGAAGTGCCCGAAAGCTTCTACCACGATCCGCTGATGTACCAGGGCGGGAGCGACAACTTCCTCGCGCCGCGCGACGACATCCCGCTGGGCGACACCAAGTGGGGCTGCGACATGGAAGGCGAGATCGCGGTGATTACCGACGATGTGCCGATGGGCGTGTCGAAGGACGATGCGGCCGATCACATCAAGCTGATCATGCTGGTCAATGACGTCAGCTTGCGCGGGCTGATCCCGGGCGAACTGGCCAAGGGCTTCGGCTTCTTCCAGTCCAAGCCCGCCAGCGCGTTCAGCCCCGTAGCGGTGACGCCCGACGAACTGGGCGATGCATGGCAGGGCAGCGTCATCCATCTGCCGCTGATGGTCGATTACAACGGCCGGCCCTTCGGCCGCGCCAATGCCGGCGTCGATGCCACCTTCAGCCTCGCCGAACTGGTTGCGCATGCCGCGAAGACGCGCGAGCTGGGTGCAGGCACGATCATCGGCTCGGGCACCGTCTCCAACCAGGGACCCGACGGCGATCCGGGCAAGCCGGTGGCCGAAGGCGGCCTCGGCTACAGCTGCATTGCCGAGATCCGCATGATCGAGACTATCGCCAAAGGCGAAGCGAACACGCGCTTCATGGTCCCCGGCGACACCGTCCGCGTCGAGATGAAGGACGCCGCCGGCCATTCGATCTTCGGCGCGATCGAACAGAAGGTGGTCGAGGCTTGATACGAAAAGGGCGGCCCGCGGGCCGCCCTTGCCGTTTGACCGTGCCGTCCGCTTACATCGAGCGGGCGATGACCATCTTCATCACTTCGTTCGAACCGCCGAATATCCGCGTGATGCGGCTGTCGCGGAACATGCGCGCAATCGGGTAATCGTTGATGAAGCCCGCGCCGCCGTGGAACTGCAGGCACTTGTCGACCACTTCGCCCTGCAGCTCGGTGACCATGTACTTGGCCATGCAGGCGGTCGGCACGTCGAGCTCGCCCTTGAGATGCTTGGCGATGCAGTCGTTGACGAACACCCGTGCCGCAGTGCCGCGCGCGTTGAGATCGGCGAGCACGAACTGGGTGTTCTGGAAGTCCCAGATCGTCTGGCCGAACGCCTTGCGGTCCTTGACGAACTCCAGCGTGACCTCGAGCGCCTTCTCGATCCCGGTCATCGCGCCCATGGCGATGATCAGCCGTTCCTGCGGCAGCTCGCCCATCAGCTGGTAGAAGCCTTTGCCCTCAACGCCGCCGAGCACGTTCTCCGCGGGCACGAAGACATCGTCGAAGAACAGTTCGGAGGTATCCGCCGCGTCCATGCCGACCTTGTCGAGCTTCTTGCCGCGCTGGAAGCCTTCGGCCCCCTCGGTCTCGAGCAGCATCAGCGAGATGCCCTTGGCGCGCTCGTTCGGATCGGTCTTGGCGACGACGATGATGAAGTCCGCCGTCTGGCCGTTCGAGATATAGGTCTTGGCCCCGTTGATGCGGTAGCCATTGCCGTCCTTGAGCGCAGTGGTGGTGATGCTCTGCAGGTCGGAGCCGACGCCCGGTTCGGTCATCGCGATCGCGCTGACCAGTTCGCCGGTGACGAGCTTGGGCAAATACTTCTTCTTCTGCTCTTCGGTGCCGTGACGCACCAGATAGGGCAGGATCACCGTATTGTGCAGGCTGGCGGCGAAGCCTTCGACGCCGTTCTTCGCCTGCTGGTCGATCACCACCATGTCATGCCGGAAATCGCCGCCATGGCCGCCGTATTCCTCGGGCACGGAGACGCCCAGCAGGCCGGCCTCGCCCGCCTCGTTCCAGAATTCGCGTTCGACCTGGCCGTCCTCGCGCCATTTGAGGACGCGCTTTTCCGGCGCATGCTGCTGGTAGAACTTGCCCACGGCATCGGCGAAGATCGAGATCTCCTCGTCTTCCATGAACTCGGGCTGCGGTACGTTGATTGCTGGCATTCTGGGTATCCTCTCGAATTGGGTCTCGTCGCGCCGAAGGGTCTTACTTGCCCTTCCAGTTCGGCGCGCGTTTCTCGGCAAAGGCGGCGGCGCCTTCGCGGGCGTCTTCGGACACGAAGACCGGAGCGATCAGCTGCGTCTGGCGCTTGTAGCGCTCGTCCATCGGCCAGCCGCGCGATTGCTTGATCACCTGCTTCGACACGCGCACTGCGAGCGGGCCGTTGGCGACGATCCGCGCGGCGAGTTCCTTGGCACCGGCCAGCGCATCGCCATCGGTGACGCGGTTGATGAGGCCCAGCTCATAGGCGCGCGGTGCGTCGATGAAATCGCCGGTCAGCGCCAGCTCCATCGCGATCCGCTCGGGGATCTGGTCAGGCAGCATCATCACGCCGCCGGCTGCGGCGACAAGACCGCGTTTCACTTCGGGAATGCCGAACTTGGCCCCCGCGCTGGCAACCACCAGGTCGCAGGCGATCATCAGCTCGAGCCCGCCCGCCAACGCATAGCCTTGGACTGCGGCAATCAGCGGCTTTTCGGGTGGCTGCTGCACCACGCCGCCGAAGCCGCGCCCTTCGACACTGGGCGATTCGCCGCGCAGGAAACCCTTGAGATCCATGCCCGAACAGAAGGTCCCGCCCGCGCCGGTCAGGATGCCGACGCGCAGATTGTCGTCGCTGTCGAGCCGGTCCATCGCTGCAGCGATCCCCTCGGCCGCGGCCTTGGTCATCGCATTCTTGGCATCGGGCCGGTTGATGGTGACGACGAGGATGCCGTCTTCTTCGCTCGTCAGAACTTCCTCGGACATAGCCGCTCTCTCCCATTTCAAATCGAAACTTGTCTTGCGCCCTTGCTGCGCGACGTTTACGCAAACGTCAACCGGCATTCGCCGCACAAAAAGACAATTCGAGAGGAGTCCCAAGTCATGGCCGAAGCCTATATCATCGACGCTGTCCGCACCCCGCGCGGGATCGGCAAGCAGGGCAAGGGCGCTCTCGCCCACATGCACCCGCAACATCTTGCCGCGACCTGTCTCAAGGCGATCAAGGACCGCAATGACCTCGATACGGCGACCGTCGACGACGTGATCTGGTCGGTCAGCACGCAGGACGGCATGCAGGCGGGCGACCTGGGCCGCATGGCAGCGCTCGATGCAGGCTATGACGTGACCTCGAGCGGGACCACACTCGACCGGTTCTGCGGCGGCGGCATCACCAGCGTAGCACTGGCCGCAGCGCAGGTCATGAGCGGCATGGAAGACTGCGTGGTTGCCGGCGGGACCGAGATGATGAGCCTCACCGCGCAGATGTCGAAGGACAAGATGGCCGCGGGCATTAAGCCGCCGATGATGGGCAGCCACAACGAACGCCTGATGCGCTCGCATCCGCAAAGCCACCAGGGCGTCTGCGGCGATGCGATTGCCACGATCGAAGGCTTCACGCGCGAGGAACTCGACGAAGTCGGCTACCGCAGCCAGCAGCGCGCCGCCACCGCGATCGCCGAGGGCCGGTTCGACAAATCGCTCGTCCCGGTGACCGATGACGACGGCAATGTCGTGCTCGACAAGGAAGAATTTCCCCGTCCGCAGACGACCCGCGAAGGTCTTGCCCAGCTCGAGCCTGCCTTCACCAAGATCGCCAATGTCCCGCTCGACAAGAACGGCACGACTTTCGCCGGGCTGGTGAATGCGAAATATCCCGATGTCGACATCAAGCACTTCCACCATGCGGGCAACAGCTCGGGCGTGGTCGATGGCGCCGCTGCCGTGCTGGTCGCCAGCAAGGACTATGCGCAGAAGCACGGGCTCAAGCCGCGCGCGCGCATCGTCGCCACTGCCAATATGGGTGACGACCCCACGCTGATGCTCAACGCGCCGGTCCCCGCGGCCAAGAAGGTGCTCGAGAAGGCGGGCCTGACCAAGGACGATATCGACCTTTACGAAATCAACGAGGCTTTCGCGGTGGTCGCGGCCAAATTCGTCCGCGATCTCGATCTCGACTGGGACAAGGTCAACGTCAACGGCGGTTCGATTGCGCTGGGCCACCCGATCGGCGCGACCGGGTCGATCCTGATCGGCACTATCGTTGACGAACTCGAACGCCAGAACAAGCGATACGGCCTCGTCACCATGTGCGCCGCGGGCGGAATGGCCCCCGCGATCATCGTCGAGCGGGTGGACGATTTCGTCGACTGATATGCCATAAGCATGCGCGCCCTCGCCTATGGCCGCGAAAGCGGCTAGAGGGCGCGCCATGCATTTCCTCGACCAAGCCAAGATCTATCTCAAAGCTGGCGCCGGCGGCCCCGGCGCCGTTAGCTTCCGGCGCGAAAAATATATCGAATATGGCGGCCCCGACGGCGGCAATGGCGGCAAGGGCGGCGACATCATCTTCGAAGCCGTCCAGGGCCTCAATACGCTGATCGATTTCCGCTATGCCCAGCACTTCAAGGCCAAGCGCGGCAATCACGGTCAGGGCAAGGACCAGACCGGCGCGGGCGCGCCCGATCTCCTGATCGAGGTTCCCGTCGGCACGCAGATCCTGAGCGAGGACAAGGAAGAAGTGCTCGCCGATTTCACCGAAGTCGGCCAGCGGGTCGTCTTCCTCGAAGGCGGTCTGGGTGGCCGCGGCAATGCCAGCTACAAATCCAGCACCAACCGCGCCCCGCGCCAGCATCAGCCGGGCGAACCGGGCGAGGAAATGTGGGTCTGGCTGCGGCTCAAACTGCTGGCCGATGTCGGCCTGCTGGGCCTGCCCAATGCGGGGAAGAGCACCTTCATCAACCAGGTGTCGAATGCGCGGGCCAAGGTCGGCCATTACGCCTTCACCACGCTGATTCCCAAGCTGGGCGTGGTCACGCACAAGGGCCGCGAATTCGTGCTCGCCGATATTCCCGGTCTGATCGAGGGCGCTGCCGAAGGCGCAGGGATAGGTGACCGCTTCCTCGGCCATATCGAGCGATGCCGCGCGCTGATCCACCTGATCGACATTTCGGGCGATGACCCGGCCGAAGCTTATCGCACCGTCAATGCCGAACTCGAAGCCTATGGCGACGAGCTGGCCGACAAGCCGCAGCTGGTCGCGCTGAACAAGCTCGACCTTGCCGACGAGGAACTGGGCGAAGGCTTTGCCGAGGAACTGCTGGCTGCTGGCGCAAAGAAGGTCTTCACGATCTCGGGCGCGACCGGCGCGGGCATTGGCGAATTGCTCGATGCCGTGCTCGGCTTCCTTCCCGACCGGACCGCGACCGAAACCAATGCGGTGGAAATCGAGGACGTACCCGAGGACGGCTCGGGCGACTGGTCGCCGATCTGAGCGCAAAGACGCGCTTCGGTCCAGCCAAGCGAAGGCGGCTTCCGCGTACGGCCCGCTTTGGCTAATCGTGCTTCGATGGATGTCGCCGCCCTCTCCGACCTGCGCAACACGCGCCGCCTGGTCATCAAGGTCGGCTCGGCCTTGCTGGTGCAGGACGGCGCGCCGCGCGCGGAATGGCTGGCGACGCTCGCGGCCGAGATCGCGGAATTGCGCCGCAGCACCGAGATCATCGTCGTATCCTCGGGCGCAATCGCACTTGGCGCCGCCAAGCTCGGGCTTGCCCGGGGCGGCCGCGGGAGCCTCGCCGATGCGCAGGCCGCCGCTTCGGTGGGACAGGTCGAACTCGCACGCCTGTGGGCGGATGCGCTTGGCGCCCACACCATCACCGCGGCGCAGATGCTGGTAACGCTGGGCGATCTCGAGGATCGCCGACGCTATCTCAATGCCTCGGCCACCCTCGCCCGGCTGCTGGAGGCAGGCGCGGTGCCGGTGGTCAATGAGAACGACAGTGTCGCCACCGAGGAAATCCGCTTCGGCGATAACGACCGGCTTGCCGCGCGCGTTGCGCAGGCCGCCGGGGCCGATGCTGTCCTGCTGCTCTCCGATGTCGACGGTCTGTACGACCGCGACCCGCGCGAGGCCGGTGCCACGCTGGTCGAGCAAGTCACAGGGGTCACACCCGAGATCATTGCAATGGCCGGCGGCGAGTCGGCCTCGGGCCTGGGTTCGGGCGGGATGCTCGCCAAGCTTCAGGCAGCCCGCATCGCCGAGCGGGCGGGCATCGCGCTCGCCATCGTCAATGGCACGCACGCGGCCCCGATCGGCCGCGCGCTTGATGCCGGGGTCGGGACGCTGTTCCTGCCCCAGTCCGATGCCAGCGCGCGCAAGGCGTGGCTGGGCGGCCGTCTGGCCCCCGCCGGGGTGCTTTCGGTCGACGCAGGTTGCGTCGCCGCGCTGGACAGGGGCGCGAGCGTGTTGGCCGCGGGGCTGACGGCGGTCGAGGGCGAGTTCGGCCGCGGTGACCTTGTCGCGCTGCACGGTCCGCAGGGCGAACGGCTCGGCCAGGGCCTGTGCGAATATACCGCGGCGGAATGCCGCGCGATCCTCGGCCTGAGGGAGGAGCAGCAATTGGCACAGCTTGGCTACGCACCGCGCGCGGCAGTGGTCCACCGCGATCACATGGTGCGGACATGACCATTGCGCTGACCGGGGCCACCGGCTTTGTCGGGCAGGCGGTGCTGGCCGAGGCGCTGCGCTGCGAAGAGCCGGTGCGCGCACTAACCCGGCGGCACATGGCGCAGCGCGAGGGCGTCGCATGGGTCGAGGGCACACTGGACGAGAAGCCCGCGCTGGCACAGCTGGTCGCAGGTGCGGAGGCGGTGATCCACGTCGCGGGGCTGACCAACACGCCCGATCCGGACGCCTTTCACGAAGCCAATGTGGTTGGCACGCAGAACCTGCTGCGTGCCTGCCAGGATGCTCGCGTCAAACGCTTCATCTTCGTATCCTCGCTCTCCGCAAGGGAGCCCGATCTGTCGCGTTACGGCCGATCGAAGGCCGAGGCCGAGGAATTTGTGAGCGCCAGCGGGCTCGACTGGACCATCGTCCGCCCACCGGGAGTCTATGGCCCGCACGATGTCGACTATTTCGAGATGTTCCGCAGCGCGCAATTCGGTTTCGTGCCGCTACCGCCCGGCGGGGCGAGCTCGATTATCCATGTCGACGATCTTGCGCGGCTGCTGTTCGCGCTCGTCGATGCCTCGCCCGCGCTGGTGCGGCGCCGCACGTTCGAACCCGATGACGGGCGCGAAGGCGGCTGGTCGCACAAGGAACTGGCCAAGGCGATCGGCAAGGCGGTGGGCCGCCCGGTATTCGCCCCGCACCTGCCGCGTGCGGTGCTCGAAGCCGCAGCCCGCCTCGATCGCCTGATGCGCGGCGACAAGGCGCGACTGACCGCCGACCGCGTGGGGTATATGACGCACCCCAACTGGGTCGCGCGCTCTGCAATGAAGGTACCCGAAGCGGTTTGGTCACCGCGCGTACCGGGCGCTGAAGGGCTCGTCTCGACCGCGCGGTGGTATCGCATGGAAGGCTGGCTGTGAGGGTCTGGACATTCGCGCCGGTTTGTTCGAAAGGCGCGCTTCCGGAGTGCCGGCTTAGCTCAGTTGGTAGAGCAGTTGATTTGTAATCATCAGGCCGCGGGTTCGATTCCTGCAGTCGGCACCATTCATCGCAGGCAGGCTTAGAGGAACGGTTCCTCGCCCGGCTTGTGAATGCCGCATTCGACCTTGTCCCAGCCCGACCAGCGACCCGCGCGCGCATCTTCGCCTTCGCCGACCTGGCGGGTGCAGGGTGAGCAGCCGATGCTGGGGAAACCGCGTTCGATCAGCGGGTGGCGGGGCAGATCGTGCCGTTCGAAATAGGCGGCGATATCCTCGGCCGACCAGTCGATCAGCGGATTGATCTTGAGCCGCCCCTGCGCGTCGGAGGTGTCGATCTCGAAGCGCGGCAGATTGGCACGTGTCGCGGACTGGAACGCCTTGCGCCCGGTGAAGCTGGCATCGAAATTGACGAGCACCTTTTCGAGCGGTTTGACCTTGCGCAATTCACAGCACCCGTCGGGATCGTAGGACCAGCGCAGCCCGCTCTCGTCGCGCGCCTCCAGATCGGCGATCTCGGGATAGAGATCGACCCTGTTCAAGCCGAGCCGATCGGTCAGTTCGTCACGATAGGCGAGCGTTTCGGGGAAATGCTTGCCGGTTTCGAGAAACAGCACCGGCACGGTCGCATCGGCCTGCGCGATGAGATGCAACAGCACTGCGCTTTCGGCGCCGAAGCTCGACACCACGGCCATATCGCCCACCAGACTGCCCTCGATGACTGCGCGCAGCCATTCCTCGGTCTCGGTCCCGCGGAACATGCGGTTGAGGCGGATGGCATCGTGCTCGGAAAACCGGGGACGGGTGTCGATACGATCGATGGCGCGCATGTCGTTCACGGGTGCCGCTTGCTCCAGATCGGCGTGCGGGTGTCCGCCGCGTTCTGGTACACTTCGGGCCAGCGTTCGAAGGCCGCGATCACATCGTCCTTGTCGAGCTGCTGGTCGGGCTCGAACGCATCGAAACCGCAGCGGCGCATATAGGCGAGCTGGTCGACCAGCACATCGCCCACGGCGCGCAATTCGCCTTCGTAACCCGCCTCGCGCAGGATACGCGCCGAGGAATAGCCGCGCCCGTCACCGAAGGCGGGGAAGTTGACCTCGACCAGCGCCAGCCGGCCCAGATGCGGCAGGAGCTCGCGGGCATCGTCGCCCGGTTCGATCCGGACCGCGGCCGCATTCGACTGATCGACGAAGGAATCGACGGTCACCGCCGGGTGGTCGACGGGTTCGTCATCGCGATAGCGCAGCATCTCAGCCATAGAGCGCCTCCTTGAAGGGGTTCATGCCGATGCGGCGGTAGGTATCGAGGAAACGCTCGCCATCCTGGCGTGCGCTTTCGTAAACATGGGTCACGGTTTCGACCGCGTCGACGATGCCGTTCTCGTCGAAGCCGGGGCCGGTGATCTTGGCGAGACTGACATCTTCCGCCTCGCTGCCGCCGAGCAGAAGCTGGTAGTTTTCCACCCCCTTCCGGTCTACGCCGAGGATGCCGATGTGGCCCGCATGGTGATGCCCGCAGGCATTGATGCAGCCCGAGATCTTGAGTTTGAGTTCGCCCAGCGTACCCGTCTTACCATTGGCCGCGAAACGTTCGGAAATGCGCTGCGCGATCGGGATCGAACGGGCGTTGGCGAGGCTGCAATAGTCGAGCCCGGGGCAGGCGATGATATCCTCGACCGTGTCGAGGTTCGGGCTGCCCAGCCCCGCTTCGTCGAGCGCGGTCCACAGCGCGTGAAGATCGGCCTTGCGGACATGCGGCAGGACGATGTTCTGCGTATGCATCACGCGCAGTTCGTCGAAACTGTAATCCCGCGCGAGATCGGCCATCAGGCGCATCTGTTCGGCGGTCGCATCACCCGGAATGCCGCCCACCGGCTTGAGGCTGATCACCGCCGAGACATAGCCCGTTTCCTTGTGCGCGACCGTGTTCCGGTCGACCCACACCGCGAAATCGGGGTCCGAACGATCGAGTTCGATAGCCGCGCCCGCTTCGAACAGCGGATCGGCGAAATACTCCTTGATCCGTTCGAGTTCGGCAAGCGGCGGTTCGACACCCTGCTCGAGCAGATGCGCGAATTCGGCATCGACCTGGCGGGTATATTCCTCCGCCCCGAGTTCATGGACGAGGATCTTGATCCGCGCCTTGTACTTGTTGTCGCGCCGGCCATGGCGGTTGTAGACGCGCAGGCACGCCTCGGAATAGGTCACTAGCTGGTCGAGCGGGACGAAGGGGTTGATGCAGGGCGCGATCATCGGTGTGCGGCCCATGCCGCCACCGACATAGAAGGCCGCCCCCAATTCGCCCGCATCGTTGCGGACGATGTTGATGCCGATATCGTGCAACCGCATCGCGGCGCGATCATGCTCGCTGGCGATCACCGCGATCTTGAACTTGCGCGGCAAATAGCTGAATTCCGGGTGGAAGCTCGACCACTGGCGCAGCAATTCGGCATAGGGACGCGGATCGACGATCTCGTCAGCTGCAGCACCGGCGAAGTGATCCGAGCTGATGTTGCGGATGCAATTGCCGCTGGTCTGGATGGCATGCATCTCGACCTTGGCGAGATCGGCGAGGATATCCGCCGCGTCCTCCAGCTTGATCCAGTTGTACTGGATGTTCTGCCGCGTGGTGAAATGACCGTAACCGCGGTCGTATTTGTCCGCGATATCCGCCAGCGCGTGCATCTGCTGGCCGTTGAGCGTGCCATAGGGGATGGCGACGCGCAGCATATAGGCGTGGAGCTGGAGATAGAGCCCGTTCATCAGCCGGAGCGGCTTGAACTGGTCTTCGGTCAGCTTGCCTTCGAGACGGCGGCGTGCCTGGTCGCGGAATTCCTCGACGCGGGCATCGACCATCGCCTGGTCGTAATGATCGTATTTGTACATCAGATCACCCAATTGCCGATTTCGGGATCGGCGGGCTTGAGGGTCAGGTCGGGGCGAACGGTGGGGCCGAGCGCGCGGACGCGCTCCTTGATATGCGATGGCCGGGGGCTGCCGTCATGCAGCTCCGCGTCGACCGGATAGGGCGAATTGACACGCCGCGCGGCTTCCTCGCGGCGAGCGATCTCGTCCTCATTACCGTCGACATCGGCGGCATCCTCGACATGGATCGACCAGTCACTGCCGGTCCACCAGGTGACCGCGCCGCTCAGCAAATCGTTTCCGGTCAGCAGTCTCATCGCGCAGCCTCCTGTGCAGCTTCGGCGAGCAGCACGGCATCCGCGCGCGCGGTGACTTCGCCGATCACGATCAGCGCGGGGCTGACCACGGCCTCGCGCGCGACCAGATCGGGCAGGCCTGCAAGCACTCCGCGCAGCACGCGCATATCGGGGCGCGTGCCGTTTTCGATCACGGCGACGGGCATGTCGGGGGCCAGCCCGTCGGCCATGAGCTTCTCGGCGATTTGCGGCGCGGTCTTCACGCCCATGTAGATCACCAGCGTCCGCCCCTTGCCCGCCAGCCCGGCCCAGTCCTGGTCTTTCAGCCCCTTGCACTGCCCGGCAACGAAGCTGACGATGCTGGCGGCATCGCGATGGGTCAGCGCGATCTGCGCCGCCGCTGCCGCGCCATTGGCCGCGCTGATCCCGGGGACGACTTCGACGGGGACACCCGCCGCACGCGCCACCTCGGCTTCTTCACCGCCGCGTCCGAAGATGAAGGGATCGCCGCCCTTCAGGCGCACTACATCCTCACCGGAACGCGCGAGGCGCACCAGCAGGTCGCTGATCTCTTCCTGCGGGAGCGTGTGGTGCGAACGGCGCTTGGCGACCGAGATGAGCACCGCGTCGGCGCGGGCGGTCGCGAGGATCGCCGGGTCGACGAGACCGTCGTGGACGATGGTGTGGGCACGCTTGATCAGCCGAGCGGCGCGGATCGTCAGGAGGTCGGGGTCGCCCGGTCCTGCGCCGACGAGATAGATGGTTCCGGTATCTGCCATGCTCGCAAGATGCGCGGCCTGGCCGGCCTGCGCCAATCAGAATGCGTGTCCGGCGGGGAAGGCGATATTTTGAAACCCGCGCTGTGCGCGCGGCAACCTAATCTTTCGCGCCGCCGCGGGTGCCCGCGCCCTGTTCCATCACCCCGATCAGCCGTTCGAACTGGTCGCTGGAGCGGATGTGCAGGTCGCGCTGGGGGAAGGGAATTTCGATCCCGTTGTCCTTGAACAGCCACCACAATTTCTTGAGCACCGCGCTGCGCACATTGCCGACCCCGTCCTCGGGATCCTTGATCCAGCAATGGATGACGAAATTGACCGAATTGTCGCCATATTCGCTCATCCAGACGGTCGGCGGCGGGGCGCTGAGCACCCGCTCGCAGCTGCGCGCCGCCTCGAGCATCAATTCTTCGGCGAGGTTCATATCGGCTTCGTAGCTGACCCCGACGAACACCTGCATGCGCACGTTCTTCGACGAATAGGACCAGTTTTCGACCTGGTTGATCATCAGGTTTTCGTTGGGAATCAGATATTCGCGCTGGTCGCGCGTGGTCACCGATACCGCGCGGATACCGATCTTGCGGATCTGGCCGAAGCTTTCCTTGCCCACCGTATCGGCCACCGCGATCACATCGCCCGGCTTGATCGAGCGGTCCATCAGCAGGATGATCCCCGCGATGAGATTGCCGAAGGTCTTCTGCAGGCCGAAACCGATCGCCAGACCGAAAGCGCCCGAGAACACTGCAAAAGCGGTCAAGTCGATACCGAGCAGGTCGATACCGAGAAAGAAGGCGGTCGCCCAGATGACGATGGTGACGAGTTTCTCGACCAGCAATTGCTGCGCATCGTCCAGCTTGGTCATCCGCCGCACCACGCGGCGCCCCATCCGGCTGGCGAACCAGGCGAACAGCAGAACCGCGGCGATCACCGCGCCGACGATCAGCACATCGACCACCGAAATGCGGAAGTCGCCGAAGGACAGCGCCACCGCATCCACCGTGTCGATGACCGAACCGACCGTTTCGCTCTGAGAGCTGAGCGCTTCCTTCGCGCCCTCGGCGGCCGCGACCGAGCTTTCCTCGCTTACGGGTTCGACCTGGCTCCACGCCTGTTCGATCGGCGCTGCCGGAACTGCATCGGCGGCACTTGGTGGGGTCTCGCCCTGCACATCTATCCTTCGGTTAGCGCCGCGAAGCCGTTGGCGAGGTCGGCGATTAGGTCGTCCTGGTCTTCAAGCCCGATCGATAGCCGGATGGCATGGCGATCCTCAACCCCCCATCCCGCTTTGGGCCATGGCATCGTATCGCGGACCGGTTCGACGTCGAACGGCAGCGCGAGGCTTTCGAACCCGCCCCAGCTATAGCCGATGCCGAATAGCGCAAGCGCATCGACCAGCCGGCAGCGCGCGGCATCGTCGCCGCCCTTGAGCACGAAGCTGAACAAGCCGCAGCCACCCGCAAAATCGCGTTGCCACAGCGCATGGCCGGGAGTGCCGGGCAGCATCGGCGCGAGGACATGCGCGACCTCGTCGCGGCCCGCGAGCCATTCGGCAACCGCCAGCGCGGTGGCGCTCTGTTTCTCCAGCCGGACGCCCATGGTGCGCAATCCGCGCAGCACGAGCGCGGCATCGTCAGGCGAGACCACATGGCCCAGCTGCTGTGCGCCCAGCCGCAGGCGGCGGTACCAGTGGTCGCCCGCGCTGGCGGATCCCATCATCACATCGGAATGGCCGCCGACATGCTTGGTCAGCGCGGTGATCGCGATATCGCAGCCATGCTTGAGCGCGGGAAAGCCGAGCGAGGTCGCCCAGGTGTTGTCGACCAGGCTCACCGCGCCCTTGGCGCGCGCGATGCGCGCTAGCGCGGGAATATCGCACACTTCCATCGTCAGGCTGCCGGGCACTTCGAGCATGACCGCGCGGGTCCGGTCGCAGAAGGCCGCCTCATAGGCGTCGAGGTCGAGCGGGTCGAAGAAACGGTGCTCGATCCCGAACCCCGCCAGCAATCCGGTCGCAGTGTTGCGGGTCGGATCATAGGCATTGTCCGCTACCAGCAGCACGTCGCCGCTGCGCAGTACGGTCAGCAGCGCCCCGACCAGCGCCGCCAGCCCGCTGGGATAGAGCACGGTCCCGGCGGCCCCCGGCTCGAGCGCGGTAAGGGCCTCCGACAGCGCCCATTGCGTGGGCGCACCGCGGCGTCCGTAGAAGAATTGCCCGTCACGGTTAGCTGCCTTGCGCGCGCGCAGCTCGGCACAATTGTCATAGAGATGGGTACTGGCCCGCCATACCGGCGGATTGACCACATCGCGCGCGAAATCGCCCGACCGGCCTCCGGTGACCAGCTGCGTGGCCGGCCGGTACTTGCTGTCGTTGTCTCCAGCCATCGCTAACGTGCCGCTCCCTGTTGCTTTGGCGTGTCCGGATCGCTGCCCCATTCGAGCCAGCTCCCATCGTAAAGCGCAACATCCTCCTTACCCGCCAGATGGAGGCCGAACGCAAGCACCGCCGCAGTCATCCCGCTGTTGCAGGAGGTGACGACCGGGCGTTCGAGAGCAACCCCCGCCTCGGCGAAGATCGCTGCGATCTCGTCGGGCGCGCGATAGGTGCCGTTCGCGGCAAACAGCAGCGGGAACGGGACATTGGCCGCGCCGGGGATATGGCCTGCCGATCCGCTGCCCTCCTCGCCCACAAAGCGCGCGGCATCGCGGGCATCGACCACCTGCTCGGCGCGCTGGTCGCAATTGGCCAGGATATCGGCTTTCGAGCGTGTGCCGGGTCTGCGTGTCGGAATGGGAAATTCGCTTGGCGTCACCGGCGTTTGGCCAGCTTCGAGCGCGCGTCCCTCTGCCTTCCATTTGGCGAGCCCGCCATCGAGGATCGCCACTCCAGCGAAACCATAGAGCCGGAAGACGAACCACGCGCGCGCAGCGCTCTTTATCTGGCTGTCGTCATAGAGGACCACGCGGCTCTCGGGCGTGATGCCGAGGTGGCCCAGCCGGTTGGCAAACTGTTCTGCCGTCGGGACCGCCTTGGGCACCGGCGATCGCGCATCGACGAAGCTCGCCAGATCAAGCCAGCGTGCCCCCGGCACATGCGCCGCGGCATATTCCGCCGCGGCATCGCGCGGATTGTCAGGCAGATGCATCGTCGCATCGAGCACCACCAGATCGTCCGCGCCGAGTTGGTCGGCCAGCCACCGGGTCGAAACAAGACTGTCCATCACAGCCCGAGTAGCGGGCGGATCGGCGCAAGTCGAGTTAAGCGAGTTCGCGCTGCGCGATCGGCGCATAGCTGCGCGGCCCTTCGTCGAGGCGGAAGGGTTGCACACGGCCACCCCCGGGCGTTCCCTGCCCGACCACGAAGGTCTTGAGCACAGCGCCCTCGCCCGGCCCGTCGATCCGCACCCGCACCAGCGGCACGAGCAGCGGATAGCGCCCCTGCCGGATGACATGCGCCCCCGCGAGCGCGAGCTGGACCTGCCCTTCCAGCGTCACGCTTTGCCGCGGGGATATCCGCGCAACCAGATGGCGCTGGTCGAGCGCGGTCGCAAGGGTGGCGACCTGCTCCTCCATTGGCGCCCCGGCATGTGCGGAGACAAGGTCGAGACCCACCGCAACATCGGTCAGCGGGGCATCGGTCCGGTTGACCAGCGTCATGCGGTATTTGAGTGTTGCGAAGGCAGCGCTGCGGATCAGCTTCTCGTTCTCCACCTGCACTGTCAGCGCAGCGGACATCGGCACTGGGCCAGACGGACCGGCAGTGCCGACCGTGGGCCTCTCGATCTGCGGCACCGCTGCAGCGCTCCGGCGACGCCAGGCGAGACCCGCTACCGCGAGCAGCGCCAGCAGCACGATTGCGCCGCCAATCGGCAACCACGGCCAGTCTTGCGCGGGTTCCTCGACCGGCGCTGGCGTTGGCGGCACGGGAAGCGGCGTGGCCGATGGCGTCGGCGTGGTTGGAGCGCCGGGGGCCGGTGCGTTGCTCGCCGCCGTCGTGGGTTGAGCGGCCGGGACCTGCGTATCCGGACCCGCCGTCTCAGCCGCGCGCGGCGTCACCGTCAGGCTGGGACGCGGCGCGGGGGTCGTCGCCGAAGGTCGCGGCGCCGGGGTTGTGGCTGCGGGCGTCGGACTGGGGGTGGCCGCCGGTGACGGCGCACGCGTGGGCGTATTGACCGCACGCGGCCGGATTTCGACTCCGCTCTGCGTATCCGCCGGACCCTGTGCCTGCGGGGTGGCGGTCGGAGTCGGGGCCGGTTCGAGCGTGAAATCATTGACCGATTGCGCATGCGCCAGCGCCGGGAGCGCGGCGGCAAGGGCCATCAGGGAAAGGCGGATAGGAAGGGGCATCGAGGGTCGTTTCACGGAAGGGAGGCGCCACAGTGCGGGGGCGCGCTGAATAGGTACTGAAGCGCGCGCTTCCAAGCCCCGGCTTGCGCTGCGCCGCGCTTCGCGGCAGGAGCGCGGCATGAGCGACACACCTGCCCCCAAGTTCCTCGGCACCAATACCGGCCTGCCCGATTCCCCCGAGGCCGCCGAACTCGATTACGTGCCCAATCCGCGCACCGGCCAGCTGTATATGGTCCGCTTCGCCGCGCCCGAGTTTACCTCGCTATGTCCGGTGACCGGCCAGCCCGATTTCGCGCATCTGGTGATCGACTATGCGCCCGGCGAAACGATCGTGGAATCGAAGAGCCTCAAGCTGTTCCTCGGTTCATTCCGCAACCATTGCGGATTTCACGAGGACGTGACGGTCGGCATCGGCCAGCGCCTGTTCGACGAAATGCAGCCGCGCTGGCTGCGCATCGGCGGCTATTGGTACCCGCGCGGCGGCATCCCGATCGACGTCTTCTGGCAAAGCGGCGCCCCGCCGCAGGATCTGTGGCTGCCCGATCAGGGCGTCGCCTCCTACCGCGGGCGCGGCTGACGCGGCACGCCGTGGGGCGGCGCGCGGTATGATCGGCTGATGGGGAAGGTCCCGTGGCGGAGAGGGTGGGATTCGAACCCACGGTACTGTTGCCAGTACACTGCATTTCGAGTGCAGCGCATTCGACCTCTCTGCCACCTCTCCGCTCTGTCGGGTGCGCTTCGGGCCCACGGCCCCGGTCGAAGCAAGGCGCGCCGATTAGCCGAGCGCCCCCACATTGCCAAGCCCCTTTTCACGAGATTTCGGGGGATCGGTCGCACGCGCCCATTGTAAGCGGGCCGGTGCACCCCATATCGTCGGTTCTCATGGATCGAGCACAGTATTTCTCCGCCCAGGCCGGTCGCACCATCGATGCCCCGCGCCGCATGAAAAGCCGCTTCGCCATCGGCGACGTGGTGAAGCACCGCATGTTCGACTTCCGCGGCGTGATCTTCGACATCGACCCCGTCTTCGCCAATAGCGACGAATGGTACGAGGCGATCCCCGAAGACATCCGGCCTGACCGCAACCAGCCGTTCTACCATCTGCTCGCCGAAAGCGACGACAGCGATTATGTCGCTTATGTCAGCCAGCAGAATCTGGTGACGGACTCGATCTCGGGCCCGGTCTCGCATCCCGATGTGCACCAGTATTTCGAGCATTTCGAAAACGGCCGCTATCGCATGCGGCGGAGCATGACGCACTGACCCGCGCAAAGCGGTCAGTTCTTGATCTTCCAGCCTGATTTCAGCAGCTTGTAAGTGCCCAGCGCGAGCAGGGCGTTGAGCGCGAGCAGGCCCAGCGCAGCCATGGCCACCGCTGCTGCATCGCCGATATCGCTCTGGCCGAGGAAGCCGTAGCGATAGCCCGAAATCACATAGAAGAACGGATTGGCGCGGCTGACTGCCTGGAAAGCGGGCGCCAGCCGGTCGATGACGTAGAAGGTGCCCGACAGCATCGCCAGCGGGGCAATCACGAAATTGGTCACCGCGGCATTGTGGTCGAATTTCTCCGCCCAGATCGAGGCGAGCAGGCCGAGCAGCGAGAGCATGACTGCCCCCATCAGCCCGAACCACAGCACTGCCCAGGGATGCGCCATCGCCAGACTGACGCCGGGATAGAGCATCATCGCGCCAGCCACCACGAACCCCACTGCCACCGCGCGGGTGATGGCGGCGCCGATGATCCCGCCCATCAGCTCGCCTTCGGACAGCGGCGGCATCAGCAGGTCGATGATCGTGCCCTGGATCTTGCCCGAGAGCAGCGAGAAGGACGAATTGGCAAAGGCGTTCTGCATCATTGCCATGGCGATCAGCCCCGGCGCGACGAAGGTCGGGAAGTTCACGCCCAGCACTTCGCGTCCGCCGCGGCCCAGCGCGACCGAGAAGATGACGAGAAAAAGCAGCGTGGTGATCGCCGGGGCCCAGATTGTCTGCGTCTGGACCTTGAGAAACCGGCGGACCTCCTTCATATAGAGGCTCCACAGGCCGATCCCGTTGATCCCGCGAATCACCGGGTGCCCCCGCGGCGGAAACCGGCCCTCCCTTCCGGCATTACCCTCCACGAAGGAGGCGTCCGGGTGATCGCATACGGGCGGGGCTTGATCGACCATGGGGGCGGCGACTAGGCCCAAGCGTCACGGCATGCAAGCTGCGACGTCGAGACACGAGATACAGGACTGCACATGAGCTGGACCGACGAACGGATCGCAACGCTGAAAAAGATGTGGGAGGGCGGCTCGACCGCCAGCCAGATCGCCGACGAACTGGGCGGGGTCAGCCGCAATGCCGTGATCGGCAAGGCGCATCGCCTGGGTCTCAAGTCGCGTCCTTCGCCGGTGAAGGCCAACGACAAGAAAAAGGCTCCGGCCAAGCCCGCACCCGCGCCCAAGCCGGCGGCCAAGAAAGCCGCCAAGCCTGCGCCCAAGGCAGCGCCTGCCGCTGCTGCGCCCGCCAAGCCCGCTGCTCCTGCGGTACCCGGTCCCCGGCAGGATGGCGCGCCCCAGTCGCAGCCGCTGCCCAACCGCTCTTCCAACCTGCCCAAGATCGTATCGGTCGGCCCCGGCGGCTTCCTGCGCCAGGGCCCGGGCGATCAGCAGCCGCCGATCCCGCCCGCGCCGCCGCGCCGGCTGGTGCCCGCCAAGCCGAGCGCCGAGATTGCCGACAAGACCAGCCTGCTCGACCTGTCGGACAAGGTCTGCCGCTGGCCGATGGGCCATCCGGGCGAACCCGATTTCCATTTCTGCGGTGAAGCCGTAAACCCCGGCTTCCCCTATTGTGTCGAACATTGCGGCCGGGCCTATCAGGCCCAGCTGCCCCGCGGTGCGCGCCGTCCCCCTCCGCCGCTGCCCTTCGGCGGACCGCGCGTTCGCTAGACACCGAATTCCGGGTCGCTCCGTCGCCCTACCCGAAAATGGGAGGGTGTAAGAATTAGGCATACCGCTCGCCTCACCGCTCACCGGCGGTGGGGTCGAGGCCGTTTGGTATGCGCCAGCCAGGGGGGCCGGGAAAGCGAGATGGATTGGGATGGCGTCACTTTCGGCGCATTTCTGGGCGTAGCCGGGACTTTCGGCATGCTCGCACTGGCGTTCTATCCGGTCATGCGGCGCACCTTCCTGTTGTGGAACGCGGTGCGCACATTCGCCTTCTGCCTCATGGGCCTGGCGCTGTTCCCGGTCGAACTGCCCGCATTCTTCCCCACGGGCGAGGCGCGGATCGACATTGGCGAGATCGCGCTGTCGATCGCGGTCGGCTGCACCGGCCCGTTCCTCGCCGCCTATATCGAAGAGCGCGGCCCCTACGCCCGGATCCGCTTCTGGCTGCGGACGATGCTGCCGATCGGCGTCCTTGGCGGCGTCGCGACTGCGCTGGCGCCGTGGTGGCCGCGGCTCGACTGGCTGCACGACCTGATTATCCTCGCGATGATCCTCGGGCTGCTGGTCGCGCTGATCGTGGCGGTGCGCGCGGGCAGCCGGGCGGCGCGGTTCCAGGCGGTCAGTTACTCGCCGCTGATCGCGGTCGGGCTGGTGGTGCTGACCTACGAACTGAGCACCGGCCAGCCGATGCCCTACTGGCAGGTCGCTGCACTGTTCGCGATCCTGGCCGATTTCCTCTTTACCGGTGTCGGGGTGATCGACGGCTTCATGGTCATCAAGCGCCAGCGCGATGCGGCGGTGGCCGATGTACGCGAGGCGCGGATCGCGGTCGCCACCGACCCGCTGACCGATATTGCCAATCGCCGCGGTCTGGCACTGCGCTTCCGCGATAGCGGCCATGCGCGCCCGCGCGGCCTGGCCGTGATCGACTGCGACCATTTCAAGCGCATCAACGACATGTTCGGCCATGACGTCGGCGATGAAGTGCTGATCGCAGTGGCCGAAGGGCTCAAGCACGACAATGTCTTCCCCGCGCGGCAGGGCGGCGAGGAATTCGTCGTGCTGCTCTATGGCGACGACTGGCAGCGGCTCGCCGAAACCGTGCGCCGCCGCATCACGATCTCGGTGCTCGAACTGGTCCCCGAGGTGCCCTTCCCCGTCACCGCCAGCGCAGGCCTTACGCAGGTCGGCGAGCAGGACACGCTCGATTCGGCGGTAAAGCGCGGCGACGATGCGCTGTATGCCGCCAAGGACGCAGGCCGCGACACCTTGCTGCTGTGGCAGGACGGCAAGCATTCCCAGCCCCGGCTGGTGCGCGAAGTCTGACCAAATTGCGGCTGGCGCAGGCGAAGTTCTCGCCTATGGTCACGGCAACATTCGGGAGAGAAATTCACATGCCGCTATCGCTTCACGCCGCCTATGTGCCCAGCGCCCTGCAGATGCTGGGGACCGCAAACCACCTTGTCGATATGGCCGAGAAATGGTGCGCCGAACATGATTGCGGACACGATGAATTCATCGGCGCGCGGATCTTCGACGACATGCTGCCGTGGTCGTATCAGGTGAAATGCGTGGCGGAGCATACGCAGGGTTCGATTGAGGGCGTTCGCGCCGGGCTCTATTCGCCCGATCTCAACCCGCCGCCCGCCAGCTTCTCGGACCTGCGCGCCAAGCTCGCCGGGGCGGTCGAAGCGCTGGAAGCACTGACCGAGGAGGAGATGGAAGGTTTCATCGGCCAGCCGATGCGGTTCGAATTCAAGGACCGCGGGATGGATTTCACCGCCGAGGAATTCCTGCTCAGCTTCAGCCAGCCGAACTTCTATTTCCACTGCGCGACCGCCTATAACATCCTGCGGATGAAGGGCGTGCCCGTGGGCAAGATGGATTTCATGGGCCGCGTGCGGATCGCCCGCTAGGGCTTGCGGGCGAACCAGATCGTGTGGCGCGGGCCCTTGTTGTTGGGGCGCGCGCGCACTTCGCGCACTTCGACATCGAACCCGCCTTCCTTGAGGCGCTGGGTGAACTTGTAGTCGGGCGCGGCCGACCAGATCGCGAGGATACCCCCGCGGTTCAGCGCATCGCGCGCCTTGGCGAGACCGGTGCGGCTGTAGATACGGTAATTGGCATCGCGGACGATCCCGTCGGGGCCATTGTCGACATCGAGCAGGATCGCGTCGTATTTGCCGGTGGTACCGTCATTGGCATCGTCGATCAGCGCGGCCACGTCGCAGATCACGACCTTGCCGCGATCGTCGGACAGGCTGTCGCCGGTCAGATGCGCCAGCGGCCCCGCCGCCCAGTCGAGAATTTCGGGCACGATCTCGGCCACGGTGACCGAGCCGCCTGCGGGTAGCCGGTCGAGTGCCGCGCGATAGGTAAAGCCCATGCCATAGCCGCCGATCAACACGCGCGGCTTGGGCGCCGCGAGCTCGGCCAGCGTAAGCTCGGCCAGTTGCTCCTCGGAAAACTGCATGCGCGTTCCCATCAGCTCGTCGCGGCCGAGCATGATGATGAAATCGCGCCCGTGGCTGACCAGCGTCAGCGTTTCGCCGTCGGGAATGTCGGCAGTGGCGATGGTTTCGCGCGGAAGCATGGCAAATCTCCAAAGCAAAGGGGCCGCAGGCGAACCCGCGACCCCTTCCCTAATCGTTAGCGAAGGATCAGTCCTTCAGGAAGTCGGGCACGTGGGCTTCACCGCCCCCGTCCTTGTCGCCGCCGCCATCGCGGTCGCGGCGCGGGCCGCCCCGGCCACCGCGGCGATCGCCGCCACGGCCACCACCGCCACTACGCGGGCCACGGTCACCGCGCGGTTCGCGTGCGGGACGGGTGTCTTCCAGCTCTTCGCCGGTTTCCTGGTCAACGACGCGCATCGACAGACGAACCTTGCCGCGCTGGTCGATCTCGAGGACCTTGACCTTCACTTCCTGGCCTTCCGACACGACGTCGGTCGGCTTCTCGACGCGCTCGTTCTTCATTTCGCTGACGTGGACGAGACCGTCCTTGCCACCCATGAAGTTCACGAAAGCGCCGAAGTCGACGATGTTGACGACCTTGCCGTTGTAGACCTTGCCGACTTCCGCCTCTTCGACGATGCCTTCGATCCACTTGCGTGCGGCTTCGATCTCGTCGGCGTTGGAGGAGCTGATCTTGATCACGCCCTCGTCGTCGATGTCGACCTTGGCGCCGGTTTCGGCAACGATCTCGCGGATCACCTTGCCGCCGGTACCGATGACGTCGCGGATCTTCGACTTGTCGATCTGCATGGTCTCGATACGCGGGGCGTGCTTGGAAACCTCGGTGCGGGCGCCGGTCAGCGCCTTGTTCATTTCACCGAGGATGTGCGCGCGGCCGGCCTTGGCCTGCTCGAGCGCGGTCTTCATGATTTCCTGCGTGATGCCGGCGACCTTGATGTCCATCTGCAGCGAGGTGATCCCGCTTTCCGAACCAGCGACCTTGAAGTCCATGTCGCCCAGGTGATCTTCGTCACCGAGGATGTCCGACAGGACCGCGAAGTCGTCGCCTTCGAGGATCAGGCCCATCGCGATGCCCGATACCGGGCGTTCGATCGGAACGCCCGCATCCATCATCGACAGACAGCCACCGCAAACGGTCGCCATCGAGGACGAGCCGTTGGACTCGGTGATGTCCGACAGGAGGCGGATGGTATAGGGGAAGTCTTCATGCGCGGGCAGCACCGGGTGCAGCGCGCGCCATGCGAGCTTGCCGTGGCCGGTTTCGCGGCGGCTGGTGAAGCCGAAGCGACCCACTTCGCCGACCGAATAGGGCGGGAAGTTATAGTGCAGCATGAAGTGATTGTACGACAGGCCTTCGAGACCGTCGATCATCTGCTCGGCATCCTTGGTGCCCAGCGTGGTGGTGCAGATCGCCTGCGTTTCACCGCGCGTGAACAGCGCCGAACCATGCGTGCGGGGCAACAGGCCGACCATCGCCTCGATCGGCCGGACCTGGTCGAGCTTGCGGCCGTCGATGCGCTGACCGTCCTTGAGGATGGCCCCGCGGACGATTTCGGCTTCGAGCTTCTTGACCGCCTTGTTGGCGACCATCTGCGTCTGCGCTTCTTCGCTGGCGAATGCTTCCTTGGCCTTCGCACGCGCTTCGTTGAGCGCATTCGAACGCGCCGACTTGTCGGTCAGCTTGTAAGCAGCGGCGATGTCATCGCCAACGATGCCACGCAGCTGTTCCTTGATCGCCGAGGTATCGTCCGAAGCGTCGATTTCCCACGGATCCTTGGCAGCCTGTTCGGCCAGGTCGACGATCGCGCCGATGACCTTGCGGCTTTCCTCATGCGCGAACAGCACCGCGCCGAGCATTTCCTCTTCGGTCAGCTCCTTGGCTTCGGATTCGACCATCATCACCGCGTCCTGCGTGGCGGCAACGACGAGGTCGAGGCGACCGTCTTCGTCAAGCGCTGCACCGAGGCTCGGGTTGAGTTCGTATTCGCCATTGCGGTAACCGACGCGTGCAGCACCGATCGGGCCCATGAAGGGCACGCCGCTAATGGTCAGCGCAGCCGAAGCGGCGATCATTGCGACGATATCGGGCTCGGTCTCGCCGTCATACGACAGGACCTGGCAGATCACGTTGATTTCGTTGTAGAAACCTTCGGGGAACAGCGGCCGCACGGGGCGGTCGATGAGGCGCGAGGTGAGCGTTTCCTTCTCTGTCGCGCGACCTTCGCGCTTGAAGAAGCCGCCGGGGATCCGGCCCGCAGCGGAGAATTTTTCCTGGTAGTGGACGGTCAGCGGGAAGAAGTCCTGCCCTTCGCGTACACTCTTGGCGGCGGTCACGGCGCACAGCACCACGGTTTCGCCATAGGTGGCCAGAACGGCGCCGTCAGCCTGACGGGCGATGCGGCCGGTTTCGAGGGTGAGGGTCTTTCCGCCCCACTCCAGCGATACGGTTTTCGTGTCGAACATGTATTTTCCTTATGAACCCGCACGGCCTTATTGCGGTGCGGGGCCTACTGTGCCGGGTATTCCGTCCCGGTCCGGTGCGAGGCTTTTCGCGCCTCCATTTTCCGCCCTCGCGCCGTATTGCGCGCAGGCCGGATAAACAAAGGGGCGGCCTGAGCCACCCCTTTGAGAAACTCTTACTTGCGAAGACCCAGCTTCTGGATCAGCGCATTGTACCGCTCGACGTCTGTCTTCTTGAGATAGGCGAGCAGGTTACGGCGCTTGTTGACCATCATCAGCAGACCACGGCGCGAGTGGTTGTCCTTGTGATTGGACTTGAAATGCTCGGTCAGGTTGCGGATGCGCTCGGTGAGGATCGCGACCTGGACTTCCGGCGAACCGGTATCGCCTTCGGCGACGGCATTGTCCTTGATGATCTCTTGTTTCTTTTCGGCAGTAACCGACATTCATTCTACTCCGCGACATCCGGCAGGTTGAAACCCCGCACGACCTTGGCCGTACCGCCGCTGAGTTCCATCAAGGCTACCGGCACATTGTGCGCGGTGGCGAGGTGGAGCCCGTCGGTATGGGGCAGTTCCGACAATACCCGGCCCTGGCGGACCGCCTGCGCGCTGTCGGGATCGAGGGTGAGGACCGGGATGTCGTCCAGTCCTGCCTCAAGCGGCAAGAGAAGGTTTTCAATGGCCGCGCCCTTAGCGATTTCCTCCAGCTTGTCCAGCGAAATCGCCTGCTCTTCGAGGAACGGCCCGGCCTTGATGCGCCGTAGGTAGGTGACGTGACCCAGCGTGCCAAGCGCGCGTGCGATGGCCCGTGCCAGCGACCGGATGTATGTCCCCTTGGAGACGCGCGCGACCAGCGTGACGCTGTCCGCCAGTTCGAGCGGCGCCTGCGGATCGTAAGGGTCGGGCCGCCCGGCAGTGGTAGCGAAAGCGGACCGCACCTCCGCATCCTCACGCCCACCCGCGAGATAAAGGTCGTGAACCGTCACAGCGCGCGTCTTCATTTCGACCGTTTCGCCCGCGCGGGCACGGTCGTAGGCGCGCTTGCCATCGATTTTGAGCGCCGAATAGGCGGGCGGCACCTGTTCAATGGGGCCGGTGAAATGGTCGAGCACGCCCGCAATCGCTGCCATCGGCGGCCGGCGATCGCTACGCTCGGTCACCTCGCCCTCGGTGTCGAGCGTGGCGGTTTCCTCGCCGAACTGGATGGTGAAGGCGTAGATCTTATCGGCGTCGAGCATGCGCCCCGCCAGCTTGGTCGCTTCGCCCAGTGCGATCGGGAGCACGCCCTCGGCCAGCGGGTCGAGTGTACCGCCATGCCCGACCTTGGTCTTGGCATAGCCGCCCTGGCGCAGCACGCGCTTGACCATGCCGACCGCCTGTGTCGAACCCAGCCCGCGCGGCTTGTCGAGGATCAGCCAGCCATGCGGTGCGGGCTTGAGATCGCTCATCCCGCGATCCCGCGCGCGACCCACTCGGCCAGTTCAAAATAGCGTTCCTGCATCCACAATACCGGAGGCAGCACGGTGTTCTCGATCAGCCCGCTGTCGGGAAAGGCCCAGGTCGCCGCGATCAGCACGATGAAGAACAGCATGCCAAGCGATTGCAGTTTCTGCCAGTTCACCGCCCATTTGCGCGGCAGCAATCCGCCGACGATATGCGACCCATCGAAGGGCGGGATCGGCAGCAGGTTGAACAGCGCCAAAAAGACGTTGATCAGGATGAACATGCCGCCTGCAGACAGCAGCCAGTCGGGCGGCATCGCTCCCGCAGCGATGATCGCGCCGGAAACAGCGCCGAACAGCACGGCCCCGACCAATGCGAGCAGCAAATTGGTCCCCGGCCCTGCGGCAGCCACAGCGACCATGCCGAAACGCGGATCGCGCAGGCGGTCGCCGCGTACCGGGACGGGTTTCGCCCAGCCGAAGATCGGTCCGCCGAACAGCGCCAGCGCGCCGGGGACCAGCAGAGTGCCGATGGGGTCGATGTGGCGGATCGGGTTGAGCGACAGGCGACGCTGTTCCTTGGCGGTGGGATCGCCCAGCGCGAGCGCGGCCCAGCCATGCGCCACCTCGTGGAACACGATGGCGACGATCAGGCACGGGATCAGGATCACCGCGAGGAGAAGGGTTTCGGTCATGGCCGGCTAGATAGGGTGCGCCGGGTCAACCCGCCAGCGCTTCGCAAAAATGCCGCCGGCACATGGCGACATAGCGGTCGTTCCCGCCGATCTCGGTCTGCGCGCCTTCACGCACCGCCCTGCCCTGCGCATCGACGCGCAGGTTCATCGTTGCCTTGCGGCCGCAATCGCAGACCGCTTTCAGTTCGACCAGCGCATCGGCAATTCCGAGCAGCGAGGCGGAGCCGGTGAACAATTCACCCTGGAAATCGGTGCGCAGGCCATAGCAGAGCACCGGGATGCCTGCATCGTCGGCCAGCCGCGCCAATTGCCAGACCTGGTCGCGGGTCAGGAACTGCGCTTCGTCCACCAGCACGCAGGCGATCGGGCCGGCGGCATGGTCGGCCATGACGCGCGTTTCGATATCGGTGTCGGCCTCGTAGCGATGCGCATCGCTGGCCAGCCCGATGCGGCTGGAAATGGCGCCGAACCCCGGGCGATTGTCGAGCGCGGCGGTCCATAGCGATACGCGCATGCCGCGCTCGCCATAATTGAACGCGGTCTGCAGCAGGGTCGAGCTCTTCCCCGCATTCATGCTCGCATAATAGAAATAGAGCTTGGCCACTCAGTCCTCGTCGTCGAGGTCGCGCACCACCTTGGGATCGCTCAGCAATTGTTCGATGCGGTCGGCCTCGTCGAAGCTCTCGTCGGGCTGGAAGTTGAGCTTGGGCGCAAATTTCAGGCCAAGCCGCTGGGCCACTTCCTTCTGGAAGAAGGCGGTATTGGTCCGCAGCGCCTTGAGCACCTGCCCCTCGTCCTCGCCCAGCAGCGGCTTCACATAGGCTTTCGCATTGCGCAGGTCGGGCGTCATCCGCACTTCGGTGACGGCGATGTTGCTGGCGGAAAGCACGTCGTCATGCGCCTCGCCGCGCGCGAGCAGTTCGGACAGGATATGGCGGACGCGTTCGCCCACCTTGAGGACGCGGACCGATTGCTGTTCGGGAGTGGTGTCGTTGCGGGCCATCAGGCAAGTCTTTCGGTAAGTCGCTGGAACGCGGCAGGATAGGCCATCAGGCAGCCCCGCCCGGACGCGGTGTGGGGATGGCGGTGCTGGTTGCGCGGGCGAGCAGCTTGCCCGCCTCGTCGAACAATTCGCCTTCGAGGAAGATGACCTTGCGCCCGCGGCGGATCACGCGGCCCTTGCCGATCAACGGCCCCGCCATGACCGGCTTGAGCAGGCTCATCGAAATGTCGAGATTGAGCGGCGCTTCGGCGTGGTCGGTGGCCCAGACATGCGCCCAGCCCATCACTTCGTCGAGGAAGCCCGCGACGAGCCCGCCCTGCACGCTGCCGCGCGGGGTGATGAAGGTATCGGGGGCGTGGAAGCGCAGAGTGATTTCCTCGCGCTCCCGGTCGAAGCTGTCGAACTGCACGCCCATCAGATCGGCATGCGCCGCGCCGAGCGCGTGGGTGGTGCGATCACTCATATCATCGGCTCGTCAAAAGCAGGATAGGCGCGAGAATGACTGCAATCAGAGGCAGGCATCCCACGAGAACATCAAAGCCGCATCCGCTCAATTTGTCGAATGCCTTGAAATCCTCGAGTTCGCCTTCCTCCGATTGGTCCGTCACAGTGTGCGTTCGCGCTCCTCGACCTCGAAGACTTCAAGCTGGTCGCCCGCCTTGATGTCGTTCGTGTCGGCCAGCACCACGCCGCATTCGAGACCGGTGCGGACTTCGTCCACATCGTCCTTGAAGCGCCGCAGCGAAGCGATCGTGGTCGCCGAAACGATGACATCGTCGCGCGTGAGGCGTGCGTGCAGCCCCTTGCGGATGACGCCTTCCTCGACCAGCAGACCAGCCGCCTTGTCCTTCTTGCCCGACCGAAACACGTCCTTGACCGCGGCACGGCCAACGACATGTTCGATCCGTTCCGGACCCAGCTCGCCCGCCATTTCCTTCGCGATTTCGTCGGTCAGATGGTAGATGACGTCGTAATACTTCATCTCGACGCCATCGCGCTTGACCAGTTCGCGCGCCTTGGCGTTCGGGCGCACGTTGAAGCCGATGATCGGCGCCTTCGAGGCGGCCGCCAGCTGGACATCGCTTTCGGTGATCGCACCCACGCCCGCGTGCAGCACGCGGACCTTGATGAGATCGTTCGACAGATTGTGCAGCGCGGTGGTGATGGCTTCCACCGACCCCTGGACGTCGGCTTTCACCAGCACGGGGAATTCGACCACATCCGAAGCGAGGTTGTTGAACATCGTATCGAAGCTGGTCGGGGCCAGCGCGGTGCGCTTCTCGGTCGCCTTTTCCTGGCGGTATTCGGCCACTTCGCGGGCGCGCTGTTCGTTTTCGACCACGCTCAGCACGTCACCGGCAGACGGCACGCCGCCCAGGCCGAGGACCTCGACCGGCATCGAGGGGCCGGCCTTCTTGATCTGCTTGCCCTGGTCGTTGACGATCGCGCGGACACGGCCGCTCTGCGTCCCGACCACGAAGGTGTTGCCGCGCTCCAGCGTACCGCGCGTGACGAGCACGGTAGCCACCGGCCCGCGGCCCTTGTCGAGCTGCGCTTCGATGACCGTGGCTTCGGCCATGCGATCGGGATTGGCCTTTAGTTCGAGCAGTTCCGCCTGCAGGCTGATCGCGTCGAGCAGCTTGTCGAGACCGGTCTTCTCCTTGGCGGAGATTTCCACGTCCTGCACCTCGCCCGACATCTTCTCGACGATGACTTCGTGTTCGAGCAGGCGCGTACGGATGTTGTCCGGATTGGCTTCGGGCTTGTCCATCTTGTTGATCGCGACGATCATCGGAACGCCCGCGGCCTTGGTGTGATTGATGGCCTCGATCGTCTGCGGCATGATGCCGTCATCGGCGGCCACCACCAGCACCACGATATCGGTGACATTGGCACCGCGCTGGCGCATCTCGGTAAAGGCGGCGTGACCCGGCGTGTCGAGGAAGGTGATGGCATCGCCGCCCTTCGTCTGCACCTGGTAGCTGCCGATATGCTGCGTGATGCCGCCGGCTTCGCCCTTGACGACATTCGCGCCGCGCAGGGCATCGAGCAGGCTGGTCTTGCCGTGGTCGACATGGCCCATGATGGTGACCACTGCCGGACGCGGCTTGAGCGTTTCGGGCGGATCGACATCGGCTTCCTTGGCAATGTCGACATCGGCTTCGGAAACCTTCTCGATATTGTGGCCGAACTGGTCGACCAGCAATTCCGCAGTGTCCTGGTCGATCGTCTGGTTGACGGTGACCATCATGTCGAGATTGAAGAGTTCCTTGACGAGGTCGGCACCCTTTTCGCCCATGCGCTTGGCCAGTTCGCCAACCGTGATCGCCTCGGGGACGATGACATCGCGGACCTGCTTTTCGCGCGGCTTCGACGGGCCGCCCTGCATCCGGCGTTCCTTCTCGCGCGCACGCTTAAGCGCGGCGAGCGAACGGGCGCGGCGACCTTCGTCCTCGTTGAGCGCCTTGTTGACGGTCAGCTTGCCCGAACGACGCTTGTCGACCGGCTCGGCACCGCGTGCAGGCTTTTCTTCCTTCTTCTTGCGCTCGGGCTTCTTGGGCTCGGGGCGCGCAACCGGGGTGAACCGGCGCGGCGCAGGCGAAGGGGTGCTGCCCCCATCCTTGGCGGCAGGTGCTTCCTCGGCGGGCGCTTCTTCGGCCACTTCCGCAGGTGCTTCGGCAGCGGTTTTGTCTGCAGTGGCAGCCTGCTGGGCCGCCTCTTCCTCGGCCTTGCGCTTGTCTTCGGCGCGCTTCTTCTGGTCTTCGGCAGCCTGGCGGGCCTGCTGTTCCTCGCGCTTGCGCGCATCCTCGGCCTGCCGCAGGCGATCTTCCTCGGCCTCGCGCTGGAGCCGCGCGACGCGTTCCTGCGGAGTCTCGTCAGCGGGCGCGGCCTTCTTCTTCGGCGCAGCCTTTTCGGCAACCGGAGCCGGAGCCGGGGTCGGCTCGGGTGCGGGCGGCGGCGGCGCGGGCGCCGGCTCTGCGGGCGGCGGGGTTTCGCCGGGCTTCACGAGCTTACGGCGGCGCTTCACCTCGACCGCGACCTTGTTGGTGCGGCCGTGGCTGAAGGTCTGCTTGACCTCGCCCGGCTGCGCACCCTTCAGGGTCAGCGGCTTGCGGGCTGGTTTCTTTTCGTCGTCGCTCATTCTTGCTCGTTTCTCTTCTTTATCTCGTTCAATTCGTCATCGGCGCGCGGCGTGGCGCGCCCATCTGCGGCGGGCAGATCATGCCCCAAATAGTGCATGAGGCGCGTCAGGGGTTTCATCACCCTTGCAGCCGCAGCTTCATCGGCCAGCGCCAGATGGACGACATTGTCGCGGCCCAATGCCACAGACAAAGCGTTCCGGTCCAGAGGCAGTTCGAGACCGCGCTCGCCCGAGCCTTCCGCATCGCGCCCGACGCGCCATGCCTGATCGAGCTTCTTGCGCCCGTCCTCGCTGGCATCGCGGGCATGCAGCAATAGGGCTACCGCCCCGCCGCGTGCCTGTTCGGCGATGCGCTGGGTGCCCAAGATAAGACTTCCCACGCGCATTTCGAGCCCCAGTCGGTCGAGCAATACGCGGGTCAGCGCATTTTCGACCATTTCGGGCAAATTCCCGGACACTTCGAGATCGCCGGTCTTGAACGCGCGCGCCAAAGCGCCCTTGAGCTTGCCTGCGGCAAGCGCAGCGGCAAACTCGTCACGCGACACTCCGATCCAGGCACCGCGCCCGGGGGCCTTTTCGTGCGCATCGGGCAGGACCAGCCCTGCGGGCGAGGCAACCAGCCGCACGAGCGTTTCGCGCGGGGCCGTCTCACCCGACAGGATGCAGCGCCTTTCGGGCTCGGAAGCTTTCCGGGCCTGCGGCGTGTCAGCGATGTCGGAACTCAGGCTCTCATTGGGTGGAGTCCGCATCGGCGGCCTCCTGCGTGTCGGACGTCTCGGCGGGTGCCGGAGCTTCCTCGTCTTCGAACCAATGCGCGCGGGCCGCCATGATGATCTCGTTGCCCTGCTCTTCGCTCAGGCCATAGTCGCCCAGTACGCCGCCCTTGTCCTGCTCGCGCACCGAAGGGCGCCGCATCGGCGGGCCATCGGCAGGGGCATTGTTGCGGCGACGCGGTGCTTCGCGCTTGCGCGCGATGAGCTCGTCGGTCGCGAGGTCGGCCAGATCGTCGAGCGTCTTGATGCCCGCCTTGCCCAGCGTGACCAGCATGGCTTCGCTGATGTGCGGCAGTTCGGCCAAGTCGTCCTCGACGCCCAGTTCGCGGCGTGCTTCGCGGTGCGCGGCTTCCTGACGGTCGATCGCTTCCTTGGCGCGGTTCTGGAGTTCCTCGGCAAGGTCATCGTCGAAGCCTTCGATCGCGGCCAGCTCTTCGAGCTCGACATAGGCGACTTCCTCGAGTTCGGCGAAGCCTTCGGCGACGAGCAGCTGCGACAGCGTTTCGTCGACGTCGAGTTCTTCCTCGAACATCTTCGAGCGCTCGGCGAATTCCTTCTGGCGCTTCTCCGAGGCTTCTTCCTCGGTCATGATGTCGATCTGGTTGCCCGTCAGCTGGCTGGCGAGACGCACGTTCTGGCCGCGGCGACCAATGGCGAGCGACAGCTGGTCGTCGGGAACGACGACTTCGATGCGGCCTTCTTCCTCGTCGAGCACGACGCGGGCGACGGTGGCAGGCTGAAGCGCGTTGACGATGAAGGTCGCGCCGTCATCACTCCAGGGAATGATGTCGATCTTCTCGCCCTGCAGTTCCTGTACGACTGCCTGGACGCGGCTGCCCTTCATGCCGACGCAGGCGCCGACCGGGTCGATGCTGCTGTCGTGGCTGATCACGCCGATCTTGGCACGGCTACCCGGGTCGCGGGCGGCGGCCTTGATCTCGATGATGCCATCGTAGATTTCGGGCACTTCCTGCGCGAACAGCTTTTTCATGAAGTCGGGATGCGCGCGGCTGAGGAAGATCTGCGGGCCGCGGTTGTTGCGTTCCACCTTGGTGATCAGCGCGCGGACGCGTTCGCCGACACGCGCGGCTTCGCGCGGAATCTGCTGGTCACGGCGGATCACGCCCTCGGCGCGGCCGAGGTTGACGATCACATGGCCGAACTCGACCGATTTGATCACGCCGGTGATCACTTCGCCCGCGCGGTCCTTGAATTCTTCGAACTGGCGTTCGCGCTCGGCATCGCGGACCTTCTGGAAGATCACCTGCTTGGCGCTCTGCGCGTCGATGCGGCCAAGGTCGACCGGAGGCAGCGGGTCGACGATGAAGTCGCCGACCTTGGCGTCGTCCTGCAGCTTTTCGGCGGCCTTGAGGTCGATCTGCTTGAAGTAGTCCTCGACCTCCTCGACGACCTCGACGACGCGCCACAGGCGCAGATCGCCGGTCAGCGGATCGAGCTTGGCGCGGATGTCGTTTTCCGCACCATAACGGTTGCGGGCAGATTTCTGGATCGCTTCTTCCATCGCCTCGATGACGATCGCCTTGTCGATCATCTTTTCGGAGGCGACCGAGGTTGCAATCGCGAGGAGTTCAGCCTTGTTGGCGGAAATGGCACTGGCCATCAGTCGTCTGCCTTTTCTTCTTCGATGTCATCGGCACCGCTCGTGTCGAGCGGCTGGGTGGCGGCAATCAATTCGTCGGTAAGGACGAGTTTGGCCGAGTGTATCTGGTCGCGGGGAAGGAACACCTCGCCCGCCTTGCGGTCTTCGACGGCAACCGTGTCGCCTTCGATACCTTTCAATTCGCCGCGCAGATTGCGCTGGCCGTCATAGCCCTTGGCCATGGAAATCTTCACTTCATGCCCGGCCCAATTGGCGAAATCCTTCGCGCGGGTCAGCGGGCGGTCGATGCCGGGGCTGGACACTTCGAGGTGATAGGCGCCGGTCACCAGCACTTCGCCCTGTTCCTCGAGCGCGTCCATGCGCTCGGATACCCGGCGCGACAACGCGGCGCATTGTTCGATCACCAACTGTCCGGTGGCGGGATCTTCGGCCATGATCTGCAGCGCCTCGCCGCCGTCACCGGCTTCCGAGGACACCATCTTGACGCGCACGAGCTCGAAACCAAGGGCCTGTGCCTCGGGTTCGATCACTTCGGTCAAGCGTTCCAAATCGGCCATTCGTTCTCCACTTATGCGCCCCATGCGACAATGGGGTTTCGTGCCGGCCCCTTGCGGCGCCAGCCCCTCCAGTGTCGCGACAATGTCGGGATGAGCAGCCAGATAAGCGGGAGTCGGTTGAAAAGCAAGCGCGAAGACGCGCCGGTTCAGCTATCGTCGGCGAGCGCGTGCTTCTTGATGCAATGCCGCAGCTGGTCATAGGTCAGACCCAGCGCCTTGGCGGTCTGGCGCTGGTTCCAGCGGTGCTTGCCCAGCGCATGCTCGACGATGGTGCGTTCGTGGGCATCGACTGCCGCGCGCAGGTCGTCGATGCTGTCGAAATCGGGCGCCGAGGAGGCGGACGCAGCCGGGGGCGCAGCCGCCTGGTCCGCGCGCGGCGGCGGGGCCACCGGCTTCCACGGACTGTCGAAGGGGTCGAACACCGCATGGCCGATCGGCGCGTCCCAATCGTCCCAGCGATAGATCGCGCGCTCGACGACATTGCGCAATTCGCGGACATTGCCCGGCCAGTCGTATTTCTCGAGTTGCTCGGCGACATGCGGCGCAAAGCCCGGCCAGCCTTCCCAGCCGAGTTCGGCGGCCATCCGGCGGCCGAAATAGTCTGCCAGCACTTCGATATCGCCCTCGCGTACGCGCAGCGGCGGCAGCGTGATGACCTCGAAGGTCAGCCGGTCGAGCAGATCGGCGCGAAATTCCCCGCGCTCCGCCTTGGCAGGCAGATCTTCATTGGTCGCGGCGACGATGCGCACATCGACGCGTGTCGGGCGACTGGAGCCGATCCGCGTAACCTCGCCATATTCGACCGCGCGCAGCAGCCGTTCCTGCGCGCCCATCGACAAAGTACCCAGTTCGTCGAGAAATAGCGTGCCCTTGTCGGCTTCCTCGAACCTGCCCGCGCGCACTCTGGTAGCGCCGGTGAAAGCGCCTGCTTCATGGCCGAACAATTCGGCCTCGATCAGTGTTTCGGGCAGCGCGGCACAGTTCATGACGACCAGCGGTTCGTCCCAGCGGGTGGAAAGGCGATGAAGGCGCTCGGCGATCAGTTCCTTGCCGGTTCCGCGCTCGCCGATGACCAGTACCGGGCGCCGCATCGGCGCCGCGCGACTGGCCCGTTCGACCGCGTCGAGGAAGGCCCCCGACTGGCCGATAAACTGATTTTCCCGCTCCATGACCAAGATATAGGGAAAATCCCCAAAGCTTGGCAACAGAAACCAACACATCATTTGGCACAACGCTCAAAAACGACGCATTTCTCCCGTTTTTCCGGTTTGGCACAGCGCTTGCTGAATACGGGACAACAGCAATCGGCCAACCGGCCCAGGGGAGTTACCCAAATGTACAACCGCAGTTTCTTCCGCAGCCAGCTTGGACAGGCCGCCCTCGCCAGCATGGCAGCGATGGCCACTTTCGTCCTGCTGAGCTCGCAGATCGCGGTGACGGCGCCCACGCCGGTGCTGGCCGCTTACGAACAGGTCGAGATCGCATGACCCTGCCTCCCGATCATGATCCCCTAGGGCCGGAGAGTCGGTCCCCCGACAGTCCCCGCGGCAGCAATGCCGGCGACTCTCCGGCCCGCCCCGATCGCCAGCCGCGCTTGTCGCGTATCGAGGAAGAGGTAGAACGGCTCCGCCGGTCGCCGACTCCCACCCGCGACAGCGGACGGCCCAAGGCATCGGACTTTTTCTCCAGTGGAGCACCATTGATGGGCATTTTTAGCCGAACTCGCGATATCATCGCCGCCAATTTCAACGATATGCTGGACAAGGCGGACGACCCCCAGAAGATGATCCGCATGATCATCCTCGAGATGGAGGAAACGCTGGTCGAGGTCCGCGCGAGCGCCGCGCGCACCATTGCCGACCAGAAGGAAATGCACCGCCACACAGTCAAGCTCGACAAGCTGCAGGCCGACTGGAACGAGAAGGCGCAACTCGCCATCTCGAAGGACCGCGAGGACCTCGCCCGCGCCGCGCTCGTCGAGAAGAAGAAGGCGGCCGACATGAGCGAGCAGCTCAAGCAGGAAATCGCCGTGCTCGACGATGCCTTGCGCGCCTATGAGCAGGACATCCAGAAGCTGCAGAACCGCCTGCGCGAAGCCCGCAGCCGCCAGACGGCGATCGCCGCCCGGCTCGAAAGCGCGGAAAACCGAGTCAAGCTGCGCAGCCTGATGACCAACGAACGCGTCGACGATGCGCTGACGCGGTTCGACCAGCTCGAACGCCGGGTCGATTATGCCGAAGGCCGCGCCGACGCGCTGAGCATTGCCGACAATTCCGACAAGCCCAGCCTGTCGGACGAGATCGCCGCGCTCGAAGGCGCCGATGCTATCGACGACGAACTCGAACAGATGAAGAAGGCGCTCGGCAAGGGCAGCGCCGGCAAGGAGGACTGAGACCCATGGAAGAGATTATCATCATTCCCGCGATCTTCATCGGGCTTCCGTGGATCATCCTCCACTACATCACCAAGTGGAAGACCTCCGCGACGATCACCGGCGACGACGAAGCCCTGCTCGAGGAACTCTACAACCTCGCCAAGCGGCTCGATGACCGGATGGACACGGTCGAACGCCTGGTCGCCAGCGACAACCCCGAATTCCGTCCCGGCCGCATCGTCCACGACAGCGAGCAGGACAACCAGCAGCTGCGCGAACTCGAGCAGCTGATTGCCGAGAAAAAAGGAGCCAAGCTGTGAACAGCCCCCGCACCACGCTTTACCGTGACAAGCAGAACGCGAAACTGATGGGTGTCTGCTCGGGCATCGCGGATTACACCGGCGTCAACGTGTTCTGGGTCCGGCTCGGTTTTCTCGGCCTGACCTTCATGTCCGGCGGCTCGACCATCCCGTTCTACTTCATCGCCGGCCTGCTGCTGAACAAGAAGCCCGCGCACCTCTATGTCGATCGCGAAGAGCAGACCTATTGGCAGCGCGTGCGGCAGAACCCGAAGCGCACCGCCCGCGAAATCCGCGCGCGAATGAAGGATGTCGATCGCCGCCTGGCCGATGTGGAGACCTTCTATGTCAGCAACAATCCGCGCCTGACCGCCGAAATCGAACAGCTGCGCTGAGCGAGCGAGAGGGGGAGAAATCACATGGAAAACATCGGAGTATTCATCCCGATCATCGCGCTGATGATCCCGATCGTCGCGATCTGGACCAAGCATCAGCAGAAGCTGGCCGAAATGAACGTCCAGACCACCGCGCAGGCAACTGCGGAAAAGGCGGCCCAATACGCCAGCCAGGTGCATGATCTCGAAGACCGCGTCCGCGTGCTCGAACGTATCGTCACCGACAAGGGCTACGACGTGGCCACACAGATCGAAGCACTGCGCGACCAGCGCAACGTTGAGGAACATGGCAGCGGCGTGCCGCTGGGCATCAAACAGGGAGAACAGGCGCTATGAACTGGGGAGGACCTGAATTCGTGCTCGCGATCATCGCGCTGAGCACCGGCGGCTGGCTGCTGAACAACTGGATCCGCGCCAAGCACGGCTATTCGCTCGAAGATGAATGGGGCGGCAAGACCGAACGCAGCGACACTGCAGAAGCCAAGGCGCTGAAGGCCGAGAACCGCCAGCTGCACGACAAGCTCGACACCATGCAGGATCGCATGGTGGTGCTCGAAAAGATCGTCACCGACCGCGGCTATTCGCTGCATGACGAAATCGAGGCGCTGCGCGACAAGCCTGCAAGCGATGCCGGCGTGCCGCTGAACATCAAGCGTGGGGAGAAGGCATAATGGAATTCATCACCGAAACCACCGTGATCGGCGGCACGATCGCCATTTCGCTGGCCTGGATCGCCAATACCTGGATCCGCGTCAAGAACGGCTACCCGCTTGAAAACAGCTGGGGCAAAGCGGTCTATCCCAAGAACGACCAGGCGGTCGAACGGGTCAAGCTGCTGACACAGGAAAACGCCGAACTGCGCGCCGAACTCGGTTCGGTCAAAGACCGGCTTGGCAATGTCGAACGTATCGTGACCGACAGCGGCTATCACCTGACGCATGAGATCGACCGCCTGCGCGACGGCACGGAGGCCAACTGATGGACGGCGATCTCGCCCTGATCTTCGGGTTCATCCTGGCCGTTGTGATGCTGGTGCTGCCCTTCGCCTACTTCATCAACCAGCGCGTGCAGGAGCACGAGGAACGCAAGCTGGAGCTGGAAGCGCGGGCGGAGGAGGCCAAGGCCGAACAGCTGCGGTTCTCGAACGGCGATTACAGCAAGATGGAAGAGCGCGTCCGCGTGCTCGAGCGGATCGCCACCGACGGCAACCATACGCTGGCGACACAGATCGAGGAACTGCGCGACCTCCATGAACTGGAAGACCGCGTCGCTCCCCGCGAGACGGCGCAATGAGTTTCTGGACCGCCGTTGTCGTAATCGTCGCCATCAGTGCGATCGCCGGGGTTTTGCGGGACCGCTACAAGGCGATCGGCCGCGCCGAAAAGGCGCGGCAGGCCGAGCCCGAAGAGCGGATTTCCGCTGCGGAAAAGCGCGAGGTCGAGGAACTGCGCGAGAGGATCAAGGTGCTCGAGAGGATCGCCACCGACGGCAATTCGCTCGACGCAAGCGAAACCAAGAGGATTGCCGCCGAAATCGAAGCCCTGCGCGACCAGCGGGCGGATTGAGGACGGCAAGGTTCAAGGAGGACATGAGGTAATGTTCGAACCGACAATGATAATCGCCGGCGCTTCGCTGGTCGGCCTGACCATCGTCGCGGCAGCCCTGCTGCGGGGTTGGTACGGGTGGCTGGCCCTCAAGCGCCAGGAGCTTGAACGGCACTACACCGGCACCGAAGAGCGCGACACGGGATCGTCGATCGGCGCGGCGCGGATCGAGCTGGCCGACCTCAAGGAGCGGATCAAGAAGCTCGAGGCCATCGCCAGCGGGGTGGATCTGTGACCGTCGTACGGACCGACGCCGCGCGCGCCGGAATCGGCCTCGGCACGGCCATCGCGGTGGCGATCAGCTGGAGCCTGCACAAGTCGATCGTCTGGGCAGTGATCCACGGGTTTTTCGGCTGGTTCTATGTCGCCTATTTCGCATTCACCCGGCCCGGAGGGCTGACCGGCTGAGGCCGATGGACGCCTGCCGACCGGCCCGCTAAGGGCGCGCCATGCGCACACTTTCCGACATTGCCGAAGAATATACCTTCCTCGAAGGCGACGAACGCTATCGCCTGCTGATCGAACTGGGCCGCGAGCTCGAAGCCATGCCCGCCGCGCTCAAGACCGATGCCACGCTGGTACGCGGCTGTTCGGCGCAGGTCTGGGTCTATCCCACGGGCGAGGCGGACCAGCTCCATTTCCTCGCCGACAGCAATGCGGCGATCACCAAGGGCATCGTCGCGCTGGTGATTGCTGCGGTGCAGGACAAGCCCGCGGATGAAGTCGCCAAGATGGATGTCGCCGCGGCGCTTGGCCCGTTCGATCTCAAGAACCAGCTGTCGAGCAACCGTACGCAGGGCGTGCCCAACATGATTGCGCTGGTGAAAGAACATGCCGCGCGGATCGCGGCCGGTTGAATTGAAGCGGCCGATCTACAAGGGCCTCGGCTTCCTCGCTGTCGGGCTTGGCGCCGTGGGCGCGGCGCTGCCGATCATGCCGACCGTGCCCTTCCTCCTGCTGGCGGTCTATTTCTTCGCCCGGTCGAGCCCCGAACTCGAACAGAAGATCCTCGATCATCCGCATTGGGGCCCGCATGTGAAGGACTGGCGCGAACGCCGCGCGATCAGCCGCCGCTCGAAGACCATGGCGATCGGCGCGATGGCGACCGGCGCGGTGTTCACCTGGTATACGCTCGGCCATCCCTGGTACTGGATTTCAGTCGCCGTGCTGGTGATCTGCGGGAGCTGGATCGCCACGCGCAACGAATAGGCCGGCGGAACCGCGTGCGTGCCGGCCCGTTGATGACCCGAACGACGGGAGGGAAGACAAAAGGACATTCCCCATGGCAATTCTCATTCTTATCGCGACCATCCTGCTGCCCCCGCTCGGCGTTGCCGCCAAGCACGGGCTCGGCAAGACCGCGCTGCTCAATCTGGTGCTGACGCTGCTGGGCTATATCCCCGGCCTGATCCACGGATTGTATGTAAATTACGCCAAGTAGACCGTTCGCCAGCTAGAATGGCATTCCCGAGGCCGGGACCGTTTCAGCGGTCTCGGCCTCTTGCGTTTCCGTGGCGCGTTCCTCGCGCTGCATTTCGAATGTCCCGTTCATTTCCGCGAGGCTCCACATGCCGGTGACGGTCATACCGTCCCGCGACATCTGTCCGACGTAATCAACGGGGTTATCGTACCCTTGTGGAGGGTCGATATAAATCTTGGTGAAATCGACCGAGCGTCCGCTGCGATGGCCCGATACCATGGCGCCGATGGTCTGCATGGGACGAAACAGGTCCGGCTCGATCAGCTCCCCGCTGAAGCTGCCACCGCTCTCGGCAATGCGTAGGCGGAAAGGTGTAACGGCCTCGCCACCGGGATAGGTGTAACTGCCGTCCCAGTCGCCGGTGAGGTCGCACGCGTCGACTATCGAATCAGGCCCCGGCGCTTTCTCGAACGACGGCGATCCCTGCTTCGCGCTGGCGCCTGAGTTCCGCTTTCAGCTTGGCGGGATCGCGCGCGAAGACGAAGCCGAAGCTGACCCCGCCCTCCTTACCGATGGTGGCATGATGCAGCTTGTGCGCCTGAACCAGCCGCTTGGCGTAGCCCCGCTTGGGCACCCAGCGGAAATAGCGCTGGTGAACCAGTCCATCGTGCACCAGCGTGTAGATGATGCCGTAGAACAGGATGCCCAGCCCGATCCAGGTGCCCGGCCACCACGCGCCCTCGCCCATCACCCACTCGCTGCCCACGGCGAACATCGAAATGCTCATGGCCGCGCCGACGATGGCGTAGAGGTCGTTCTTTTCGAGCAGGTTGTCATGCGGTTCGTGGTGGTCGCGGTGCCACCCCCAGCCGAAGCCATGCATGATGTATTTGTGGCTCGCCCAGGCAACCCATTCCATCGCGACGACGGTCGCGAACACGATCAGCGCGGGGACGAGGAAACTCATGGCACCGATATAGGCGCTCCACCGCGGCAGGCAAAGCCCGCGCCGCGGCTTACTCGCCCGTGTGCGGTTCCTGCTTGCGCGGCAGGCCGAAGAAAGTCTCGGCAACTTCGCGGCTGATCCGCGCCGGCCGCAGGCTCTTGGCGTCGATGCAGCACCACATGCTCTGCACTTCGGCCAGCACGTCTTCGCCGCGGCGAATCACCGTGTTGTAGAAGCTGCGCGCGCCGGCGATCTTTTCGAGCACCGTTTCGGCGATGACATCGTCGTGGAGGAAGGCCGGGCGGCGATAGGTAATCTCGTGCTTGAGCGCGACCCACGCCTTGCTCGCCACCTCCTCGGCCGGGGCAAGTTTCTGCCAATGCGCGAGGACGGTATCCTGCACCCAGTTCAGGTAGCGCGCGTTGTTCACGTGCCCCATGAAATCGATATCGTCGGGCAGGACCTTGATCGGAAAGGTGAATGGCTTTGCTGACATTGATGTTAATAGAGCAGCAAAAGGTTAAGTTTGGAAGACTCTTGTTTTGCCATTTTGCGCCATCGCCATTCCTGCCGCACATTCCGCCGCGATGGCCAGCAAACCGCGCACACTCTACGAGAAGATCTGGGACCAGCACGTTGTCGAACGGCGTGAGGATGGCACCTGCCTGATCTATATCGACCGGCACCTCGTGCATGAGGTCACCAGCCCGCAGGCATTCGAGGCGCTGCGACTGGCGGGCCGGACGGTGCGCCGCCCCGACCTGACGCTGGCGGTCCCCGATCACAACCTGCCCACATCGCCGCGTGTGGCCGCCGACGGATCGCGCATCCCGATCGAGGATGCGCAAAGCGCCGCACAGCTGGCGGCGCTGGAACGCAATGCCCCGTCCTTCGGGATCGACTATATCGATGCCATCGCGCCTGCGCAGGGCATCGTCCATGTGGTCGGCCCCGAACAGGGGTTCTCGCTGCCGGGCGCCACCATCGTATGCGGCGACAGCCATACCGCGGCGCATGGCGGCGTCGGCGCGCTCGCCTTCGGGATCGGCACCAGCGAGGTCGAGCATGTGCTCGCGACACAGACGCTCCAGTTGCGCCGGTCCAAAGCGATGGAAATTCGCGTCGAGGGGCGGCTCGGACCGGGCGTCACGCCCAAGGATCTGATCCTCCATATCATCGGCGTCATCGGCACCGCGGGCGGAACCGGTCATGTGATCGAATATCGCGGTGCGGTGTTCGAGGAAATGAGCGTCGAGGGCCGCCTGACGGTGTGCAACATGAGCATCGAAGGCGGCGCGCGCGCGGGTCTGATCGCGCCCGACGACACCGTGTTCGATTACCTGCGCGGCCGCCCCTACGCGCCGGAAGGCGAAGCCTGGGACCGCGCGGTCGCCTGGTGGCGCACGCTGACAACCGATGACGGGGCCGAGTTCGACAAGAGCGTGGTGATCGACGCTGCCGCGATCGAACCCACGGTCAGCTGGGGCACCAGCCCCGAAGACGTCGTGCCGGTGGGCGGCACCGTCCCCTCGCCCGACAGTTTCGCCGACCCGTCGAAACGCGAGGCGGCGCGCAAGAGCCTGGAATACATGGGTCTCGAACCGGGCACGCCGATCGAAGATATCGCAGTCGAGAACATTTTTATCGGCAGCTGTACCAACAGCCGGATCGAGGATCTGCGCGCTGCAGCAAAGGTGCTCGAAGGCCGCACAAAGGCACCCAACGTGCGCTGGGCCATCGCCGTCCCGGGATCGGGGCTGGTCAAGCGCCAGGCCGAGGCCGAAGGGCTCGACAAGATCTTCACCGACGCGGGTTTCGAATGGCGCGAACCGGGATGTTCCGCCTGTCTGGCGATGAACCCCGACAAGGTCCCGCCGGGCGAACGCTGCGCCTCGACCAGCAACCGTAATTTCGTCGGCCGGCAGGGCCCGGGGTCGCGCACGCATCTGGTCAGCCCGGCGATGGCTGCCGCCGCCGCCGTTACCGGGCGGCTCGCCGATGTCCGCAAGCTCACCCCTTGCCAAGCAGCCGACGGCTGACCATTGAGAAACGATGACCAAGAAGCTTTCCGGAAAAGCCGCCATCGCCGGGGCTATCGGCTCCGCCGCCGTCGCCGCCGCGCTGCTGTATGCGAACAAGCGCAAGGAGAGGAAGCGCGGGCCGCAACAGCCCGGTCCGATTCCTTCGGGAGAGAATCCCGAAACCGATTGAGGTCGCGCGTCACAGGGGAGAGAGACATGTCGCCGAAATCAGGAATGCTGGCCGCGCTTGCCGCGGTGCTCGCCATGCCGGTCGCGGTATCCGCGCAGGAAGCAGCGGATATCGAAATGTGGCGGCTCGATTGCGGGACGCTCGAATTGAGCGACACCGGGCCGTTCTCCGACACGCATCTCTACGACGGCCAGCGCCGCCGACTGACTGACAGTTGCTACCTGATCCGCAATGGCACCCGCTACCTTTTGTGGGATACGGGCCTTTCCGGCGCGCTCAAGGGCACCAGCGAAACGCGCGGCGTATTCACCTCGAGCGTCGAGCGTACGATCGTCGAACAGCTCGGCGACCTCGGTCTCGCCCCCGCCGATATCGCGATGGTCGGGATCAGCCACTACCACAACGACCATATCGGCCAGGCAGTCGACTTTCCCCATGCCGAACTGCTGATCGGTGCAGGCGACGCGGACGCGGTGATTGCCAATGGGCGCGAGGAAACGATCGCCCAGCTCGCCCCGTGGTTCGGTGCTGATGCAAACGGCAAGGTCACGCGGATCGCAGCCGATCACGACGTGTTCGGCGACGGAACGGTCCGGATGATCGCGACGCATGGGCATACGCCGGGTCACAAGGCACTGGTGGTGGAGCTTCCGCGAATGGGCACTTACATGCTGACCGGCGATCTTTATCATTTCGAGGAGCAGATCGAGAACGAGGGTGTCCCCACCTTCAACACCGACCGCGCCGATACGCTGGCATCGTTCCATCGTTTCAACCAGATGGCCGACAGTCTCGAAGCCACCGTCGTGGTGCAGCACGAACCGCGGCATGTCGAACGCCTGCCCGCCTTTCCGGACAGCGCAAACTGATGAGAGCCGTTTCCACCATCGAAGGTCGGGCCATTCCGCTCGGCCTTAAGAATATCGATACCGACGTCATCATCCCTGCGCACTGGCTCAAGACGGTCAGCCGCGAGGGGCTTGGCCAGGGCGCGTTCGAGACCATCCGCGCGGCCCCCGGCAACCCCTTCGATGTCGAGGATTTCGCACAGGCGCCGATCCTGATCGCGGGCGATAACTTCGGCTGCGGATCGAGCCGCGAACATGCCGCATGGGCGATGCTCGACATGGGACTCGATGCGGTGATCGCCCCCAGTTTCTCGGACATTTTCGCGGGCAATGCCTTCAAGAACGGCATCCTCGCGGTCGAATTGCCGCAGGACCAGGTCGACCGGCTGCTCGAGGTCGCGCAGGACCATCCGATCACCATCGATCTGGAAAACCAGGTCGTCACCACCGAATTCCAGGACCGGTTCACTTTCGAGATCGACCCGTTCCGCAAGCGCTGCCTGCTCGAAGGGCTCGACGAGATCGGGCTGACGCTCGGCAGCGCCGACGAAATCACCAGACACGAACAAATGCGCGAGGGCGCCATGCCTTGGCTCGATAAACCGCATAGGAGAGATGCAGCGTGAAAGCAGTCCTTTCGAAGGAAGTCGGCGGACCCGAAACCCTCGTCGTCGAGGATATCGCCGAACCCACCGCCGGCAAGGGCGAGGTGCTGGTCAAGGTTGCCGCCTGCGCGATCAATTTCCCCGACACGCTGATCATCCGCGACATGTACCAGTTCAAGCCGCCCCGCCCGTTCGCGCCCGGTGGCGAGATCTCGGGCACGATCGAGGCACTGGGCGAAGGCGTCGAGGGCTTTGCCGTCGGTGACCGCGTGATGTGCGGCGTCGGCAATGGCGGGCTGCAGGAAAAGGTCGCGGTGGCGGCGGAACGGCTGTTCAAGGTGCCCGAGGGGATCGACCTGGTGAAAGCCAGCGCGCTGTTGATGACCTATGGCACCACGATCCACGGCCTGAAGGACCGCGGCGACATCAAGGAGGGCGAAACCGTCCTCGTACTGGGCGCTGCGGGCGGTGTCGGCCTGTCGGCGGTCGAACTGGCGAAGGCCTATGGCTGCCGCGTGGTCGCCGCGGTCTCGACCGAGGAAAAGGGCGCAGTCGCCAAGCAGCACGGCGCGGACGAAGTGGTGATCTATCCGCGCGCGCCGTTCGACAAGGACACTTCCAAGCAACTGGCGAGCGACTTCAAATCGGCAGTCGGCCCCAATGGCGCGGATATCGTCTATGACATCGTCGGCGGCGACTATTCCGAACCCGCGCTGCGTGCGATCGCCTGGGAAGGCCGTTTCCTCGTGATCGGTTTCCCCGCCGGGATCGCCAAGATGCCGCTCAACCTCACCCTGCTGAAGAGCTGCGATATCCGCGGCGTGTTCTGGGGCGCCTTCACCGCGCGCGAGCCCGAGCGCAACCAGCGCAATATCGAAGAGCTGTTCGACCTGTGGAAAGCGGGCAAGATCAATCCGCTGGTCAGCGAGACCTATCCGATCGAACGCGCGCATGAGGCCATCGCCAAGCTCGAAAATCGCGGCGCGATCGGCAAGCTCGTCGTAACGATGGAATAACCGCCCTTGCGAGGTGGGGGGCCGCGCCTATTCCGGCCCCCGACATTCCATCCCGAGAGGACCATCATGACCGATTTCAAGGATCGCGAACGCGGCGAGGAAGCCAAGTTCGCCTTCGACGAGGAAAACGCCTTCAAGATCGCCGCCCGCCGCAACCGCCTGGTCGGCGAATGGGCGGCAGGTCTGATGGGTCTGACCGACGAAGAAACCGACGCCTACAAGAAGGCGGTCGTCCAGGCCGATTTCGAAGAAGCCGGCGATGAAGACGTGATTCGCAAGCTGCTGGGCGACCTCACCGCCGCCGAATGCGATGTCAGCGAAGCCGACATCCGGACCAAGCTGGAAGAGTGCGCCGTCGAGGCCCGCCGCCAGTTCATGTCCGACGGGGCCTGAACCCATGCCGATGGCCGCTGCAGACATCGTCGCGCTGATCGAGGAAGCGCTGCCCGGCGCACAGGTCGAGATGCGCGACCTCGCCGGCGATAACGATCATTGGGCCGCCAAGGTGACTGCGCCGCAGTTTACCGGGCTGACGCGGGTCAAGCAGCACAAGCTGGTGTACGACGCGCTGGGCGGGCGCATGGGCGGCGAACTGCACGCCTTGCAACTGACCACGCAAGCCCCCACCTGATTCTCCGCAACTCGAATTCATACAAAGGACGGACCCATGTCCGATACCAACCAGCGCATCGCCGACATCGTCGGCGGCAAAGACGTCGTCCTGTTCATGAAGGGCACCCCGCTGTTCCCGCAATGCGGCTTTTCGAGCCGTGCGGTGGCGATCCTCGACCATTGCGGCGTCGCCTATGACAGCGTCGATGTGTTGCAGGACATGGAAGTGCGCCAGGGCATCAAGGCCTATTCCGATTGGCCGACCATCCCCCAGCTATACGTCAAGGGCGAATTCGTCGGCGGCAGCGACATCATGATGGAGATGTTCGAGGCCGGTGAATTGCAGCAGATGATGGATGCGAAAGCCGTGGCCAAGGCCGAAGGCTGAGGCACGCTTGGCGCGTCCTCTAGGGACCGCGCCGCGTAATTACCGGCTCCAGAACGGGTAAGGCCCGCCCGGTGGGACTACCGGGCGGGCCTTTCGTTCGTTCTGAGGGTACCGGGTGTGGAGACCTTGGGTTGGCACCCCCGTGAAGACTTGAACGGGACAGATGAATATATGCATGCCCCGTGCCAAACAGGCATGATCACGAGTTTCCGCGCCTCCAGATGGTAAACGCGTTTTTAGTCGCGTCGCTTAGTGTAAAGTTCCCCGACAGCCCCCGTTTACCTTTGCGCTTGGCAAGCAGCGCGGCCCCCGTCACAACATGCACATGAGCGAGCACACCGATACCGGGGCCAATGGTATCCCCGCCGCAACCGTCGTCATCTTCCGCAATGCGCCGCAGGGTGGCCCTCCGGAGATCCTGATGACCATCCGTTCGCGCGAGATGGTCTTTGCCGGCGGCATGGCGGTGTTCCCGGGCGGCCGGGTCGACCCGGCCGATTTCGATCTCGGCGCCAGCATGGGCGGCCCGCTCGACCCCGACGAGGCCGCGCACCAGGTCGCGGTGGTACGCGAAACGCTCGAGGAAACCGGGCTGGTGATCGGCCTGACCGGCGAAATCGATGCGGCAAAAGCGCGTGCGGCCCGCAACTTCTTGCAGGAAACCGGCGAGCTTGCGCCGGTCCTCGATCATTTCGGCTGGGCGCTCGATCTCGACCAGCTGGTCCCCTTCGCGCGGTGGTTCCCCAAGAACGAACGCATCCCGCGCGTATTCGACACCCGTTTCTACCTTGCCGACCTCGGTACCGGCGCGGTCGAGATCGAGGCCGATCTGTCGGAAAACACGCATCTGTTCTGGACCAGTGCGCAGGGCGCGCTCGATGCCGCCGAGCGCGGTGAAATCAAGGTGATCTTCCCCACCCGCCGCAATCTCGAACGGCTCGCACTGTTCGGCAGCTTCGCCGAAGCCTCGGCGCAGGCCCAGGCTATCCCGGTGCGCACGATCACCCCGTTCATCGGCGAAAAGGACGGCACGTCCTGGCTGAACATCGGCGAGGAATTCGGCTATCCCGTCACCGCCGAACCGATGGACAAGGTTGCGCGGGGATAGCGTCAGCGGCTGACGCGCGATCCTTCCGCTCTTTCTGTCTTGGTCACTCGAGGCAGGGATAGGGTGTGGCCCGGGGACAGGATGTCAGTCTCGCCTCCGGCTGCATTTCCCCCGCGGAACACGGTAATACCAGATCGCCAGCACCGGACCGTCCGCGCCAGACCCGTTCCCCGGCAACAATCCGGCGCACGCGAACCGTTTTATTCCGTTTAGGCATGACGGCGCCGTAATTATAATCCAGCCGGCACCGATTTTCGGATCATTACTTGTTACCCAGCAGAAAATGCTGCGATCCGGCAACATTTCACGCAAATCCAACGCCGCGCGCGAAAATTATATTTCCCTTAAGAAGCATCAACCTATCCGCGGCTTGTCTAACGACTGGGTTGTAAGGAAAAACCATCACATGAAGAAAATCACCACACTTCTTGTTTCGGCAACTGCGCTCATTGCCTCGCCTGCTGTCGCACAAGACGGGCCGAGCGGCTTCGAAGGATTCCATGTCGAAGCACTGGCGGGCTATGACGTAGTCCAGATCACGATCGATGAAGACGTCTACGGCGAAGAACTCAGCGACGATCTGGGCGGCTTCGCGTACGGCGTAGCGGCCGGTTACGATTTCTCGTTCGGAGGCACGCTGCTGGGTGTCGAAGTCGAATATGCCGATTCTACGGCCGGAGAAAGCGAGAGCTTTGTCGGCACTGTGGACGGTAGCAGCGTGGATATTACGGCCAGCTTCGATACCGGGCGCGACCTGTATGCCGGCGTTCGTCTTGGCGGTCAGCTCAGCGAACGGTCGCTCGTCTATGTCAAAGCCGGTTACACCAATGCCCGCACCAAGCTGTCGCTCGGCGGCACTGTCGATACCGAGAGCTTCTTGGTGAGCCAGAACGCTACCTTCGATGGCCTGCGTCTGGGCTTGGGCTCGGAGTACGCTTTCTCGGATAAGGCATTCGCGAAAATCGAATACCGCCTTTCGATGTACGGTGACGGCGAAGTCGAGATTGACGGCGAAACCGCCGACATCGGGGAAATCTTCGAATATGGCGACATCAATCGCCACCAGATCGTTGTCGGTCTGGGCATGCGCTTCTGATTGCGGGAGGGGGGGCTCGCCCCTCCCTCTTCGTTTGCAGGGGGTTCGTAATCGAGGATTCGAGCGAACGAACCCTCCGGCGGTGAAATGGCGCATTGCACAGGGCAATGACCGCTCCTGAATTCGCCATTCCGGTTCGGGTAATCCCCTGGGTCCCGCGTGAATGGCATCGATGTCCGGGCAAGGCGATCATGTGCGGCATCTCAATTATCGGAACCGGGGCGCAGTGGTACCAGAAGTCCCATTCGTGCGTTGAATGGCAATGACCAAGACCATCGAGGACCTTCAACGCGATATGGAAGCGGCGGCGCACGCTCTCGATTTCGAGGAGGCGCGGCGAATTCGTGACCGCATCAATCTTATACGCGGCGGATCAGATGCTGCAGAGGCCGCCGAAGCCGACACGTCGGGACTGGTCCGCCAGAAGCCTGGCGCCATGGGGCTCGGATCAAGCCGGCAGCGGCCGATTCCTCCGCCAGACTGGAAGCCGCCGCCGAAGCCCGATCTCATGACCTCCGGCCGGAAGCGCAAGTGACGGTCGGCGTCGCCAACGCTGCAGTACTGACCCTGCTTGCCGAACGCGCGCCGGAAACAACGATATGTCCTAGCGAAGTGGCGCGTAAGATCGCTTGCGACGATGCGGCAGACTGGCATTTGGCCATGCCGCTTGTCCATGAAGCGGTCGATCAATTGTTCGACCAGAAAATCATCAGACTGAGCTGGAAGGGTAACCTGCTCCCGGCGCGATCCGGACCCTATCGGATCGGCCGCGCGAACGACAGCCAATAGGATAGCCGAAGGTGACCCTGAGCGACCGGGATTAGGGCGCATCGCTGTCGCAAGGGTAAACTGGCGCGCCCGGCAGGATAAAGATAGGCACTCAGAGCATTGGGAAAATTCCATCGCCGTCCCATTCTGACCTTCAATCAGAGGACGGACGACTTAGAGTTACAATATTCTTCGTATGCCCTTGCCGACGATATCAGCAGGCCTTCATAATGAGAGGACCAAGGCTCGAGACCAAATTTCGCAGCCAAAGCCTGCTCGAATCGAATGGGTGCGACTGTCGTCTTTCGTGGGAGCTTAAAGGAATCCTCACGCGTAGCGCGACGGAGGTCCGCACCCTCAAAAGATGTGACCATTTCAACGCCATCTCGCGGTATTATGTAACATGGCTTCGGAATTTCACTCGTAATGTCTTTGCTACCTCGTAACTTCCACATCCCGTGGTGTATTCGACCATCCAAGGTCCAGCCACACAACAGCGGCCCCACCCCCGAAAGACCTTCAATAGACGCAATAGGGACTTGAAATATTTCATCGAATACAGCGATGTAAAATACAGTTCCGGGAAATATCACTTGGCAATAGCCAAAATAACCATTTGCCAGTTGGAATTCATAGATGTCGCTACGCTTAGGGCTCATCAAGCAACCTTTCCAACCCTCGTTCAACAGAAAGAGCAGGTAACTGTCCGCGGACCCGTCGCAAGCCTGGTGCGGGCAGTAAGCACGCCCGGCCCCGGTAGGCCACCGGTTCGCACGTACATGGTAAACTGGCGCGCCCGGCAGGACTCGAACCTGCAACTCCAAGCTTAGAAGGCTCGTGCTCTATCCAGTTGAACTACGGGCGCGCTCGGGGGGTGCCATAACGCGCCTTTCGCGGCTGGCCAATCGGCACTATCCGTGTTTGTGATGGAAAACGCCCCGCCGAGCCCGCCCGCACCGCAGTTCCGCTATTACGATTTGGTGATGGCGGCCTTCGTCACCATCCTGCTGCTGTCGAACCTGATCGGCGCGTCCAAGCCGAGCTATGTCACGCTGCCGCTGATCGGCGAATGGTCGTTTGGCGCGGGCGTCCTGTTCTTCCCCGTCAGCTACATCATCGGCGACATCCTGACCGAGGTCTATGGCTACGCCCGCGCGCGGCGGGTGATCTGGACCGGCTTTGCCGCGCTGTTGTTCATGGCCTTCATGGCCTGGGTGGTGGTGCAATTGCCGCCCGCGGCGGGCTGGCCCGGACAGGAAGCCTATGAGTTCGTATTCGGCAATTCGTGGCGCATCGTGCTGGCGTCGATGGTCGCCTTCTGGGTGGGCGAATTCGCCAACAGCTATGTCCTCGCCAAGATGAAGGTGTGGAGCCAGGGGCGGCATCTGTGGATGCGCACGATCGGGTCGACCGTGGTCGGCCAGGGGCTCGACAGCCTGATCTTCTACCCGCTGGCCTTCTGGGGCCTGGCCGGGTGGCCGGTCGAGCTCTTGTGGCAGGTCGTGTTGTCGCAGTGGGCGATCAAGACGCTGTGGGAGGCGCTGCTGACGCCGGTGACCTATGCCGCGGTCGGGGCGCTCAAGCGTGCCGAGCAGGTCGAGGTGTTCGATACCGAGACCGATTTCTCGCCCTTCGCCTCTGCCGGGCGCTGAGCCATGTGAAAAGGGGCGACCCGCAGGCCGCCCCTCCCTCCCCCATGGAGCTTGTCGGTGCTAGAACTTCGCGCCCACCGCGATGCCGTAGCGGCGCGGGTCGAGAGTGAAGATATTGGTGAAGTTGCCCGAGCTGGCATCGGTCACGTAAAGGCCCGTCACCGAATTGCTGTCGAAGATATTCTGGACAAAGCCGCGGACGAACCACCGGTTATCGGCGCCGTTGAGCTGGATCGAGGCGTTCGCCTGGACGAAGGGTTCGATCCGGTTGACATTGCCGTTGAACACATTGCCGAACTGCTCCCCCGTATAGGCGAGGTCGAACCGCGGCACGAGCGACATGTCATTGTCGAAATCGGCGGTGTACTGGACGCCGATCGATGCCTTGTACTCGGGCGCTTGCGGCAAACGGTTGCCCCGCAAATTGACCTCCACCCCGGGACTGAGCACGCTGATCGGGCCGAGCGGTGCAAACGCCGGATTGGCGGTCTGGGCGTCGAGCACACTGCAAATGCTGAAGGCACCGGTCGAGGCAATTCCCCCGTCGGCCGGGAAGGCGGTAGGAGCCTGCAGGCCCAGACCCGCATTGACCGCACCGACGAAGGCATTGGCACCCGCTCCCGTCACCGCGCAAAGCGAGCCGTTTGACAGGTCCTTGATGATCACCGCATCGGGATCGCCGCCGCCCGGATCGCGCGGATTGCTGAAGAATTGGTCGCCTGCCACCTTCGCGTTGAGGTAGCTGACGTTCATGTTGATCAGCCAGTTGTAACTCGGTCGCAGGATCGTCTCGAGCTCGAGACCCCAGATATTGGCATCGATCGTGTCGTTAACCGAGGTTCGCGCGACGATGCGGCTGAGCTGCAGGTCCTTGTACTTGTAGTAGAAGCCCGTGAGATTAACCTGTGCCGAGCCATTCAGGAATGTGTTCTTCGAGCCGATTTCGAAGGCATCGATCTGTTCCGAATCGAAGCTGTCAGAAACCGCGAAGATCGGCGACAGTGGCGGATTGATGCCACCCGACTTGTAGCCGCGCGAATAGGAGAAGTAGACTTTGTTGTCGGGTGAAATCTCGTAGTCGAGGACGGCGCGACCGGTGATCGCATCGAAGCTGACATCGCGTTCCTGCAGCAGTTGATTGCCCGCTATCCCAGCATCGGCATCAAAGCTACCGACAAAGGGCGATGTAAACGGATCGCCATTCCCGAAAGGGTTGAGGAAGTCCGCCAGAGTGGTGCGCGCGGACACCGTCTTGCTGTCGTCGTTATAGCGTATGCCACCGGTGAACCGCAGACGGTCACTGATGTCGACATAGACTTCACCGAAGATGCCGAAGCTCTCCAATTTAAAGTCGGTCGTGTTATTCCGATACATCGACGTGGCGAGATAGGACGGCGGTGCCCCTGCCCCGAAGGCCGAGAACGTGCCGAGGATTGCGGTTGCATAGTCGAGACCGAAACCGTTGACGTAGTAGCTGTTCTCGCTGACTTCGGTTTCGGCATAGATACCACCGACAAGGAAGTTGAACGGTCCGTCGAAATCGCTGCTCAAGATTGCCTCGCCTGACCATGCGGTCTGGTACTGGACCGACCGGTCGAAGGCGAGGGGCACATCTGCGCATAGCGAGTTACCTTCGAACGCACCGAGATTGCCGTCGTCATTATCGGAGGTACACAATACGCCGGCGGGTCCATCAGGAATGAGTGCATCGGCGATCGGGGCGAAATAGGCATTCGACCCAGGGATGAAGGCTGGCGAGGCTACGCCCGTCGGCAGTCCGTTCGCCGCGAAGAAGGCCAGCGTATTGAGAGCGCCGGCATATCCGCTGCGGTCGAGGACGCCGAGGTTGTAGTCCTGCCGCGAATCCACTGTCGTTTCCTGATATATCCCGGTCAGCGACAGGTTCATCGCGCCAAATCCTTGGTCGAGATGGGCCTGCAACTGCAATTCGTCGGCAAAATATTCGGGCGTGAACGCCGTGTTCACCGTGCGAACATCGTTCGGCTCGTCGAAGTTCGCGTAGCCGTCCGGGCCGTAGACACTGCCGAGCGCCAGCACATCGGGGATTCCCTGGATACGAAACAGCTCCTGCGATGTAAGGACACTCGCAAGCGTCGAGTTCGCGTTGGTACTGTCGAAATCTCGCCGGTTGTTGAGGCACCCCAGCACACCGGTGGGATCGCGCTGACAGGTCTGCTTCTGAATACGCAGCCGGTCGTCATTCTCCCGGAAATAGAACGCCATCAGATCGAGCGTGGTACTCGCGGTCGGCTCGAAGCGCAGCGAACCACGCACCGCGTACATATCGCGCCCGTCGATATCGTTGCCGTCGTAGAGGTTGGTCGTATATCCGTCGCGATTGAGATAAAAGCCTGCCGCGCGAAAGGCTAGCGTATCGCCTAAGGGCACGTTGATCATGCCCTTCGTCTTGATGCTGTTGTAATTGCCGTATTCGAATTCGGCCGCCGCCGCGAAGGTCCCGAGTTCAGGCTTGGCAGTCACGACGTTGACCACACCAGACGTCGCGTTGCGCCCGAACAGCGTACCTTGTGGGCCGCGCAGCACCTCGACCCGTTCAAGATCGAAATACTCGGTTTCGAACAGGCGCGTTCCGAACAGTGGCGAGCCATTGGTATGAATCGCGGTGGCGCTGTCGCAGGTCACGCCGACGCACAGATCGCCGATTCCGCGGATGGTAAAGCTGGAGCTGGTGAAATTGCTCTTGGTGAAGGAGACATTGGGCAGCGTCAGCTGGAGATCGCTGGCGTTCTCGATCTGCTGTGCCTCGAGCGCAGCAGCATCGAAGGCGCTGACCGCGATCGGCACTTCCTGCAGCGACTGGTTCTGGCGCTGCGCGGTAACGATGATGACATTGGTGCTGAACCGCGGATCTTCGAGATCATCGCCGGTTGCATCCTGCGCGAACGCCGGAAACGAAATAGCGCTCGCGCAAATACCCGCGAGCAGGGAAGCCCGTACCCTCATTAACCCTCTCCTCTCGATGTGGCCGTCTTTGCGGCCTACGGGGCTATTGCTATCACACATTCGTATGCACGCAAGCGCCGGCGCATTATTATTGCGCAAAACAGGGGCGAATTTTGGCAAGTGTTATGCGGAAAGCGCATTCCGATGCGCAGCTGACGCTACGGCATGGTCACGTTTTTCCAGCGGGCGCGGATTTACCGCACTCAGACCAGCGTGTGGCTTTCGGCGATCTGCACGATACCGCGCTTGCCCGATCCGTCGCGTCCAAGCTGGACGAGCACGTCGATCACGCTGGCGGCATAGGCGATGGTGTCGGTCCGGGTGAGACCGATTCCCGTCTGCATCACCATCAGCGAAAGCTGTTCGAGCGCCCCGCGCAGCGAATTGGCATGGATGGTCGAGAAACTGCCCGGGTGACCGGTGTTGATCGCGCGCAGGAAGCTGACGCTTTCCGCACCGCGCAATTCGCCCAGCACGATCCGGTCGGGCCGCAGGCGCAGCGCGGCCTGCAGCAATTCGTTGGCGGTCACCTTGGCTTCGCCCAGTTCGCCCTTCACCGCGACCAGCCCGACCCCGTTTTCGCCGGGCAGCCTGAGCTCGGGCGTGTCCTCGACCAGCACGACGCGTTCATGACGCGGGATTTCGCCGAGCATGGCGTTGAGGAACGTGGTCTTGCCGGTGCTGGTGCCGCCCGACACGAGGATCGTGCGGCGCTGGCGGATTGCCTCGCGCAGGAAGGCGACCGGCTGAGCCTGCGCATCGGGCATGGCGCCCTGCTCCGCCGGGGCCAGCGGGCCGGTGTCATAGGCGTCGAGCGGCAGGTCGAGACGGCGGTGGCGGCGGATTGCCATGGCCCAGTGCTTGCGCGCCGCCGGCGGGCCGCAGAACTGCACGCGCGCGCCGCCGGGCAGCGTCGCGCCAAGCAGCGGATGCTCGCGGTTGATCCCCTGGTGGCTGACCCGCGCGACCTGCTCGGCCAGCCGCTGGATCAGCCGGTCGTCGATGTCGGGGCGGATGATCTTCTGCATCCCGCCAGCCGCTGCATCCTCGACCCACACCTCGCCCGGCTGGTTGACGAGGATTTCGGTCACCGTGTCGCGCTCGAGCCATTCGCGGAACGGCGCGAGATAGGCGTCGAGATAGACGCTGCGTTCGCCATGCAGGTCCACGCCCGGCGTGTGGGCTTCCGGATTGTCGTCCGGGTTGAAGGGGTGGATATCGGCGCTCACGACAGGATGGGCTCAGCTGACCGAGGTGAAGTCCAGATCGCGCGCGGTGAAGATGCGGATCGGTTCACCTTGCCGCACCCGTACCGTCGGGCCGCGCTGGCCATCCTGCTGTGCCGCAGTGGCGGCAGCCGAAGAACTGGCCCCGCCGATCAGCACGCCGGCCGCACCGCCCGTGGCGAGCGAGCCGACACCGCCGACCACCGACAGCAACATGGCTGAACCGAAACGCTTGAAGAAACCGTCGCCCGAGACCTTGCCCGCAAGCCCGGTGGTGCCATCGAAGCCGATCGCGGGCGATGCGAGATTGACCGAGGCCCCATCGGGCCGGATCAGCCGCGTCCAGATGACATAGGCGCGTTTCTGGCCGTTCTGCAGGCCCGACTGGTACTGGCCGATCAGCCGCGAGGACCGCGGGACCAGCACCTTGGTGCCATCGAAGCTGCGCACGTCCTGGCTCACCACCGCGCGGACATAGCCCGGCACATTGGTGTCGATCGCGGTTTCGAGGATCGCGGGGATCAGCGTGCCCTGGGTGACCGTGGTCGCGGGATTGACCATTGCCTTGGCCTGCGCGGGCGAGCCGCCGACACCGCCGATGCGGCTGGCGAAATCGCTCGCGGCATTGCCGGTCGCACCTGCGGGTTCGCCGGTGGCGCTCGCTTCGCCCAGCGCCAGTGTCGCGGGCGCGCTACCCGCATCGTAGACGACGGTCGGATTGGCATAGGGATTGGCGGCAAGCCCGGGCTGCGGCTGCGCTGCGAGAACCGGCTGCGGGGCGGGATCGGGCCGCGGCGCCTGCGCCGCGAGTTGGGCCGGGGGCGGCGTTACCGCTGCGGGGGGCACCACCGGGGCGGTTTCGACCGGTGCCTGCTGGCCGCCGATGCCTTCGGGAGGGGCGACGCGGGCGGAGTTCATGCTCCACAAGGTGACCAGGCCAAGACCGGCGACAATCGCGATCCCCGCGACGAGGCCGAGCGCGTCGGACTTGCCCGCGGGACGCGCCACGGCGGGGAAGGCATTGCGCTGGGCGAGGTCGATGACTTCCGCATCCGCACCGTCGCGCGGGTCGAAATCGTTGGCGATCCCGTTGTCGCCCGGCTTCTTCTCGGGCAGTCGCATGGCAAGACGCATCGGTTACCTCCCCTTCGAAGCGAGAGCGGGACTGCCGCTCGCACTGGCAGCGGGCCGTTCGGGCCCGGTGTTGATCAATTGGGCGCTGTCCTCGCCCGACCGCAGGACGATCGTCCGCGGCACGCCGTCGACGACGATCGTATCCCCGCGCACGGTGAAATTGACCGGGCCTTCGATGCCCTGGCTATTGGTCACGAGGATCGCGGGCACATCCTTGCCGCTGGGCCAGGTGAGGAAGGTCGCGGTGCCATCGTCATAGGTATTCTCGGGCAGCAGTTCGGGATCGCCCGAGGCATTCCACGCGAAGTTGAGATCCGCCGGATCGACCACCGCATAGGGATCGCGCGCGGCCTGCCGCTCCACCGCATTGGGCGCCATCTGTACCGGCTCTTCCGCAGGTTCGTCGGGATAGGCGAAGCGCATCAGGTAGAGCGGCTTGGCACCCGGGCTGGCGACGAGGTCGAACAGATAGGTGCGTTTGCTGGTGACGACCGTCAGATTGGTCGCGGCGCGCGGCTCGAGCGGTTTGACGAACAGGATGTTGGCGCGCTTGTTGGGTGTGACCTGCCAGGTCGCGCTGTCGCCGATGGCGACGTTCTCGATCACCTCGTCATCGCCGAACATGATGCTCGCCTGCACTGCGACGCGGCCGTCGATCCGGACCACCTTGGTTTCGTCATACAGCACCTCGACGAGGCGCAGAATCCTGCGCGCTAGCCGGTACGGCCAGCAGGGTGAGAGCGAGCGCGGGAATGAGCGCGCGGGTCATGCGTGTTTCTCCATGGAACGGTCGAGCGCCTTGGGCGCCGCGGACTTGAACCGGCTGCCGATGCCGGAACCGCGGACGCGGGCCTTGCTGTCGGATGATTGCTGGGTGGAAGCGGACGAGGTGGCATAGACCTTGACGGTGCGCGATCCGCCGCTGCCGCCCGCGCCGCCGCCATCGTTGGCGGCATAGGCGGTCGGGACTGCCGAAACGTCGATCCGGCGCGCCTGCGAACTGGCCTGGTTGGCAGCCTGTGCCTGCGCGAGCGCGGGAGCAGCGACCACTTGCTGGGGGGCCGGTGCGGAGGAGGACTTCTCCTCCCGGTCGGGCACCAGACCGAACACCGACCATCCGGCCACCATGGCGCCCGCCACCTTGAGCACGAGCACCATCAGCGCGACATGCACCGCGCCGATCATGAAGAACGCCATGGCCGCCTGCGGGTCGATCTGGCCCGGGGCAGCGGTCAGCGCGCCGAGGATCGGCACCGCGAGTTCGAGCATCACGCTGCCGCCGAGCACCGCGAACAGCGGCGCCAGCGCGCATAGGGTCAATCCCTTGACCCAGCCGGTGAACAGGCCGCGCGTGCCGTTGAAAAGCGCCAGCACGACGAACAGCGGACCAAGCGCGATCAGCACGCCGAGCGCGATCTTGGTGGTGACCAGCAGGCCGACGGTGCCGAGCATGAACAGGAGCGCGCCGAACCACATCATGCCTTCGGGCGAGAAGGTGGAAATGTCCTCCGCCCCGGCGCTGGCTTCCTGGATGGCGAGGAAGACCACGTCGATCTTCTGCGCGAAAGTATCGGTCGCCGATCCCTGCGCCCCCGTAAGCACGCCCGCAAGGTAATCGGGGGTAGCGACGGCGAGGTTCCAGACCACGCTCTGGTAAGCGATCCAGCTGGTGGCGAAGGTCAGCACGAGGCCCAGCGTCATCATCCGCGGGACGAGGCTGCGCACGCCGATATTGGTCCGCCCGGTCAGCAGCGCGAAGGCGAACAGCGCGATGAACAGCGTCAGGACGAGCGTCAGCACCGTGCCCAGCGAACCGCCGGGTGCGAACAGCCGGCCGAACGCGGCCGTGCTGGCCTCGCCCGCGATACAGTCCACCCCGCGCAGCGCGGCGGCGACGCCATTGCCGACATCGGCGGCGACGCGGTCGCAGGTCGCGCTCATTCGGCGGCGAGGCCGAGGGCTTCGACCCCGGCCCCCCTTCGTCATTCGCCCCGCCCGGCCATTTGGTCCCGGTGAGCGCGGGGAACCACTCGCTCGGCGCATCACCCAGCGCCTCGCGCAGCAGGTCGAGCCGGCGGACCGAGCTTTCGCGGCCCGAGAGCAGCGTCAGCACTTCGGGTGCGCCCGACAGGTCAAGCCGCACGACGACGCTCGCATCGGGCTGGCGCACGAGGAAGCAGCGGCTGTGCGCGGGCAGCGTGCGGATCAACGCGAGCTCGTGCTCGGTCAGGCCGAAGCCGTCGCAATAATCCTCGGGCCGCGCGCGGCTGTTGGGCATGAACACCATGGTCGCGGTCTGCTCGACCAATGCGGTCGAAATGCGGCTTTCGAGCGCATCGCGCGCGCTTTGCGTGGCGAAACCGACCAGCGCGTTGCGCTTGCGCAACGTCTTGAGCCAGTCGCGGATGCGCGCGGCGAAGACCTCGTCGTCGAGCGCTTTCCACCCCTCGTCGATCAGGATCATCGTCGGCTTGCCGTCGAGCCGTTCCTCGATCCGGTGGAAGAGATACATCATCGTCGGCGTGCGCAGCCGCGGGTTCTCGAGCAGCGCGGTCATGTCGAAGCCGAGCACACGCGCGGTCAGATCGAGCCGGTCCTCGGCATTGTCGAACAGCCAGGCATGCTCGCCCTCGCCGATCCATGCACCGAGGCGATCGGCCAGGTCGCCCGGTTGCGGACGCCGCGTGCCTGACAGCAATTCCTTGAAGTGCCGCAGGCGGCGCAGCGAAGCATCATTGGCATAGGCCGCATCGACCGCTCCCGCGATGGCCTGTTCCTCCTCGGGGCCTTCGGCCTTGAGGAGCGCGCCCAGCCAGTCGCGCAGGAAGGCCTTGTTGCCGGGCGTATCGGGCAGCGACAGCGGGTTGAACCCGGTCGGTTCGCCCGAGCGGATGCTGTCGTAGCGCCCGCCGATACCGCGCACGAACAGTTCCGCGCCGCGATCCTTGTCGAACAGGATCGTGCGCGGGCTGAATTTCTGCGCCTGCGCGGCGAGAAAGTTCATCACCACGGTCTTGCCCGAGCCCGAGGGGCCGATGACCGAGAAATTGCCGAGGTCGCCGTGGTGGAAATTGAAGAAGAACGGCGTCGCGCTGGTGGTTTCGAGCAGCGTCACCGCTTCACCCCAGTGATTTCCCTGCGCCTGCCCCAGCGCGAAGCCGTGCAAGCTCCCGAAGCTCGCCATGTTCGCGCTCGAAATCAGCGCGCGGCGGACGAGGTAGCCCTCATTGCCCGGGAACTGCCCCCAGAAGGCGGGTTCGAGATTGGTATCCTCGCGCACCGCGATCGCGCCGGTGTCGGCGAGCGCAGCGGCGCAGGCGGCCATGGCATCGTCGAGCTGGCCAAGCTGGCGTTCCTTGACCATCACGGTCAGGTGGTGATCGCCAAAGCCGACCGCCCCATTGCCCAGCGCATCGCGTGCGGAAAGCATGTCGGCGCGTTCGGCGGCGGCTTCCTCGTCCGCGCTCTTGAGACGGCGGATCGCCAGATCCATCCGCTCGCGCGCGGTCTGCCGCTCGGTCGGGGCATAGCTTTCGCTCACCACCATTTCGAAGGGCAGCCGCAGCAGGCTGTCGAGCAGGCCGGGCGAGGTCGCCTCGGGATAGTCCTTGAGACCGAGCACGGCGCCGAAATCGGGCGAGCCCGAGCCGCGCATCTCGATCGCGTCGAGCCCGAAGCTGATACGGCGATAGGGCAGCATGTGGCCGATATCGACATCGTCGGCGGGTTTGCGCACCGGGCGCATCTCGCCATTGTAGAGCGCGCTCAGCAGTTCGAGCATTTCCGAATTGGTGTTGCCCTGCGGACCGACATAATCGCCCAGCGGGGTCGCGCCATAGGCGGTCAGCGCCGCGACCAGTCCTTGCGAGGCGGCACGCAGGCTGCGCAGATCCTTGGGATCGGGTTCGAGCCGTTCGCCGCCCTGGCGCCGGAATGTCTTTGCGACACGCTCGACCAGTCCCGCCTTGCCGCGCGCCGGACGCCGGATCAGCGTGATAAACTGGTCGTTGACGAACAATTGGCCCGAGCCGAGCCGTTCGCGCCAGCGGTCGTCGATATGGCGGCTGATCGGATCGGGAAATTCGGCTTCAAGATCGACCGAGACGCGCCGCCGGATGACGTGATGGTACAGCACGAAGCGCGCATCGAGCGTGGAACGCAGCACGATCTCGCGAGTGGCGGCATGCGCATTCAGCGCTTCGCTGTCCTCGGTCTCGAACAGTAGTCCGGGGACCTGGATCGCGGTCATCACCGATCCGTCACGCAGCAGCAGCGTGCTCTCGTTGAGCATGCGCAAATAGGGCAGGCGATCGCCCGCGCGCGCTTCTTTCGCGCTCCAGGCGGCAGCCCCTTTCCACTTCGTCGTCATGCGATACCTTTCCGCTCAGGCTGCATAGGAGTTGCAGCCCCAGCGCTTGTAATTCTTGACCCGCGGGCACTTCGACACCCGGGTGATCCACAGGTCGAAGATGCGCGGCTCGCGCAGGCAGGCGAAATAGCCGATCCCGTGCATCACCGCGAAGACCAGCAGCGCCAGCCAGCTCCCGGTGATCAGGAACGCCTCGGTGGTCACCATCCCGTTGATGATGAAGTAGTTATATGTCACCCCCGCGAACATCTGCGGGCGCGTCAGCGCGCGGTGGACGGGATGGCGGACCAGCGCGGTCATCTCAGCCGGCCACGCCCTGGATACCGGCCACGATCGAAGCCGCGCCGAACAGGATGAACACGCCGATGATCACGGTCGCGCCGAAGCGCCAGTTGAGGCGGCCGGTCAGCATCATGAAGCCGACCGCGGCCACCGCCATCACCGCGACCGCGGTCGCGACATTGCCCAGCAGCGTGCCCTGCAGCCAGCCGAGCGCGGCGACGATCGGGCCCGAACCGGCCGGATCGGCAGCCTGCGCGAAAGCGGCGCTGGGGGTCATCAGGGCGGCCAGAACTGCCGGCAGGGTAAACTTGCGACTCAATTGATTACTCCCGTGAGTGGTCCGAAAGGCGGCCCATGATGGCCGCCACATAATGTTGCGTTTCGCGGATGCGCGGGACACCGCCCGCGCGGATCACGCGGCCGGGCCCGGCATTGTAGGCGGCGAGCGCCTTTTCGAGATCGCCATCGAAGCGGTCGAGCTGCTCGCGCAGGTAGCGCGCGCCGCCTTCGAGATTGGCGAAGGGATCGTCGGGGTCGACGCCGAGGTCGCGTGCCGTACCGGGCATCAGCTGCGCCAGGCCGCGTGCGCCCACTGGCGAGACCGCATTCGCGCGCCAGCGGCTTTCCTGCCACACCAGCGCCTCGATCAGCGTCGGGCTGAGATCGAACCGCGCGGCGAGTTCGGCCACCTTGGCCTGGTAATCGGCGGGAACGAGGCGCGCATGCTCGCCCGGATCGGCAATGGCGATGTCGGGCACGAAGATATCGGCCGGCACTTCGGCCAGCGGCGCGGCAAACCCCGGTTCGGCCGGGGCAGCGACCAGCGCGGCGCCCCCGCCGGTGATCCAGCGCGCGCCGTCCGTATCGATCTCCATAACATCCGCTTTCGCTGCGAAAGCGGTAAGCGCGGCGCAGGACAATCCCATCACCAGCGCCAAGCGTGCCAGAATCATTGCACCCTCCGTGCGGCCCCATTGGGCATACTACATGACAGGCGGGTGACAAAAAGCCGAATATCGCGGGAAAGTATTACGCCCCAAAAGGAAAAGGCCCGCCTCCCGGTAAGGAGACGAGCCCAATAGTGCCGCGATCTCGCGTAGATCTACCGGAGCGACAAGGCGTAATAGCGGGCGAATTCGCCCTTATCGAGCATGGCCAGCGCCTTGCGGGCGAGCCGGCGCGAATCCACCCAGTCACCCGCAGCGGTTTCCAGCTCGACGCTGTCGCGCGCGCCGGCAGCGGCTTCGAATTCGGTCCGCGCCGCATCATAGTCGCCCATGCGCGCGAGCGCGATTCCGTGATTGATCAGGCGGGCCGGATCGGCCGCGGCCAGTTCTTCGCAGTTTTCAATGGCCTGGCGGGCGGCGCGATTGTCGTTCGCGACCAGTTCCTCGTAGCCGACATCATAGCCGGCCTGGGGGCCCGGAACCGCTTCGACCGGTCCCTGCGCCAACAGGGCCAATGCAACGCTTGTGATGATCGCCATGACAGCTCTCCCTATTCATCTTGTGGGAGCGTTTATGCCGCCTTGTTACGATTGCTGCAATAAAACTGTAACGTTGTCATAATTGTGCAATCTGAGGGCCGATCGGGCTTTTTTTCGCAAAGCCCTTCGGTTCGTCGCACTAAGCGATGGATTTGCAACATAACGGTCACGAACCGAATAAAACTGTCACGAAGCCCCCCTAGCGGACGAGTCGCGATCAACGACTTCGCATTCTGATTCATCCGGTTTTTGAGGGGACCGTTACCCGTGACCAATTTCCATCGTTCGCTCGTCCTCGGCTGCTCCGCTCTGGCTCTCGCCAGCTGCGGCGCCGACGAAATCGTCTCGCCGGGTACCGGCGGTGACGTGATCATCAACAATCCCACCCCGGCACCCACGCCGACCCCGACGCCGACCCCGACGTCGGCACTGGTCACCCCGGCAGCGGGCTGCCCGACCATTTCGGATCCCGCCGGCCTGACGGATGACAACACGATCTCGGGCCCGACCGGCGAATACCGCGTCTGCACCCTGCCCGCGCGCTTCACCGCTTCCTCGACCCTGCCCTACATCGAAGGCCTGCTCTACCGCATCGACGGCCGCGTCGATGTCGGCACCGATGGCGGCGCCGCCGATACCGGTGCGGATACCGATGTCGAACTGACGATCGAGCCGGGCGTCATCCTGTACTCGGCCGGTTCGGGCTGGCTCAACGTCAACCGCGGCAACACGATCGACGCCAACGGCACCGCCGCCCGTCCGATCATCTTCACCAGCCGTGACAACGTCCAGGGGCTCAACACCGCCAATTCGTCGGGCCAGTGGGGCGGCGTCGTCCTGTCGGGCCGCGCTCCGGTCACCGACTGCATCGCTCCGGGTGCAACCCCCGGCACCACCGCCTGCGAACGCCAGGTCGAAGGCGCGGCACAGCCCGCCCTGTTCGGCGGCGCGACCGTCAACGACAGCTCGGGCAGCATGAGCTTCGTGCAGATCCGCTATTCGGGCTTCGTCCTCTCGGGCGACAGCGAGCTTCAGGCGCTGACCACCGGCGGCACCGGCACGGGCACGCAGCTGAGCAACATCATGAGCTACAACAGCTCGGATGACGGCGTCGAATTCTTCGGCGGCCAGTTCAATCTGCGCAACCTGATCGTCGTGGGCGCCGAAGACGACGGCCTCGACACCGATACCGGCGTCAAGGTCGACATGCAGAACGTGATCGTGATGCAGCGCCCCGGCGTTGGCGACACGATCATCGAAGCCGATTCGTCGAACGGTCTCGAGGAAGACACCCCGCGCCAGAACACGCGGATTTCGAACGCCACCTTCATCGCCAACAGCGGCGTGGGTGACCAGGCGGTCCGCATCCGCGGCTTTGCCGACTATACGATCGTCAACTCGATCCTGGTCGACAACGAAGGCGCGACGGCCTGCCTGCGCGTCGACAACACCGAAACGCTGAACCGCGCAGCCAATGCCGCGATCGACGAAGCCGGTCCGGTGGTGTTCAACTCGTTCGTGCTCGACTGCGCCGTGGACTTCCGCGACAGCTCGGGCGGGGTCACAGGAGCCAATATCGAAACCCGCTACAACGCCGGTTCGGACAATGATGCGGCCTTCACCAACACGCTGACCATGGGCTTCGTCAACGGTTCGAACGAAGACGCCGTGACCGTGTTCGACCCGACCGGGCTCTCGTCGTTCTTCCAGCTCCCGACCAACATCGGCGCCGTCTATGTCGGCAACGACACCTGGGTGAACGGCTGGACCTGCAACTCGGCCACCGTGACGTTCGACGCCGCTGTGTCCGACTGCGCGAGCCTGCCGGTCTACTAATCGGCCACGACAGGCCGCGGGGCGCGCGCTCGTTGCGCGTCCCGCGGCCTTCTTCGCTTTTCGCACCGGAGCCATCGCCTGGCTCCAGCCAAGTTTAAAGGCCTGAACATGAGGGGGTCTCGAACCATGTCGACCGGCAAGCAGCTCACCGCGCTGCTCCTGCTCACCACCGCGCTCACCTTTCCTGCCGGCGCTGCTTTCGCCCAGGATGCGAGCACGGGCGCCGAAGGCGTTCCCGCCGAACAAGATCCCGCGACCGACGCCGTCATGGCGCAGCAGGCCGAGGGCATCGACGACACGCCGGAGGAAGAAGAGTTCGAGCAAACCGAGATCTCGGTTCCCGGCGGCGCGATCGTCGTCACCGGCCGCCGTCGCCAGGACGTCACCCGCGCCTCGTCGCAGGTCGTCTCGGTGCTCGACAGCGCCAGCATTGCGCGGACGGGCGAAGGCGACATCGCCGGCGCGCTGACCCGCGTCACCGGCCTGTCGACCGTGGGCAACGGCCTCGTCTATGTCCGCGGCCTCGGCGATCGCTACTCGCTCGCGCTGCTCAACGGCCTGCCGCTGCCTTCGCCGCAGCCGCTCAGCCGCGTGGTCCCGCTCGACATCTTCCCGACCAGCGTCATCGCATCGAGCCTGGTGCAGAAGACCTATTCGGCCAACTTCCCCGGCGAATTCGGCGGCGGCGTGATCAACCTCACCACCCGCGCGGTGCCGGAAGAAAGTTTCCTCAAGATCAGCGCGGGCATTTCGGGCGATACCGAAACCGCCTTCGGCACGGGCTACACCTATTACGGTTCGGACTACGACTGGTTCGGCTTCGACGACGGGCGCCGCGACCCCGGCCCCAATCTGCAAAGCTTCTTCGACAGCGGGCAGGCGATCAACGACGAAGGCGTCGACCAGCAGGCGATCCTGACCGAATTGGGCGATCCCAATCTGATCCTGCTGCAAAGCACCGACGAACTGCCGGTCAACTGGTCGGGCGGCATCACTGCGGGCACCAGCGTCGATGTCTTTTCCGATGGCCGCTTCGGCGTGATCGCGACGGCTTCGCTGAGCAACAAGTACCGCAATCGCTACATCACGCGGCAGGCCGCGCTGAACGGCGATCTCGACCTCGACCAGACGGGCAACCAGTTCCAGACCGACCAGCGGATCCTGGCCAATGCCATGCTCGGCTTCGGGCTCGAAGTGGGCGAGCACCGCTTCCGCCTCACCAACCTCTACATCCGTGATTCGCTCAAGCGCGCATCGCTGGCGCAGATTTCCGATCTCACCGACGACGATGACGATCTGTTCCAGAACACCGGCTGGTACGAGCGCGAGCTGATCGACACGCAGTTTGTCGGCGAGCTCGAATTCGGCGATTTGTCGATCGACCTGCGCGGCGGTTATGCGCAGACGCAGCGCGAAGCCCCGAACGAATGGGAATTCATCTATTCGCGCGATCTCAATCCGACCGGCGGGTTCGACGACATCTACCTCAACCTGCAGAACGGCGGGCAGCGGGGCCGGACCACGGTCGCCTTCTCCGACCTGACCGAAGACCTCTATTACGGCGGCGTGGACGTCAGCTACCAGTTGGCCAACTGGCTCGGCGTGACGGTGGGCGGCGCCTATACCGATACCGACCGCCTGTCGCGTCGCCGCGAGTTCGATATCCGTACCACCGGCGATTACCCGCTGGCATTCGGCGCCTTCCGCCCGGATAATCTGCTCGGCGATGCGCTGATCGAACTGGGTTACGACACCGAAGCGCAAGCCGCAGGCGGGATCGGGCCGTTCTCCTACACCATCATCGAAACGACCGCAGCCGACCCGGCCTTCTCCGCCGGGCTCGAGATCAAGGCGGGCTACGCACAGGCACGCGTGACCCCGGTCGATCGGCTGTCGCTCGATGTCGGCGTGCGCTACGAAGACGCCACGCAGCAAGTCGTGCCGCTCGGCCTCGACGGATTGCCCAGCGGTTCGGCCAATGCCACGCTGCTGAACAATGACTACTGGCTCCCCGCGGCGACGCTGACCTGGGAACTGACCGACAGCCTGCAGGCGCGCTTCAACGCGTCGAAAACGATTGCGCGGCCGCAGTTCCGCGAATTGATCCTGCAGACCTATTACGATCCTGAATCGAACCGCCAGTTCACCGGCAACCCCGGCCTGATCGACAGCGAGCTGACCAATTACGAGGCCCGCGTCGAATATTACTGGGGCTCGGGCAGCAAGTTCAGCCTCGCCGGGTTCTACAAGGACATCGAGAACCCGATCGAGGTGTTCTCGAGCTTCAACGACAACACCGTGGTCAGCCGCTTCGCCAATGCGCCGCAGGCTGAACTCTACGGTGCGGAAGTCGAAGTCCAGTGGAACAAAGACCTCTATTCGCTGGGTGAATGGTGGGACAGCAAGCGCTTCGTCGCGATTGCCAACTACACTTACACCCAGTCCGAAATCAGCGTGCAGTCGAGCGACATGGTCAACGTGCCCGAGCTTGGCGGCCTGCAGGCGGCGACCAACTTCTTCGAAGACGGTACCGCGCTGACGGGTCAGTCCGACCATATCGCCAATGTGCAGCTGGGCCTGGAAGATCTCGACCGGGTGAGCCAGGTGACCTTCCTGTTCAATTACGGCAGCAAGCGCGTCATCAGCCGCAGCACGCTGTCGCGCCCGGACATTCTCGAAAACCCCGGCCTGACGATCGATTTCGTCGCGCGGCAGGGTTTCGAACTGGCCGGGACCGACATGGAAGTGAAGTTCGAGGCGCGCAACCTGACGGGGCGCGACCACTTCGAATACCAGACCACCGGCACCACGCGGATCGAGAACAACAGCTACGATGTGGGCCGCAGCTTCAGCCTGTCGGTATCGGCCGAGTTCTGATCACACCAGCATATCCCTCGGAAAGGGCCGCCTTCGGGCGGCCCTTTTTCGTTGATGGTGGGCTGAATGTGGGGGGGGCCGTGTTTTTGGAAAGCGGACCTTTCGGGTACAGGCTGTGCCCTTCCGCCAGTGTCAGAGCTGCTTCCGGACAATAGGCATCCGGAATGTGAACGTGGTTTCCCGCCCTTCGGATTTCGCAGTTAACTCACCCTCATGCGCCTGCGCGATCTGCGAGGATATGTAGAGGCCGAGACCCAACCCCTGAAGGCTTGATCGAGCTTCCCCCCTCTCGAACGGGGAGAAAAGGCTTTCCATCGCTTTGGCAGGGATGGGCTCGCCGAAATTGCTCGTTTCGAATGTAAGGTGATCGCCATCGCGCCCCAGCACGGCATGGATCGGTTGATCCGGATCGCCATGCATCAGAGCGTTGCCTAGCAGATTGGAAAACAACTGCCCCAGCCGGTCATGGTCGGCGTGCAAGTCCGTTTCGAGCTTCAGATCAAGGACGATCTCCCGGTCCGGATAGGTCAAACGCAATTCATCGGCGACCTGCTGCACGGTGGCATCTATTCGCTTTAGTGAAGGATCGAGGGTGATGCCGCCGCCAAGACGCCCGCGCGCGAAGTCCATCACATTATCGATCAGGCCGCTCATTCGATCGATAGTCGCATCGACCATATCGAGCACAGCCTTGCCCCTGTCGCTCAGTTCCTCGGCCCCGAGCATGCGCATCCCGCCCTTGATGCCGGCAAGCGGGTTGCGCAGATCGTGACCCAGCACCGCGATGAACTGTTCTCGCAGGGCGGACGTCTCCTGTTCTGTAAGGAGCGCTGTCTTGCTCTCGACGAGCGATTGGCTCGCCTCGATGTGATACCCGATCATCTGGGCAAACAGCGTAAACATTCCCAGGATCTCCGGCTTGCTCACTTCGGCAGGCTCGGGAGATATCGCGCACAGCGTGCCGAAGAAGCTGTCGTCAGACAGGATGATCGGTACGGAAATATAACTCTTCAGTCGGTAAGTTTTTGGTGTGTGATGATCGCGATATTGCGGGTCGCAATCGACGTCGTCGATAAGAACCGGGTTCCTATGCGCGCGGATTTCGTGGCAGATCGTGGTTTCGATTGGCAGCTCGCCTCCCGGTTCGAGCCCGAAATTTATTTCGTCGCGCACACCGCATGCGATCCAGCGATCTTCCGTGACGCGGGCCACCGCGGCATAACCCATTCCCGTCGCCTGACAGATCACTTCCAGGATCGACGGGACGACATCGATCGCGTTTACCATGCTGATGTCGTTGGCGAATTCTCGGTCCATGAGACTTTACTAGATTGAGTGCCGCGCAGAGTCATGCTCGAAAAGCAAGAGTAATGTGCGCCTTAGTGCGCACCGGCGATGCAAGCAGACATGAGCGCAAAGAGGCCGTTAGCTCAGTCGTAGCTGTCGTAGACATATCCCAGCGAGCGCACCGTCCGCACGCGCTCGCCCGCGCCCACCTTGCGGAGCGCGCGGCGCAGGCGGCCGATCCAGACATCGACCGTGCGCTCGTCGATCGGCGGTTCCTGCTTGCCCAGTGCTGCGATCAGATCGCCGCGCGACAGCACGCGGTCGGGGTTCTGTGCCAGGAAATGCAGCAGGCGGAATTCATTGGGGCGCAGGTCGAGCGCCTGCCCGTTCCACCGCGCCTGCAGGGCTGCGAGATCGACCAGCAACGCCCCCAGTTCGAGCCGTTCGTTGACGCGCGGCTGCGCACCGCCGACCTGCAGCGCCATCACCCGGTCGAGCACCACGGTGCGATCGATCGGGCCGACGATGTAGTCATCCGCCCCGGCACGCAGTGCGCGGCGTTTGTCCTCGGCATCGTCCTCTTCGAGCACGATGGTGATATGCGCGTCGTCCATACGCGGATCGGAGCGCAGCCGGCGGCACATTTCGAGCCCCGACATATCGGCCATGACCCAGTCGACGAAGGCACAGACCGGCCCTTCGACAAGCCGCCGCGGGCCATCGGGATAAAGCCGCGCGAAGGCATAGCGAATGTCCCCATTGTCGAAATCGGGAAGGTCGCCTGCCATCGGGTCTGTCAGGAAGATATTGATCGTTCGCACGCTGCAGTGTCCCACCCAGTCAAGGGCAGCGATGCCGCAGTCATGTGACCTGTTTGTGACCCGATTTGCGTGTTTGTAACACTTTGGGAAAAGCGCGCGATTTCCTATTCGGCGACCTGCGATAGCGACCAGTTGCGCGGCACGGTGGAGACCACGCCAACCAGGGTCTTGGGCAGATAGGGCTGCTCGAGCCGCGCGACCTCGTCATCGGTCAGGTTAAGGTCCATCGCGGCCACGGCTGCGGCGATATGGCCGTCCTTGGTCGCGCCGATGATCGGAGCGGTCACATCCTTGGCGAAGTGCCATGCCAGCGCGACGCTCGCGCGCGATACACCGCGGTCTGCGGCAATCGCGCCGACGGTGTCTACGATCGCGCGATCGGCGTCTTCCTGCTGGCGGTAAAGCATCTTGCCGAAGCCGTCGGTCTCGCTGCGCACGGTGGTTTCGTCCCATGCGCGGGCAAGCTTGCCGCGCGCCAGCGGGCTCCAGGGGATGACCCCCACGCCCTGATCGGCGCAGAGCGGCAGCATTTCGCGCTCTTCCTCGCGATAGAGCAGGTTGACGTGGTTCTGCATCGAGATGAACCGCGTCCAGCCATTCGCGCGGGCCACTTCCTGCGCCTTGGCGAACTGCCAGGCGAACATCGACGAGGCGCCGATATAGCGCGCCTTGCCCGCCTTCACGATGTCGTGCAGCGCCTCCATCGTTTCCTCGATCGGCGTGGCATCGTCCCAGCGGTGGATCTGGTAGAGATCGACATAGTCCATCCCCAGCCGCGTCAGGCTGTCGTCCACCGCCTGCATCAGCGCCTTGCGCGACAGACCGCCCGCATTGGGGGCCTGCTGCCAGGGCAGGAAGGCCTTGGTCGCGACCACGATCTCGTCGCGCCGCGCGAATTCGGGCAGCAGGCGCCCGATCACCTCTTCCGAGGCGCCGCGCGAATACATGTTTGCCGTATCGAAGAAGTTGATCCCCGCCTCCACCGCTTCGCGGATGAAGGGACGGCTTTCATCCTCGGACAGCACCCAGTCGCCGTGCCAGCCCTTGCTGGTGTCGCCATAACTCATGCAGCCAAGACACAGCCGCGACACCTTGAGGCCCGACGGGCCGAGATTGACATAGTCCATGATCGTATCCCCTTTCAGGAGCAGGCCGGTTTCAGGCGAGCGTCATTCCGCCATCGACCCGTATGGTCTGCCCGACGATATAATCGGCCAGCGGCGAGGCAAGGAACAGCGCCGCCCCGGCCATGTCCTGCGGGGTGCCCATCCGGCCGGCCGGTATACGCGCCACCGCGCCTGCCGCGCGCTGCTCGTTCTCGGTCGTGACCTTGGTCAGCTTGGTCGGAACGAGGCCCGGCGCGATGCCATTGACGCGGATGCCCTCCCCCGCCCAGGCCTGCGCGAGACTGCCCACCAGGCTGACCGCGCCCGCCTTGCTCGCCGCATAGGCCGGGTTGCCCAGCATGGCGTGATAGCCGCCCACCGAACTGACCACGATCAGCGATCCGCCCTGCTCGGCCAGCCGGGGGCGGACGATCCGCGCGCAATCCATCAGCGAGTTGAGATTGACCTCCATCACCGCGTCCCAGCCCTCGCGCTCGAACTCCTCGCGGCGATAGCGGACAGTGCCCTGGCACAGCACGACCACATCGAGCCGCTCGGGCAGTGCAAAGCTGGCAGTGGCGGAGGCGTCCGACACGTCGAGCCGGTGGAAGGTCAGCCCCGCCAGATCGCTGCCTTCGGAGGCCGCATAATCGGATGCCGCAGCGCGGGTTCCGGTGACATGGACCAGCGCCCCGTGCTGGCGGAAACCATGCGCAATGCCGTTGCCGATCCCGCTCGTCCCGCCAATGACGAGGACGGTCTTACCGGAGAAGTCGAGCGGATCGGTCATGCGGTATTGCTCCTCAGATCGAACGGCTGATCACTTCCTTCATGATCTCGTTGGTGCCGCCGAAGATGCGCGTGACACGCGCATCGCGCCACAGCCGGGCGATCGCATATTCGTTCATGTAACCCGCGCCGCCATGCAGTTGCAGCGCCATGTCGCAGGCTTCCCATTGCAGGTCGGTATGCCACAGCTTGGCCGCGCTTGCCTCGTCGGTGGTGAGCTCGCCCGCAAGGTGCTTCCTGATCGCCCAGTCGAGATGAGCCCAGCCGACCTGGATCTTCGCCTTGAGATCGGCGAGGACGAATTTGGTGTTCTGGAACTCGAACACCGTCTTGCCGAATGCCTTGCGGTCCTTGGTGAACTTGACCGCTTCGTCGAAAGCGCGCTGCGCCGCGGCCTGCGCGCCCACCGCGATACCCAGCCGTTCCTGCGGCAGTTCTTCCATGAGATGGATGAAGCCGCGCCCCTCGCCGCCGAGGATATTGGTCATCGGCACACGCACATCGTTGAAGAACAGTTCGGACGTGTCGGCCGAATGCTGGCCGATCTTGTCGAGATTGCGCCCGCGCTCGAACCCTTCGGTGCCTGCATCGACCAGCACCAGCGAGGTGCCCTTGGCGCCCTGCGCGGGATCGGTCTTGGCCACCACGATGACGACATCGGCGTTCTGGCCATTGGTGATGTAGGTCTTGGACCCGTTCACCACGAGGTGATTGCCGTCCTTGATCGCAGTGGTGCGGATGCCCTGCAGATCGCTGCCCGCGCCGGGTTCGGTCATCGCGATCGCCGAAATCACATCGCCCGAAACCATGCCGGGCAGGTATTTGGCGCGCTGTTCCTCGGTGCCGAGACGCTCGATATAATTCGCAGTGATATCGTTCTGCAGCGTGAAACCGGCGGAGCTGCCAAGATAGGACAGCTCCTCGCACAACACGCAATTGAAGCCGAAATCGAGGCCGAGCCCGCCGTTCTCTTCCTTTACCGTGGGGCACAGCATGCCCGCTTCGCCGAGCGCTTTCCATGCGCTGCGCGGGACGATCCCCTCTTCCTCGTGCTGGTCGAGATAGGGCGTCATGTGCTCGGCAAAGACCTTGCGCACGGTGTCGCGGAACGCCTCGTGATCGTCGTTATAGGCAGTGCGATGGCTGGTATCGAGCATGTCCATCTCCCTCCTCAGCTATCCAGGAAACCGGTGAGACGCTGACGGATGAGGCTTTCGGCCTCGGCCATGATGCCGTCGATCAGTTCCTTGCAGGTCGGGATGTCGTTGATGAGCCCGGCCACCATGCCGCACGACCACGCACCGGCATCCATATCGCCTTCGGTCATGATCCGCGGATAGACGCCCGCGACTTCCTCGATGATGTCCTCGAACTTGAGGTCGGCGCCCAGCTTGCGTTCCTTTTCCAGCAGCCGTTCGACGGCGTCATTGGTCATCACGCGTTCGGTATTGCGCAGCGGACGCATGACGAGCCGCGTGTCGAGTTCGCTCGCCGCGACGATCGCCTTCTTCACATTCTCGTGCACCGGCGCTTCCTGGGTGGCGATGAAACGCGTGCCCATGTTCATGCCTTCGGCGCCCATCGCGAGGCTGGCGACGAGGCTGCGCGCATCGGCCATGCCGCCGCTGGCGACAAAAGGAATGTCGAGTTCATCCGCCGCGCGCGGCAGCAGGATCATGTTGGGAATATCGTCTTCGCCCGGATGCCCGCCGCATTCGAAGCCGTCGACGCTGACCGCATCGCAGCCGATCGACTGCGCCTTGAGGCTGTGCCGCACGCTGGTGCATTTGTGGATCACCTTGACCCCGGCGTCCTTGAAGAAAGGCAGCACCTGCGCGGGATTGTTGCCCGCGGTTTCGACCGCCTTGACGCCGCCGTCGATGATCGCCTTGACCAGGCCGGGATAATCGGGCGCGTTGACCGTCGGCAGGAAGGTCAGGTTCACGCCAAAGGGCTTGTCGGTCATGTCCTTGCAGCGCGCGATTTCGTTGGCGAGCTTTTCGGGCGTGCCGAGCGTCAGCCCGGTGATGATGCCCAGTCCGCCCGCATTGGAGACCGCCGCGGCCATTTCTGCAAAGCCGACATAGTGCATGCCGCCCTGGATGATCGGATGCTCGATACCGAACATTTCGGTGATGCGGGTTTTCATGCGCTGTGCCTCTTCCCTTGGTTGCTTTTCGCAACGGGTATCGGCGCGAGCGCGCTGAGTTCTAGCGCTTCGCCAAGGCTTCGAGCGCGGCCAGCAATTGGGCACCGCTCGCCGTAAGGGAAAGTTCCTCGCCGCTGCGCTCGGCCAGGCCCTCGCGCTCGAGGTCGTCACCGGTGGGCGCGCGCATGACGCGGCCATAGCGCCCGCCGTGATAGATCAGCGGCTCGACCTCGCGGCGGTCGAAATCGACCACTTCGCCGAGGAAGATCGCATGGTCGCCGCCTTCATATTCGAACCGTGCGGTGCAGCCGAAGCGGGCGGCATAGCCATCCAGTTGCGGGGCGCCCTCGGGCCCGTCGGGGCAATCGATCCCGGCAAACTTGTCCTCGCCGGGGCGGGCGAACAGATCGGACATGGGTTGCTGGTCGGCGGCCAGCACATGGACCGCCCAGCTGGATGCGTCGCGGAACACCGGCAGCGTCCCCGAGCGCAGCGACAGGCTCCACAGCACCATCGGGGGATCGAGGCTCACCGAATTGAAGCTGTTCGCGGTCAGCCCGAACGGGCGCCCTTCTGCGTCGCGTGCGGTCACGATGGTGACGCCGGTGACAAAGCTGCCGAGCGCATCGCGGAATGCCTGAGGATCGAACATGCCCGACCCAGCTAGTCCCGCCCCGCGCTTTGGGCAAGCATCGGCACGCGTCATTGCGCAGACTTTTGTCGCTCGGGAACGCATCCCTGCAGCATTGCTGTCGGCCGATTTCGCAACTGCAACATATCGGGGCTTCGCAAGGCTGCCCGTCTCTGCCATGTCGGGCGCCAGATTTTTGGACCTGGGGAATTTACCACGATGACCGACGCCGAACTCGCCGCCCACCTCGCCAACGTGGCGGGCAAGATCCTGATCGAGGTACGCGAGAGCGGGATGTTCGCGGGCAAGGCGCTGGGCAAGGCCGGCGACGAGACCGCCAATCAGTTCCTCGTCCATGCACTGCGCGAACAGCGGCCCGAGGACGGCTTGCTGAGCGAGGAAAGCAAGGACACCGACGAACGCCTGTCGAAAGAGCGCGTCTGGATCGTCGACCCAGTCGATGGCACGCGCGAATATGGCGAGGCGCGGACCGACTGGGCGGTGCATGTCGCGCTATGCGTGAACGGCAAGCCCGAAATCGGCGCGGTCGCGCTGCCCGGTCTCGACGTGGTCCTGCGCACCGATGCGCCGGTCAAGGTGCCCGCAGCGGCGGAAACGCCGCGCATGGTCGTCAGCCGCACGCGCCCCGCTGCCGAAGCGGTCGCGGTGTCGGAAGCCATCGGCGCAGAACTGGTCGGCATGGGTTCGGCGGGCGCCAAGTCGATGGCAGTGGTGCGCGGCGAAGCGGAAATCTACCTCCACACCGGCGGCCAGTACGAATGGGACAGCGCCGCCCCGGCCGCGGTCGCGCTCGCGCACGGCCTGCACGCCAGCCGCATCGACGGCAGCCCGCTGGTCTACAACAATGCCGACACCTACATGCCCGACCTGCTGATCTGCCGCCCCGAATGGGCCGAGCGGGTACTGGAAGAGGTCGGCAAGCTCGGCTGAACGATTGCCGACCTGCCGGGGTGTCAGTCCTCGACCTGCGCCAGCAGCTGGCGGGCGCGCGACAGATGCGGACGGTCGAGCATGCCGCCCTTCCAGCCGATTGTCCCCGCTGAGGGATCGGCTTCGAACAGCTCGACGATCTCGCGCGCTTCGGCGATCTCTTCTTCGCTCGGAGTGAAGGCTTCGTTGATCACCGGCACCTGCGCGGGGTGGATCGCAAGCATGCCGCGATAGCCCTGGCGGCGCACCTCGATCGCGCGCTTGCGCAGCGCTTCGAGGTCGCGGAAATTGGTGTCGATGGTTTCAACCGGGACCACTTCGGCCGCCGCCGCGCCCAGCAGGCACAGACTGCGCGCCAGCTTGTAGGTGAAGGCGAAATCGCCGTCGAAATCCTTATTGCTCTGCGCACCGAGCGAATCGGCGAGGTCTTCCGCGCCCCAGGTCATTGCGGCAAGCCGCGGTGCACCGCCGTAATCGCCGGTGGTAAACATGGCGGCGGCGGTTTCGGTGACCAGCGCGATCACCGGGGTCGATCCGGGCGCGATGCCGTTTTCCACCTCGAGCGCGGTCATCTGCCGGTCGAGTTCCTCGACATCGCCGCGCCCGCGCGATTTGGGCAGCATGATCCCGCCGGGCCGCGCGGGCATGATCGCGGCGAGGTCGTCCGCCGTCCATCCGCCGTCGAGCGGATTGATCCGCACCCAAAGCCGCGCGCGCTCTTCCGCGCTCTTGCCGGCGAGGAATTCGGCGATTGCGGCGCGCGCGCTGGCCTTGCCGCTCTCGACCACCGCATCTTCCAGATCGAACAGGACGATGTCGGCGTCGCCCTCGGCGGCCTTGGTCATTTTCTTCACGCTGTCGCCCGGGGCGAACAGCCAGCTGCGCATGCGGATTTGCGGTTGGGATGCTTCAGTCATCCGCGTGCTTGAGGCGAAACCCGCCCGCTGCGTCAAGCGCAAAGCGCCGTGCCGTAGCGTCCATGCGGTAGTGCTTGCCCGCTTTCGGTTGTCCGGTATGCTGCAACCACCCGGAGAGCGCGCGATTCCCACAGATTGGCGAACGCGCGGGGTGTGGAGAGGAGAGCAAGAGGTGCGGCACCAGCCCCGCCACAGGGATTGCGTTTATACGGCGCATTTTCCGAATATCGGGTATCCTGCATCGGGTCCGCGGCAGTGAACCGCGCCGATCCCGTAGCCGCGCCTGCCGTGCCGCGCCTCTCGGCGGCGACCCGCCTGGCCTATGGCACGGGGGCGATGGCCAACGGGGTCAAGAGCGCGGCCTTCTCCAGCTATCTGATGCTCTATTTCAACCAGGTGATCGGCGTGCCCGCAGGGATCGTCGGTACCGCGCTCGCTTGCACGCTGCTGGTCGATGCGATCGTCGATCCCTTCCTCGGCCGCTGGGCGGATGTCACGCGGACGCGGTGGGGGCGCCGCCACCCATTCATGTATGCCGCGATCGTGCCCACCGTCCTGCTGTTCTATTGTGCCTGGTTTCCGCCCGACGGGATGAGTCACATGCAGCTGGGCCTGTGGATCTTCGCCTTCGCTGCGGGGACGCGCGCCGCGATCAGCGCGTTCGAGATCAATTCTTCCGCCATGGCCCCCGAACTGAGCACCGATTATGCCGAGCGCACCCGGCTGTTTTCGCTGCGCTACTGGTTCGGCTATTCGGGCGCCTATGGCTTCACCGCCTTTTCGCTCGCCTTCATCTTCGTCGAAAGCGAGGCTTTCCCGCGCGGCCAGCTCAATCCGGCAAGCTACGAGAATTTCGCGTTGCTGGGCGCCGTGCTGATCTTCCTCGCGATGACGCTCAGCACGCTGGGGACGCACAACCGCGTCCCCTATCTGCGGCAGGCCGAAGACAGCGCGCCGATGCCCGCCAGCCAGCACTTGCGCGAAATGTTCGCGGCATTCCGCAACCGGGCGTTCCTGATCATCTTCGGTTTCGGCGTCCTCAAATACACCGCGGTCGGCCTCTACAGCGCGATGAACCTCTATTGGGGGACCTATCTGTTCAAGCTCAACGCAGGACAATTGGCGCTGCTGACGCTCGACAGCTTTCTGGCAGCGACCATTGCCGCCCCGCTGGCGCCCTGGTTCTCGAGGCGGATGGGCAAGCGCAACTCCAGCATCATCTTCGCCATCACCGGCATCACCATCGGCCTGTCACCGCTGTACCTGTCCTATTTCGACCTGTTCTGGGTGCCCGGCGACGCGCTGCTGGTGCCCGTCCTGTTCACCATCGGGGCGATCTATATGGCGATGATCGCGATCAGCCTGATCAACACCAGCGCCATGCTGGCCGATGTGGTCGAGGACAGCGCGATCGAAACCGGCAAGCATACCGCGGGCACGTTCTTCGCCGCATCCAGCTTCATGCAGCAATGTTCCACCGCGCTCGGCCTGTTCTTTGCCGGCTGGCTACTGGCGGCGGCGGAGTTTCCCGAACGCGCTGACCCCGCAACGATTGCCGAAGGGCTGGTGGACAGGCTGCTTGTCCTTTACATTCCCACGATCCTTTGCCTGTGGATTGTCGGCGCGCTGATCCTGCTGTTCTATCCGATCAGCCGCGCCCGCCACGAGCGCAATGTCGAAATCCTGCGCGCCCGCGAAGCCGAAGCGCGCGACCAGGTGCAAAGCAATACCCCGCTGGGCGGCCCTGCCCGGTAGGATGACACAAGAAAAGGAGAGGCCCATGGCAACCCAGCTAGAACCCGATGTCCACGCCGACGAGGAGGCGTTTCGCACCGAAGTGCAGCAATTCCTCGCCGCCCATTTCACCGACGAGCTCAAGGGCAGCGCCAATGCGCTGGCCGGGGTCGACGGCCCGACCGACGAAACGCCTGCGCAGACCAAATGGCGGGAAGCGGTGGGCGAACGCGGCTGGGGCACCCCGACCTGGCCCAAGGAATATGGCGGCGGCGGCCTGACCAAGGCGCAGGCGAAGATCGTCGACCAGGAATTCGCCAAGGCCGGCGCCTACAACCCGATCGGCGGCATGGGCGTGATGATGTTCGGCCCGACGCTGCTCGAATATGGCAGCGAGAAGCAGAAGCAGGAGCATATCCCGCCGATCTGCCGCGGGGAAATCCGCTGGTGCCAGGGCTACAGCGAACCCAATGCCGGGTCCGACCTCGCCAATCTGCAGACCTTCGCCGAAGACAAGGGCGACCATTACATCGTCAATGGCCAGAAGACCTGGACCAGCGGCGGCCAGTGGGCGGACAAGTGCTTCGCCATCGTCCGCACCGACAAGAGCGACAAGCACCGCGGCATCAGCTTCATGCTGATCGACATGGATGCCCCCGGCGTCGAAGTCCGCCCGATCACCATGATCAGCGGCACCAGTCCGTTCTGCGAGACCTTCTTCACCGATGTTAAGGTGCCGAAGGAAAACCTCGTCGGCGAGGAAGGCCAGGGCTGGACCATCGGCAAGCGCCTGCTCCAGCACGAGCGGACCAATATTTCGGGCGGCGGACGCCTCGCCAGCATGATGGGCCAGAGCCTTGGCGATATCGCCAAGAAATACGGCGAAACCGACGCCCAGGGCGAACTGGCCGACAAGGTCCTGCGCGACCGGATCGCCGATTTCGAAATCCGCTGGAACAGCTTCCTGCTCACTGCGCGCCGCGCGGTGGAGGAAAGCAAGGCGCAAGGCGGCGTGTCCGAAATCAGCTCGGTGCTCAAGAAGCTCGGCACCAAACTGAGCCAGGAACGCAGCGAGCTGCTGATCGAAATCCGCGGCCTGCAGGGGCTCGGCTGGGAAGGCGACGAATTCACCAAGGGTGAACTCGAAGCCGTGCGCGGCTGGCTCTTCGGCAAGGCCACCACGATCTACGGCGGCTCGACCGAAATCCAGAACAACATCATCGCCAAGCGTGTGCTCGGCATGCTCGATCACCAGTAAGAGAGGGGAGCACAGACAATGGCAGTTCTCAACGAAGAACAGGAAATGCTGCGCGACATGGCGCGCGACTGGGCGACCAATGAAAGCCCGGTGGCCGAATTTCGCAAGGTCCGTGCGGCCGGCGAGCCGCAGGCCTATAATACCGATGCCTATGCCACGATGGCGGAAATGGGCTGGGCCGGGGTGATCATCCCCGAAGCGCAGGGCGGCTCCGACTTCGGCTTCATGTCGGCAGGCCTCGTGGTCGAGGAACTGGGCAAGACGCTGACCGCCAGCCCGCTGGTCGCAACGACGATCGCCGCGAGCGCGATCATCCTCGGCGGCAGTGACGAACAGAAGGCCAAATGGCTGCCCAAGCTCGCCAGCGGCGAAACCGTGGCGACGCTCGCCGTCGATGAAGGCGCCCACCACGATCCTTCCGCGATCGAAGCCAGCGTGTCGGGCGGCAAGCTGTCGGGCAAGAAGGCGTTCGTCCACGAAGCGCATGGCGCCGATCTGTTCGTGGTCGCCGCCAAGGACGGGCTCTATCTGGTCGAAAAGGGTGACGGCGTTTCGCTGACGACGCGCAAGCTGACCGACCAGCGCAGCCATGCCGATGTGGCGTTCGACGGCGCCGCGGCGGAGAAACTCGAAGGCGGCGGCGACACGCTGCTCGACGATGTGCTCGACCGGGCGCGCGTGCTGGCGGCTGCCGAAATGCTCGGCATGGCGCAGCAGGTGTTCGACACCACGCTCGATTATCTGAAGCAGCGCGTGCAGTTCAACCAAGTGCTCGCCACCTTCCAGTCGCTCCAGCACCGCATGGCCGATCTGTTCGCCGACCTCGCGCAGATGCGCTCGGCGGTGGAAGCTGGCCTCCAGGCGGTCGATGGCGGCTTTGGCGTGGCCCGCGCGGCCACGGTCGCCAAGGCCGAGGCCAATCGCGTGCTGCACGTGATCAGCAACCAGGGCATCCAGCTGCATGGCGGCATCGGCATGACCGATGAATACGACATCGGCTTCTACGTCAAACGCGCGCGCGTGCTCGAGGCAAGCTGGGGTTCGACGAGCTACCTCAAGGACCGGTTCGCCAAGCTGGGTAGCTATTGAGCAAGACCTTCGACCCTTCAGGCGAAACAACGGAGGCGCTCCCGGACACGGATGTCTGGGGGCGCCATCGTGCTTTCATGGAGGACAACCTCCGGCGCAATTACGCGACCAATCTGACGCATGGCGTGTTCGGGATGACCGGCTTCCGCCTGATCTATGCGCCCACGATCATCCCCGCCTATCTCTATTTGTTGACCGGCAGCGCCGCCGCGGTCGGCCTCGGCACCGCGCTGCTGCAATTGGGCGGTACGGTGTCGCCGATCCTGTCGGGTGCCAAGGTCGAGAGCCGCAAGCGCATCCTGCCCTATGCGATCACCGTCGGTTCGATGATGCGCGTGATGGTGCTGGTGCTCGCTATCGCCGCATGGATGCTCGAAGGCACGGCGCTGCTGGTCGTCACGCTCGCCGCGTTCCTCCTGCTGGGCTTCTTCAGCGGTGCGCAGCGGGTGGCGTTCCAGATGCTGATGGCCAAGCTCATCCCGCTCGATCGGCGCGGGCGGTTGCAGGGGATCCGCAACATGGCCGGCGGGCTGATCGCCGCCGGGCTCGCGTGGGTCGCGGGGCATTATTTCATCGAACAGGAATGGCTCGGCAATGGCTATGCCACGACCTTCCTGCTGGCCTTCATCCTGACCTCGATCGGTCTCGTGGTGCTGCGGCTGGGCATTCGCGAACCCGATGCGCCGCGGCTACGCCCGCTACTGCCATGGCGCGAGCGGATCGGGCAGTTCGGCGAACTGCTCCAGCACCGCGATTTCCGCGCCTTCCTCGTCGCGCACGGGCTGGCCGCGATCGCCCGAGTCGGGCTGCCGTTCTGGACGCTGTATGTGGGGGACCGGCTGGGGCTCGACGGGGCGCTGATCGGTTCGCTCAGCCTCGCCTTCCTTGCCGCCGATACCCTATCCAATCTGGTCTGGGGCGCGCTGGGTGACCGGGTCGGCTTCCGCGCGGTCTATCTCGGCGCGCTGACCTGTAGCATCGCGGGCATGGCGCTGATGGTGTTCGGTGATGGCTGGCTGCTCTACGCCAGCTTCGCTGCGCTGGGGTTTGGCTTTTCCGGCTGGATGATGGCCGCGGTGACGCTGGTGCTCGAATTCGGCGAGCATGAGGATATTCCGATGCGGCTGGCGCTGACCACCACGGTCGAGGGCGGCGTGTCCTCGATCGGGCCGGTGCTCGTCGGGCTGAGCATCGCGGCGCTGGGCTATGCGCCCTTGATCGTTGCGGCCTTCGCCTCGCTGATCGCCAGCCTCGCGCTGATGATCTGGCGCGTGCGCGAACCGCGCAGCCTAGCGTGACGGCGCCAGCATTCCCGCGGACATGACCGACAGATAGGTCGCGATCGCCTGTTCGGGCCGCTCGAACCGTGCCGCCCAGTGCCGCGCTTCATAGGCCGAATTGACCGTCGACATCATCACCTGCCCCGCAATCAGCGGATCGATCGCGCGCACCGAACCATCGGCAATACCGTCGATCAACATCCCCGCAAACCGCCGCGCCAGCCGGTTCGAGCGCGTGACCACATCGACCTTTTGCCCGGCATCGAGCGCCTGCAGCGCGGTGGTGCGCAATAGCGGGGTGCGGTCGAAGAACTGAACATCGACCAGCTCGGCCAGCACGCTGGTCAGGCGGGTCCAGTAATCGGCTTCGATCGCCTGCCCCGCCATCTGCACCGACGACATGCGGTCGTAGCTCTGCTGGAAGCAGGCGAGCACGAGGTCGTCCTTGGCTTCGTGGTGGTGGTAGAAACTGCCCTTGGTGACATTGAGGCTTTCGGCGATGCGATTGACCGAGGCACCGCGATAGCCGCGCTCGTTGATGGTCACTGTCGCGGCGCGCAGGAACGCCTCGTTCTGGTTGGTCTCGTCACTTTCGGGGGTACGCCAGTTGCCCGCCAGCGGCTGCGGCGCGAAGGTCCCCTGCTGCGCGGGCAAGCCGTTGGCGAGCACATCGAACAGGCGTTCCTCGATGCGCGGGAAGTCGAGCACCGAATAGCGCAGTGACCACACCGGCCACCACATCACCGCCTCGAGCAGGATATGCGCGCGCGCCGAAAACACCGCTCGCTCGTCGCTATCCTGCCATTCGCCGAAGAAACGGCGCACCAGATCGACCACGCGCAGGTAATGCGCCATCAGCGGATCCTGCACTTCGGGATCGAGCGTGCGGATTTCGGACAGCGCGACCGTCAGCCCGCGCTCGCCCGCGCGGATCCGCTTCCGCAGCGCGACATGCGCGCCGATCAGATGCCGCAATCGCGCCGCCGGATCGGGCTGCGCCAGCGCCTCGCTCGCCATCTCCTCCATCAGCGACAGCGTCTGGTCGTAGACAGCGACGACCAGCTGTTCCTTGCGCGGGAAATAATAGGTCACGCTGGTGGCGTTGAGACCGATCGCACGCGCGACTTCGGCCAAGGTGGTCGCCTGCACCCCCACCTCGTTGATCAGCACTGCCGCGGCATGGACGATCGCCTCGCGCTTTTCGCCGAACTTGCGGGTCGCTGTCGGGCGGCTCATGCGAAGAACGCCCCGAGATCCTTCTTGAGGATCTTGCCATTGGCGTTGCGCGGCAGCGTGTCCTCGACGAACACCACGCGCACGGGCACCTTGAACTTGGCCAGCCGCGCCGCGACCCATTCGCGCAATTCGTCTTCGGTGGCGGACATTCCGGGGGCGAGGTGGACGACGGCTGCCGGTTCTTCGCCCAGAGTGGGATGCGCCAGTCCGATCAGCGCCGCGTCGGTCACCGCCGGGTGGTCGTAGAGCACGTTCTCGATTTCCGACGAATAGATGTTCTCGCCGCCGCGGATGATCATGTCCTTGGCGCGGTCGACGATATAGCACCAGCCTTCCTCGTCGAGCTTGGCGAGGTCGCCCGTGCGGACCCAGCCGTCGACGAAGGTTTCCGCGGTCGCCTCGGGGCGGTTCCAATAGCCCTTCACCACCATCGGCCCGCGCGCCCACAGTTCGCCAACCTCGCCCACGGGAAGCTCGGTCTCGCCGTCGTCGCCCACGATCTTGAGGTCGGCCACCCCCACCGGGGGGCCGCAGCTGTCGGGCCGGTTGAGATAATCCTCGGACGAATGGCCGGTCACCGTCGCCATGGTCTCGGTCATGCCCCAGCCATTGCCGGGCAGCGCGCCGAAGACCTCGTGGATCTTGCGCACCAGCTCGGGCGCGGCGGGCGCCCCGCCATAGGCAATCGCCTCGAGGCTGGAGAGATCGTAATTCGCGCGCTCGGGATGTTCGAGCAATTGCCAGGCGATGGTCGGCACGCCGCCGGTCAGATTGACCTGCTCGCGCTCGATCAGCTGGAAGGCCTTCACCGGGTCCCATTTGTGCATGAACACCATCGTATGACCCGCCGCGACATAGCCCATCAGCCCCGCCGAACAGGCGGTGACGTGGAACAACGGGATGACGGTCAGGCCGACCTTCTGCACCGGTGCAGGCAGTTCCTCACCGCGCCGCAAGGCGGCCATCGCGCCATTGTAGCCGCTCGACAGGATATTGGTGCACAGATTGCGATGCGTGCCCAATGCGCCCTTCGGCTGGCCGGTGGTGCCGCTGGTGTAGAAGATCGTCGCCTCGTCCTCGGGCTCGATTTCGACCTCGGGCAGTTCGGCCTGCGGCAGAGAGGCGTAATCATGCGGCGTGCCGAGGACATCCTCGAGCCGCTCCGCCCCATCGGGCGCGGCATCGCTACGTGACACCAGTACGGTCGCGAGATCGGGCAGCTCGGCCCGGTGCGGCGCAATCCGGTCCCAGCGCTCGGCATCGCACACCAGCAGCTTGGCGCCCGAATTGGCCAGGCCGAAGGCGAGCTCGGGTCCGGTCCACCAGGCATTGAGCGGCACGCAGATCGCCCCGATCGTCGTCGCGGCGAAAAAGGCCACCGGCCATTCGGGCAGATTGCGCATCGCCAGCGCGACACGGTCGCCCTTCTCCACCCCGCGGGCGCGCAATTCGCCCGCCAGCTGCGCAACCGCGCGGAACCACGCGTCATAAGTGACCCGCTCGTCCTCGTAGATCGCGAACAGGCGCTCTCCATGCGCGCGGCCCACCATGGCGACCTGCCGCAGGTTGGCGGGCGCGTTCTTCCATACCCTCGTGGGGACGCCGCGGATGTCGACCGTATCCATTTCGAACCGGGCACCCGGAGCGGTGAGGTAGTCGTGACATTCGGCCCTGGTCCTTGCCGGCCAGTCAGCCGGCGGCACGAACCCGATCGCGCGCGCGAGATCGCTCATTGCACTCCCCCTCGTTTCTCGCCTCCACGGGCGACTCTTTTCTCTCTCGCATCGGTCTAACCCCGCTTGCCCCTGCCACGCAAGCCGCCTTCGAAGTTAAGGTATGAGGGTGGCAAGAACAGATGAATTCGCTATTCGTGCAAAACCGAAGCATAGGTATGCGCGGAGAGGAGAGCAGGATGTTCGATCTGGCAGATGCCGGGGCGCTGGGTTTCGACGCCGACAGGCTGGGCCGAATCGCGCCCTTCCTGGCCAAGACCTATATCGACAATGGCCGCTTGCCCAATGCGCAGCTGCTGGTCGCGCGCGACGGGCAGCCGGTGCATTACACCAGGCTTGGCGTGATGGGCGACGACCAGCGCGAACTGCGCGACGATGCGCTGTTCCGCATCGCCAGCATGACCAAGCCGGTCACTTCCATCGCCTTCATGCAGCTGGTCGAACAGGGCCTCGTCGCGCTCGAGGAACCGGTCACCAAGGTGTTTCCCGAATTCGCCGACCTCGCGGTCTATGCCGGCGGCGGCGGGTCGATCCCCTTTGCGCCCGGCACGCCGACGCATGCGATGCGCTTCGTCGATCTGCTGACGCATATGTCGGGCTTCACCTACGGATTGCAGAACCGCAACAATATCGATGCGGTCTACCGCGAGCATAATTTCGACTTCGCCCGCGACCATCTCGACAGCGACGGCTTCATTGCGAAACTGGCCAAGCTCCCGCTCGAATTCGCCCCCGGCGAAGGGTGGAATTATTCGGTGTCGACCGATGTCCTCGGCATAGCGGTCGAACGGATCAGCGGGATGCGGCTGGGCGACTATTTCGCCAAGCACATCTTCGCCCCGCTGGGCATGGTCGATACGCATTTCGGTGTTGCCGAGGGGCAGAGCGAGCGACTGGTCGATGCCTATGCCTATCGCCCCGGGCAGGCGCCCAAGATGATCAATGCAGGCGCAACCAGCAAGCTCAACCGAGCGGGCACGTTCGACAGCGGCGGCGGCGGGCTGATCAGCACCATTGCCGATTACCACCGTTTCGCGACCATGCTGCTCAATGGCGGCGAACTGGGCGGCGCGCGTATCATCAGCCCCAAGACATTGCGGCTGATGCGGACTAACCATTTGCCGGGCAATGCCGACCTTACCGAAATGTCGAGCAGCCTGTTTTCCGAAGCCAACAATGCCGGCACCGGGTTCGGCCTTGGCTTTGCGATGGTGATCGATCCGGCAAAGACGCTGATGCCCTCCAGCCTCGGCGAATTCTACTGGGGCGGCGCGCATTCGACCGCCTTCTTCGTCGATCCGGTGGAACGTATCACCATGGTTTTCATGACGCAGGTTTACCCCTCGTCGACCTATCCCATCCGGCGGCAGCTCAAGACGCTGATCTATTCCGCCCTCACCCAAACCCACGCCTGAGGAGAACCCCATGACCTCCCCCATCCGCACCGAACGCCATGACAATGTCCTGGTCGTCATTTCCGACAATCCGCCGGTCAACGCGCTGGGCCAGGCCGTCCGCGCCGGACTAAAAGACGCAATCGAGGAAGCGCTGTCGGACGACGCCGTCGAGGCGGTGGTGATCCGCTGCGACGGGCAGACCTTCTTTGCCGGCGCCGATATCACCGAATTCGGCAAGCCGCCGGTCGGGCCCAATCTGCCCGAAACGCTCGACGCGATGGAAGCCAGCGACAAGCCGGTGGTCGCGGCAATCCACGGCACTGCACTGGGGGGCGGCTGCGAAGTCGCACTGGCCTGTCACTACCGTGTCGCCGTGCCGAGCGCGAAGCTCGGCCTGCCCGAGATCAAGCTCGGCCTGATCCCGGGCGCGGCGGGCACCCAGCGCCTGCCCCGGCTGGTCGGCGCCGAAGCCGCGCTGCCGCTGGTCGTGGGCGGCAATCCGATCCCGGCCAAGAAAGCCGAAGCGATCGGGCTGGTGGATGCGCTCGTCGGCGCGGACAGCCTCGAAGCCGATGCGATCGCCTTCGCCAAGTCGAAGATCGGCCAGCCGGTCCCGCGCTCGTCGGAAGGCAAGGCCAATGAAGACGGCGTGCGCGATCCCGACCTGTTCGACCGCTTCCGCGCCTCGCAGGCGCGCAAGATCCGCGGCTTCGATGCCCCCAATGCCGCGATCGCCGCGGTCAAGGCGGCGGGTGAGCTGTCCTATGAGGACGGCGTCAAGAAAGAGCGCGAGCTGTTCATGGAGCTGATGAGCGGCACGCAAAGCGCCGCCATGCGCCATTATTTCTTCGCCGAACGCGCGGCGAACAAGATCGATGACGTGCCCAAGGATACCCCGCTGATCCCGATCAAGAAGGTCGGCGTTATCGGTGCGGGCACGATGGGCGGCGGGATCGCGATGAATTTCCTGTCCGCCGGCATCCCGGTAACCATAATCGAGATGGCGCAGGACGCGCTCGACCGCGGTACCGGCGTGATGCGCAAGAATTACGAAAACACCGCCAAGAAGGGCCGCATGACCGGCGAGCAGGTCGAACAGGCGATGGGCCTGCTGACCCCGACGCTGTCCTATGACGACCTTGCCGATTGCGACCTCGTGATCGAAGCCGTGTTCGAGAACATGGACGTCAAGAAAGAGGTCTTCGCCAAGCTCGACAGCGTGGTGAAGCAGGGCGCGATCCTGGCGTCGAACACCAGCTATCTCGATGTCGACGAGATCGCCACCGCGACCAAGCGGCCGGGCTATGTGGTCGGCCTGCATTTCTTCTCGCCCGCGAACATCATGAAGCTGCTCGAGGTCGTGCGCGGCAAGGAAACCCGGCACGATGTGCTCGCCACGGTGATGAAGCTGGCCAAGAAGATCGGCAAGGTCGCCGCCGTGTCGGGCGTGTGCCCGGGCTTCATCGGCAATCGCATGCTCTCGAAACGGCAGGAACAGGCCAATGCGCTGATCATGGAAGGCGCCAATTACTGGGACGTCGATGACGTGCTGCTCGATTTCGGCTTTCCCATGGGGCCGTTCCAGATGGGCGACCTCGCAGGGATCGACATCGGCTGGCACCGCGACCCGAGCAAGGTCACCACGATCCGCGAGGCGCTGTGCGCGGCAGGCCGTTTCGGGCAGAAGAACGGCAAGGGCTTTTACGATTACGACGAGGCGCGCAACCGCACCCCGTCGGACGAGGTCAAGCAGATCATTGCCGATTTCGCCGCGCGCGAAGGCAAGGAGCAGCGCGACATCTCGAAGGACGAGATCCGCGAGCGGCTGCTCTATCCGATGGTCAACGAGGGCGCGAAAATCCTCGAAGAAGGCATGGCGCAGCGCGCCAGCGATATCGATGTCGTGTGGATCAACGGCTACGGCTGGCCGCTCTATACCGGCGGGCCGATGTTCTGGGCGCAGACGATCGGCCTGGACACGGTGGTGGCAGGGCTGGAGCGCTATGACCTGCCGGTCAGCGCCCATCTGCGGTCGGCCGCGGGAGGCAGCGGAAAGTTCGCCTGATTAACCAGGAATCTGCGACAATTTAGAAACGCCGGTATGCAAATCCGTCGAACGGGCAAGTCGTTCGTCCGCTGCGTCTTGACAGCGCACGGATGGCGGGTTTGAAACGAAAAAAACATAAATGGGCGCGGCAGGGGCCGGGTCCGGTGAGAGGAGAAAATATGAGACAGTTCGGTTTACGCCACCAATGCGCCTTCGGCGCGCTCGCCTGCGCACTGGCCCTCACCCCGGCCATTGCCCAGGCGCAGGATACGACGACCGCAAGTTCCGAAGAAGCGGACCTAATCGACAATGCCGATATCGATAGCGGCAATGTCATCATCGTCCGCGCGCAGGGCCGCGACCAGGCGCTGTCCGATGTCCCGGTGGCGGTCTCCGCGGTATCCGGCGAAATGCTCGAAAAATCGGGCGTCTCCGACATTCGCGACCTCAACCAGGTGGCCCCGTCGCTGCTGGTCTCCTCGACCGGTAACGAAGCCAATGGCTCCGCGCGTATTCGTGGCATTGGTACGGTCGGCGACAACCCCGGCCTCGAAAGCTCTGTCGCGGTCTTCGTCGACGGGGTTTATCGCTCGCGCTCGGGTAACGCATTGTCCGAACTCGGACCGCTCGACCGGGTCGAAATCCTCCGCGGCCCGCAGGGTACGCTGGGCGGCCGCAACTCCTCGGCCGGTCTGATCAACATCTACACCGCCCCGCCCGAGTTCGAATTCTCGGGCTACGGCGCCTTCACCTATGGCAATTACGACGCGATCAAGGTCGAGGGCGGGATCAACGCACCGCTCGGCGATACGGTCGCCGCGCGGATCGACGGCGTCTATTTCGAGCGCGACGGTTTCTACAACGATGTCGTCAACGATGTGCGGATCAATGACCGCGACCGCTATCTGGTGCGCGGCCAGCTGCTGTTCGAACCGACCAGCGATCTCAGCATCCGCCTCGTCGGCGACTATTCGAAGAAGGACGAGGCCTGCTGCGCCGCAACCTTCGTCCAGCCCGAATTCGCGCCGCTGGCGCGCGTATCGCCCGGGCTCGATTCCTTCGCGCGTCCCAATGGCGGGCCCGCACTGACCAGCACCGACAATCCGATCGTCCCGATCCTTCTGGGTCTGGGCCAGGATCCGCGTGCGCTGACGCAGTCGACGTTCAACCGCGATATCTACGTCACGCCGGGCCGGACCTATCAGGGCGAAACCGAGGACTGGGGTATCTCGGGTGAGGTCAACTGGGACTTCGGCGATGTCACGCTGACTTCGATCACCGGCTATCGCCAGTATTCGAACACGCAGGCCTCCGACACCGACTACACGCAGGTCGACCTGTTGTATCGCGCCCCCGGACCCGATGCCGGCGCACGTGAATTCAAGACCTTCACGCAGGAGCTGCGCCTGAACGGCACGGCCTTCAACGATACGCTCGATTGGCTCGTCGGCGCCTATTACGCCAATGAGAAGCTGGAAACGCGCGACAATCTGCGCTTCGGCAATGATTACGGCACCTTCGCCAATTGCCGGATCGTGCTGGCGATCAATCCGGCACTGGCCAATCCGTCGGCAGACAATTGTTTGGGCGCCAATGTCGCTGCACTGACGGGTGCCAATGGCGGCGCTGGCGCGTTCGGTGCGGCGACGCCGCTGATCATCGCGGGAATGAACAATCTCGCACAGGTCCGCGACATCGGCAGCACGGGCGATCGGTACAACCAGACAAGTGAGAACTTCGCCGTCTTCACGCATAATATCGTGCATGTCACCGACACGGTCGATCTGACGCTTGGCCTTCGTTACACCAACGAAACCAAGGATTTCCGCGCCGCATTCAGCAATGACAACGTGTTCTGCCCGCAGAGCCGTGCGATCCTCAACCCGTTGCTCGTACCGTCGGTCGATACCGACGGTGACGGTGTGGCCGACCTTGCTCCGCTTGGCGGGCTCGCAGGCGGCCTGATCTCGCTGTCCTGCCAGGGCAATTCGACCGCCGAGCTCGACGGTGTGACGCTGGCCGATACACGTGACGAAGACGAGTTCACCGGCACGGCCATCCTCAGCTGGAAGCCCGATCCCGACTGGTTGGTCTATGGCTCCTTCTCGAAGGGCTACAAGGCCGGCGGCTTCAACCTCGATCGGTCGGCGCTCGCCGTGCCGGTGGCTTTCGATGCCGCCACGCTCAACCCGACCGCGCTGCAGTTCGACGCCGAAACCGTCGATGCCTTCGAAGTGGGCGTGAAATATGCCGCCCGCGACTGGGGCTTCAGCATTGCCGGGTTCCGCCAGGAGTTCTCGAACTTCCAGCTGAACACGTTCAATGGTTCGGTCTTCCTGGTGCAGAACATCAATGGCTGCGACAGCGACCTTGGCGGGGCCGACCGCGATGCGGATGGCACCACCGGCGCCTGCGCCGCGGACAACGTTGCCCCGGGCGTCATCGCCCAGGGTTTCGAGTTCGAGGCTTCGCTCAGCCCGATCCGCGACCTGACCATGACCATGGGCGTCACCTATTCGGACACCAGCTACGAGGACAATCTCGTGGGCCAGGACAATGGGTCGCCGCTCGATCCCGCGCTGCGGCTGCTTCCGGGCGACAATCTGTCGAACGCCCCCGAAGTGACCGCCACCGCGTCGCTGAGCTGGACCCCGCCGATCGGCAATTCGGGTCTCTCGGGCCTGTTCTTCATCAATGCCCGCACGACCGACGATTACAACACCGGGTCGGACCTGCTGCATGGCAAGGAACAGGATGCCTATACGATCGTGAACGGTCGTATCGGGATCACCGGGCCGGACCGTCGCTGGGGTCTCGAGCTGTGGGCGAACAATCTGTTCGACGTCGATTACACCCAGGTCGCGTTCAACACGCCGTTCGTGGCACCGCAGCAGACCTATTCGGCCTTCCTCGCCGAGCCGCGGACCTACGGGATCACGGTGCGCGCAGGCTTCTAAACCGCGTTCATCGCGACAAGCAGGGGCCCGGCATCACGCGATGCCGGGCCCCTTTTGCGTGGATGCCACCTAAGCGTCTGACGAGGCTGGAAAACAATGGATTTTCCGGTTTCCGCTACGGCACCGATATCATTGAGCAATTTCGAAAAAGCGGTACGAGCACGCGCGACAGATTTCCTAATATTTACCCCTATCCCTTGACATAAAGGCAAAGAGGGCATTGAATTTCGATTGGAAGGTACGCGGACAAAAGACGTACCCCCGAGGGAGAGACCAATGACCAGATTCACTTTACGCCACAGTTGCGCGCTCGGCGCACTTGCGATTTCGGCTCTGTCGGCGGGCCCTGCCCTCGCCCAGGCGGAGGTCGAAACTGCCGGAGCGGCGAACCAGAACGACAACCGCATCATCGTTACCGGCTCCTATATCCGCGGCACGCCCGAGGATGCGGCGCTGCCGGTGGACGTCTTTACCGCCGACGATCTGGCCGAGCAGGGCGTCGACAGCCCGCTCGAATTCATCAAGGAACTGCCCTCGGTCGGCGCCTCGCTGGGCGACACCAACCAGTTCTCCACCGACGCGCAGGGCTTCCAGGGCGTCGGTTCGCTCAATTTGCGCGGCCTCGGCCCGCAGCGCACGCTGGTGCTGCTCAATGGCAAGCGGACGATCCTGACGCCGGGCGCCGGGTTCGTCGATACGCAGCTGATGCCGCTGTTCGCGCTCGAACGGATCGAACTGCTCAAGGACGGTGCCGGGTCGACCTATGGTTCGGATGCGATCGCCGGCGTCGCAAACTTCATCACCCGCTCGACCTTCACCGGCTTCGAACTGCAGGGGGATTACAATTTCATCGACGGTTCGGACAACAATTACAGCCTCAGCGCGCTGGCCGGCTTCGAGTTCGCCGATTCAGCGAATTTCGTGATTGGCGCAGGCTGGCAGCACCGCAGCGAATTGGGCTCGATCGAGCGCGACTTCGCCAATGTCGGCTACGAGACCAATCCCTCGGCCTATTCGGCGCTGGCTACTCCGGGGCTGTTCGCGGTCAGCTATTTCGATACCGGCACCGGCACGGTGAACACGCAGGTCAGGCCCGACGTCGGGTGCGAAGACCTCGGCGGGACGGTCGACATCGGTCGTTGCTATTTCACCTATGTCCCGTTCGACAACATTACCGAGGACGAGGACCGCTATCAGGTCTTCGGCGAACTCACGATCGACCTCAGCGATACGATCCGCTTCCAGGCCGACGCGCTCTATTCGCGGAGCGAGCTTACCTCGCTCAACTATTCGCCGGCATTCCCACCGACGCAGGGGCCGCGCGGGTCGGGCTTCGTCAGCGCGTTCACGACCTCGCCCGCGAACCCGGGCGTGGCGGCCTTCCTCGACCAGGTCGGCCTGCCGCAGAGCTCGCCCACGGCCCCGATCGTCGCCGTCACCAACGTGCTCTATCGCCCGTTCGGCTTTCTCGGCAATCCGCTCGACCCGGATCGCGGTGCCGGCACCGGTGGTGCGGTCAACGATGCCTTCCGCTTCAGCGGCGGCTTCGAATTCGCGCTCAGTGATACGCTCACTTTGAACGTGGATGGCACGTTCTGGGAATCGGATCGCGAAGCCTATGCCCCCGGCATCATCGGCTCGCGCCTGCAGGCCGCGCTGAACGGCTTCGGCGGTCCCGATTGTACCGGGAGCACAGCGGGCGAGAATGGCTGCCTGTGGTTCAATCCCTTTGCCAATGCCGGCCCCGGCAACGGGACGTTCAACATCGACAATCCGTTCTACGTCCCGGGTAACGAGAACAGCCAGGAGCTGGTCGGCTGGCTGCAGGTACCCAACGGCACCCGCGAACAGGAATCGCAATTCGTGTTCGACATGGTCCTCGCGGGCGAAACCGGAATCCAGCTGGGCGGCGGTCCGCTGGCCTTCGCCGTCGGCACCCAGTTCCGCGATACGCGCTATTCCAGCGATCCGATCATCCCGGAATCGAATCTCGACATCAATCCGTGCTTCGTCGAGGGCGACCAGAGCTGTGTCGGCACCACCACCGAAGGGGTCGGCCCGTTCATCTTCCTCGGCGGTTCGCGCCCGGTGAAGCTCAAGCAGGACGTCTATGCGTTCTTCGCCGAAGTAAACGCGCCGATTACCGACCGGCTCGAACTGTCGGCGGCCGTCCGCTTCGAGGATTACGGCAGCCCGATCGGTTCGACGATCAATCCCAAGGGCTCGGCGCGCTTCGAAGTGACCGACTGGCTGACCCTGCGCGGTTCGGTAGGCACCACCTTCCGCGGCCCGCTGGCATCGAACGTGTCGCCCAACTTCGTAACCGCACTCGAAGGCTTCACTGCGGCAGGCGGCAATTACAAGTCGAAGGACATCTACGGTAATCCGACCGACCTCGATCCCGAAACCGCCTTCACCTACAACATCGGCGCAATCTTCTCGGCGCCAGTCGGCGGCGGCGATCTGACCCTCTCGGTCGACTACTGGTCGATCGATCTAAAAGACCGCATCACGATCACGCCGGGCAATGCGATCGCGAGCTATGTGGGCAATTTCCAGACCACCGGTCAGGAAGAGGTCGACTGTTCGAGCCCGCTGGTCAATCTGGTTACCTTCTCTAACAATCAGTGTATCCAGGGCACCACGCTGGGGATCGACATCAGCCGCGTGCGGACCGATTTCGTCAATGGTCCGGACGTCAAGATCGCCGGTCTCGATTTCGCCTTCGATGCGGAATTCCCGTTGGGCGACAATGCCGAGCTGGGCTTCGGTGCCAATGCGGTGTGGAATCTCGATTACAGCTTCGACGATTTCATCGTGCAGGATGTCAACGTCCAGCCGGCCTATGATGCGGTCGGTTTCGGCAATTACTTCCGCGATCCGAACACGGTGCCGGAATGGCGCGCGAATGCCTTTGTCCGGCTTGGTTTCGGCGATTTCAATGCGCGCTATTCGGTCCAGCATATCGACGGCGTGACCGACGATCGCTGCCTTACCCGCGATCCCTGCTTCAGCACGGCCGGCGGTGTGGGGACCAACTTCGGTGTCGAGAGCGGCTCGTACACGCAGCACGATTTCTCGGTCACCTACGACCTCCAGCTTGCAGGTGCGGATGTGCAAATGCAGGCATCGGTCGACAACTTCACCGATGCCGAACCGGCCGAGGCGCAGCTGCCGCTGGGCTACAACCCGTTCATCGGCAATGCCATCGGCCGCAACTATCGTCTTGGTATCCGGACCCGCTTCTAGGCGGTTCCGGCACCACCAGTTACGAAGGGCCCGGGGCGCAAGCTTCGGGCCCTTCCCATTGCTCACAAAGGAAACCACCATGTCGCCATTCGACCTGACCGGGAAAGTCGCCATCGTCACCGGATCGAGCCGCGGGATCGGCCGCGCCATTGCCGAGGGCCTCGCGGCGCAGGGCGCGCGCGTGGTCATCTCGAGCCGCAAGCAGGATGCCTGCGAGGCGGTCGCCGCCGAAATCAACGCCGCGCATGGCGATGGCAGCGCCGTCGCGATCGCAGCCAGCATTTCGGAAAAGGCACAGCTCGAGGATCTGTTCGTGCAGACCGCCGCCCAGCTCGGCCCGGCCGATATCCTCGTCTGCAATGCCGCGAGCAATCCCTATTACGGGTCGATGGACGGGATCGCCGACGAGCAGTTCCGCAAGATCCTCGACAACAATGTCCTGTCGAACCACTGGCTGATCCAGCTTGCGCTGCCCCATATGCGCGAAAAGGGCGACGGGGCGATCGTGATCATCAGTTCGATCGGCGGCTTGCGCGCCTCGACCGAGATCGGCGCCTATTGCATCTCCAAGGCGGCCGACTTCCAGCTGGTGCGCAATTACGCCGCCGAGAACGGCAAGCACGGCATCCGCGTCAACGGCATCGCACCGGGGCTGGTCAAAACCGATTTTGCCAAGGCGCTATGGGAAAATCCGCAGGCATTGGCCGCGACTGAAAAGGCATTGCCGATGCGCCGGATTGGGGAGCCGGGCGATATTGCCGGCGCCGCGGTCTACCTGTCCTCGCCCGCCGCCCGGTGGACCACCGGCCAAACCATCGTTGTCGATGGCGGGGCGACGATCTAGCGCGGTGGCATCAGGGTAGTTCGCTGCCGCCGAGCGCCTGCCACAGCACCACCCGCGCCCGCTGCGCCCGGCCCCGCGCTGCCGCCGCACGCTCGCCGCTGGCATCAGCGGCGCGGCGCGCCTCGAGCACTGTCAGGAAATCGGCGAGCCCGGCTTCGTAGCGGGTATTCGCGAGACGCGCGGCGCGTTGCAGATTGGCCGCTTCCTGCGCCACCGCTGCGGCTTCGCCATCGGCTGCCGCGACCAGCCCATATCCCGCCTCGGCATCGCCGAAGGCGGTAAAGACCGCGCCGCGATAGCTCTCGAAGGCCAAGCGCTTTTCCGCTGCAGCGCCGTCGATCTCGGCCTGCACCCGCCCGAAGTCGAGCAAGGGTCCGGCGATCGTCGCGGCCAGCGAGCCGACGACCGATTCGCTGTCGAAAACATCGCCGATTCCGAAGGCGAGCAGGCCGATCGCGCCCGAGAGGTCGAACACCGGGAAGCGGCGGCGCGCGGTCGCAGCCAGTTCGGCATCCTGCGCCACCAGCGTGGCGGCGGCGGCGAGCACGTCGGGCCGATTGGCGAGCAGCGCGGAAGGCAAGGTTGCAGGCGGTGCGGGCACATCGGTGACAGGCTCACCCAGCGCCAATGCGCTGCGGACCTGCGCCCCGCCCTGCGCGGTCAGTGTCACCAACCGGCCCAGCAGCCGCGCGCGTTCGCTTTCCAGCGCGGCGAGACGGCTCCGCGAACTGGCGGCAGAGCTTTCCGCGCGGACCCGGTCGAAACCGGGCGCAATGCCCGCACGCTCGCGCACACCGGCGAGCCGCGCCAGTTCCTCCGCCGAGTCCAGATCGTTGCGCACTTCCGCCTCGCGCGCCTGCAGCGTGCGCCAGTCGATCACCGTCGCGGCAATTTCGGCGAGCAGCGCGCTGCGCACAGCGCGTGCGCTGGCATCGGCGGCATCGACCCGTGCCAGTGCGGCGCGCTCCTGCGCGCGTAGGCGGCCGAACAGGTCGAGATCCCAGCGCGTGGTCAGATTGGCCGCATAGGACACGCGTTCGGTCTCCAAACTCACCCCGGTCGGCAGGCTTCCGCCGAAGGAATTGGGATTGGTCCGCGTACCGGTGACCGAAGCTTCTACGCCCACGGCGGGCAGGCGCTCGGCTCCCGCGCGGTCGGCCCCGGCGCGGGCCTGCTCGACGCGAGCCGCGGCTTCGGCGAGCGTGGGAGACGACGCGAGCGCCTGCGCCGCCAGCGTATCGAACGCCGGATCGCCGACGGGCAAAAGCTGGGCCAGCGCGGTGCCGACAGGCGCCTCGGGAGCGAACAGGAAGCTGTCGGGCAGGACCGGAACGGGAGTTGCGACTTCGCGCGGCGGCCCGCCGACGCAGGCGGCCAGCGACAACGCACTGGCGACCATCAGGAGCGCGCGGGGTTTCATTCTTCGGCTCCCCGCGCGGCGATATAGGCATCAACCTGCTGGCCCACGCGGAACAGCCCGTCCGCCTCCGGCAGTTCGTAGATCACTTGCAACACGCGAACATCGACGCGTTCGGCCGCGCTGTTGGTGAGCGAGCGCTTGGGCACCACCCGCGGTTCGGCGCGGACGAACTCGGCCTCGACCTGCCGGTCCGCAGCGCCGCGCGGGCTGACCGTGGCAGGGGCGCCAAGCTGGAGCCGCGGGGCCTGTTCCTCATCGATGTCGATGCGCACATGCAGCGGCTGGGTCTGGCCCATCTCGATAAAGGGCTGCGAGCCGCCGCCGCCCATTGTGCTGACATATTCGCCCTTGCGGATATTCACCGCGAGAATTTCGCCCGCGATCGGTGCGCGAACGGTCAGCCGCGCGATTTCGGTCTGCGCCGAACCCGCACGCGCCTGCGCGGCCTGCAAGCGTGCCTGCGCCAGCCGGGCGCGTTCATTGGCCGACGCTGCCTCCCCCTCTGCGCGGATGACTTCGGCGCGGCTGACCGCGGCGGGATCCTCGACATTGCGATACAGCGCAAGCTGGCGCGCGGCGGTGGCGCGTGCGCTTTGCGCTTCGGAAATCGCCGCGCGGGCTTCGGCAATCGCGGCATTGGCTTCGCGCAATTGCGCGCGGACCGCCCGGTCGTCGACCGTGAACAGCACGTCGCCTTCTTCGACGCGGTCACCCGGCTCGACCAGCAGTCCGGTGATCAGTCCCGACAGCGCCGAGCCGATCTGGATGGTTTCGCTCGACGGCTCGACCACCCCGGCGCCTGCGACACGGGCCTCGGCGGCGAGGTTTGCCGGTGCATGCGGCGGTTCGCGGCCCGGTTCGGACAGCTCGCGGTCGGGCAGGCCGACCAGGATGAAGATCACTGCGGCAACCAGGCCGACCAAGGCGACCACCGGCAGGGTCTGGCGCGAGAAGCTGAGGTTGTTCCAGTCGAGAGCCATGTCAGTGTCCTTCGGGCATATCGCTGCCGTCGTGGGTGATCCGCCCGTCTTCGAGCACGAGGATGCGGTCGGCGAGGTCGAAAATGCGGTTGTCGTGGGTGACGATGATGCAGGCGCGATCGGGCGCGACGGCAACTTCGCGCAGCAGGTCCATCACCCGGCGCCCCGAAGAGGCATCGAGCGCGGCGGTGGGTTCGTCGCACACCACCAGCCGCGGTTCGTGCACCAGCGCGCGGGCGATCGCGACGCGCTGCTGCTGGCCGCCTGAAAGCTGGCGCGGCAGCTTGTCAGCCTGATCGCCGATGTTGAGCTTCTCGAGCATGGCGACCGCCCGTGCCCGCGCCTCCAGCCGGTCCATTCCCTGCGCGATCAGCGGGACGGCCGCGTTGCTGGCGGCATCGATGGAGGGGATGAGATTGTACTGCTGGAAGATGAAGCCGATGTTCTGCAGGCGAAATTCGACGAGCGCGGTGTCGTCGAGTTCGTAAATGTCGGTGCCGAAGACCTTCACCTCGCCCAGTGTCGGCCACAGAATGCCGCACATGATCGAGATCAGCGTGGTCTTGCCCGACCCGCTTTCCCCCACCAGGAAAGTCAGCTCGCCCGCGCGGATATCGAGGTCGATGCCGTGCAGCACGGTAATCGTCTGCTGCCCCGCCTGGAAATCGCGCGTGACGCCGCGCGTGCAGATTGCCGCGTCGGGCTTGCAGCCGCCGATGGCGCTGGTGTCCAAGATCGTCCCCATCAGCGGAACACCGAAGCGGGTTCGGTGCGCAGCACATTGCGCAGCGCCAGCCAGCCGGTCAGCGCAAGGATCAGGAACACCGCGACCATGCTGATCAGCGGAATCTGCCAGGGAATATAGAATCCCTTGAAGGTCGGATTGGCGGAAAAGCCCCAGATGAAGAACACCGTACCGAGCACGCCCAGCCCATAGCCGATCAGCCCGACCAGCCCCGCCTGTACCGCCACCATCCGGCGGATCTTGCGGTTGGTCACCCCGATCGCCTTGAGCGCGCCGAACTGCTTGATATTGTCGCGGATGAACAGGCTGAAGGTCAGCCCGACAATGGCCACGCCGACAATAAAGCCAAGCAGGACGGTGATCCCGAAATTGAGCGGGATGCCCGTATTCTCGATTATGAAGTCGATCCCGTCCTGCGCGAATTCGTCGCGCGTCTGCGCTTTCAGCCCGGTTTCGCGTTCGATCCGTTCGGACAGGGCTTTGGCCTGCAGCGGATCTTCGGCGCCCACCAGCACGAAGGACAGGCGGTTGCGCGTTCCGGGGACGTAATTCAGCGCCTGGCTGTATTTTGTGTAAAGCACCACCGTGCTGGTGAAGCTGGGCGTGGCATCGGCGATCCCGCGGATCACCGCGCGCTGGTCGTTGAGTTCGAGCCGTTCGCCGATCGGCGACTGGCCGGGGAACATGCGAGTGGTGCCGACATCGTCGATGATGACGCTGTCGGGCTGCGACAGGACATCGGGCGAGCCTTCGATCATGCGCTTGGGCAGGCCGATCAGCGTGGCATCATCGACCCCGATCACCGCGACCCCTTCGAGATCGCCATCCTTAGTGCGTACGCTGGCCTGCGCGCGGATATGCGGCACTGCCCAGCCCACCCCGGGCACGCTGCGCACCTTGTCGAGCGCAGTGGAAGGCATGGCATAGGCGACGTCGGTCGTCCGGCTGACCGGGTCCATGACCCAGATATCGGCGCTGGAGACATTGTAGACGCCGCTGGCGCCGCGCTCGATCAGATTGACGAAAATGGTCAGCTGCTGGGTGATCAGCAGCGTCGAAAAAGCGATTCCGAAGACCAGCCCATAGAACTTCTGGGCATCTCCGGTGAGCATCCTGATCGCGATCCAGAGCACGTTCGCTTGCCTTCGCCTGACCATTCGTCCATTATTGAACGAGGACGTTCAATTGAACGGAGGCGTTCAGATTGTCAAGTAACGAACCGAAGCGCACCGGGCGTCCGGCCGACGAGGCCAAACGCGAGGCGATCCTGGCCGCCGCGGCCGCCAGCTTCTTCGAGCACGGGTTTGCCGCCAGTTCGATCGAGCAGATCGCAGCTGATGCGGGCGTTTCGAAAGTCACGATCTACAACCGGTTCGGCGACAAGCGCGCGCTGTTTGCGGCGGCAGTCGAGGTCGAATGCGAACAGATCCGGGGCAGCCTGCAAGTCCCCGAGGTCGCCTCGGGCAGTCTGCGCGATCGGCTGACCGCGGTGGGCGAGGCGATGGTCGCGTTCACGTCGCGGCCCAAGATGGTCCAGTTCGAACGGCGCATCGCGGCCGAGACCGAGCATGACCCGGCGGTTGGCGCAGCCTTCCTCGAGGCCGGCCCGCATCGCATGAAGGAGTCTTTCGCGGCGCTGATCGCCGCGATGCACGAAACGGGGGAAGTCGATGTCGCCGACCCCGCGCTCGCCGCCGAGCAGTTCGCCGGCATGTGCAAGGGAATGGGCGATCTCGAACGCCGCTTCGGCGCGCCCGCCGACCCGCAGCGCAATCGCGAGCGGATCGCCGGCGCAGTCGAGGTATTCTGCCGCGCCTATGCCCGCGACCCGTCCTGCGAGACCGAGGCGGGGAGCTAGTTCTCCAGCGAGATCGAGATCCGGCGGTTGCGCGGATCGGTGGGATCGCCCGCGATCAGCGGTTCGGTATCCGCGACCCCTTCGATCCGGCGGAAGCGCTCGCGCGCAATCCCGTGACGGATGAGATCCTGCCGCGTCGTTTCCGCGCGCCCGGCCGACAGCGACCAATTGTTGACCCGCGTCGGATCGCGATATTTGAGCGCATCGGTATGGCCGCGCACGGTGATCTTGCCGCCTTCGGGCGCGATCGCTTCGGCGACGAGATCGAGCAGGTCGCGCGCATCGGTGGTGAGGACCGTCGTGCCGAGCGAGAACATCGAGAAATCGGCATCATCGACCAGGTCGATCCTAATGCCGGTGGTGGTGTTGATCATCCGCACCTGGCGCATCAGCCGCTTGAGCCGTTCGCGGTCGGCGACCGCTTCGGTCACGCGCTGCTGGATACGCTTGATGCTCGCCGCGCCTTCCTTGGGCCCACCCGTGGCATCGCGCGGAACGGTCAGCGTCTGGGTCCCCGTCTGCCCCGCGGCATGCGGGTAGTTATCGACGTCGACGAGCGACGACCCGCCCAACACGCCGTCGGCGCCCGCGCTTTGTTCCTTGGTCTTCACCAGCGTCGGAGTGAAATAGTCCGCCAGCCCCTTGCGCTGGTCCTCGGTGGTTGCACCGAGCAGCCAGAGCAGCAGGAAGAACGCCATCATCGCGGTGACGAAATCGGCATAGGCGACCTTCCAGGCGCCGCCATGATGACCCGCCTCGACGACGGTCACCTTCTTGACGATGATCGGGGCCGGATCGTTGCGACCCGCGGCGGAGCTGGCCATCCTACCTACCCCGCAGCGCGTCGAGGAGTTCGTTCAGCCCCGGCCGCACCGTATGGCCCAGACCCGACCGCGCGCTTTCCACCACCAGCGGCTGCGGATGGCCGTAGAGCGAGGCGATGATCACCTGCTTGACCGCGTGGAAGATCTGTTCGTCCTGCTCGAGCACCTGCTTGAGCCGGCCGGCGAGCGGGCCGACGATACCATAGGCAAGCAACACGCCGAGGAAGGTGCCCACCAGCGCCGCGCCGATCATCTTGCCGAGGATTTCAGGCGGCTTGTCGATCGAGCCCATGGTTTTCACCACGCCCAGCACCGCCGCGACGATGCCCAGCGCGGGGAGCGCATCCGACAGCGTTTCAAGATTGTGCTGCGGTTCGCGCAATTCGTGGAAATGCGTCTTCATCGCATTGTCCATCACCTCTTCGACCGCATGAGTTTCCAGCGTGCCCGACGACACCACCAGCAGCGTCAGCGTGTCGCAGATCAGCGCGATGAGCGCGGTATTCTTGAGCAAATTGGGATAGGCGCTGAACACGGTGGAATTTTCGGGTTCCTCGAGATGGCTTTCGAGCGCCACGGGCCCATCGTTCTTGAGCATGCGCATCAGCTGCGTGGTCAGGGCGATCGCATCGATATGGTCCTGCTTGTCGTGCTGGGGCCCCTTGAAGATCTTCCCGAAAGCACGGCCGATCGCCTTGAGCCCGTCGAGCGAATTGCCCGCGACCATCGCGCCGATCGCGGCGCCGCCGATGATCAGCATTTCATAGGGCATGGCGGCCATCACCGGGCCGAGCGCGCCGCCGCTGAGCATGAAGCCGCCAAACACCATGACGAGCAGAACAACGATGCCGATAATCGCGTACATTTGAAAAATTCCTTCCGAAGGCGCGATCAGCGCAGCATTGAGAACAGCGAGAGATTGGCGAGGCGCACGAAGCTGGCCTGGGTCGCCTCGAGAACCGTCAGCGTTTCCTGCAGCCGGCTCATGGTCACCGCGATATCCGCGCCGCCGACGCTCGTGCGTTCGTCGGCAATGCGTTCGGTGTTGATTTCGCGGCGCTCGGTCATGAGGTCGATCCAGTTGAGCCGCGAGCCGACGACGGTCTGCGCCGTAGTCACCTTTTCAAGCCCCCGGTCGAGATCGGCGAGCGCCGCCGAACTGGCATCGGCTGCCGCCTGGCCGCCGCCTGCCAGCGCAATCGCGAGGCCATCGAGCACTGCGAACAGATCGGTCGGCCCGGAGGCGGCGTCGAACTGGAAGATTTCCGGCCCGGTCAATCCGGGGATCACCGATTGCCCTTCGCCGATTTCAAGCGGCGTGACGGCGGCGGTGCCGACGAATTGCACGCCATTGCCGCTGCCATTGTCGACATAGGCCTGGCCCGCAGCCTGCCCCCCGAAGAGCGCGTGCCCCGTGATGTTGCGGCTGTTGCCGAGCAGCACGAGGTTTTCGCGCAGGCTCGCCACTTCCACGCCGATGGCGGCGCGCTGGTCATCGTTGAGCGTGCTCACTGTCGCCTGCACGGCCAGTTCCCGCACCCGCATGACGATATCGGCAATCGAGCTGAGTGTCTGGTCGGTAAGCGCGAGATCGGCCTCGGCGAGCTCCGAATTGCGCGTGTCGACGCTGGTAATGCGTTCGGTGCGCGCGAGCATCCGCAACCGCGCAGCGGCCACCGGATCGTCCGACGAGCGTTCGAGCCGTTCGCCTGTCCCGATCTGCTGCTGCAGCGTTTCGGCCTGCGCGCGCAGGCTGCCGATCTGGCGGGTGCTGCGTTCGTAGAACGCCCCGGTGCTGAGATTGATCATCGCCCGATCCCCAGGAGAGTGTCGAAGATATCGCTGGCCGCCTGCATCGCCCGCCCCGAGGCCTGGAAGGCCTGCTGGAAGCGGATCAGATTGGCGGCTTCGGAGTCGAGATCGACGCCCGATTGCTGTTCGAGCGAGATGCGCGCGGAGGACGCGATCGTTTCGAGCGCGCTCTGCGTGACATTGCGCCCCGCGACCTTGCTCGACACGTCGAACAGGATCCCGCTGAGCTCCTGCGCCGGATCGAGCGCGGCCAGCGACTGGCGCAGCGCGTTGAGATTGGCATCATCGCGGCTGGAGGCCCCCGCCCCTGCGGGCGCCGTCGCCAGACCGCGGCCCTCGCTCATGACGACGCGCAGCGTTCCGGCGGTACTACCAGAGAAGATCGGTTGCCCCTGCGTGCCGTCGAGCGCGACGCCCGCGGCCTGCGCATTGTTCACTGCATCGGCAATGGTCGCCGCGACCGTATCGAGACGGGTGCGGACCGCCGCCAGTTCGGTCAGCGCGAGCGATGCGCCCGCGAGGCTGCCCGAACCCGGGCTCACCGCCTGGCCGTCGACTGCGAAGCTGAGCGTTCCGTCGGCAGCCGTGGCCGAAGACAAGGTCCCCGCATTGCCGCCCTGGACGAAACTGCGCGGGGGATTGGTGCCCAGCGAAACCGCGACGGTTCCGTCTGCAGCGAAACTCGTCGTGAGCGCGGTGAAGCCCGACAGGCGTTCGAGCAACTGGTCGCGTTGGTCGAGCAGTGCCGCGCGGTCGCTGCTGCCGCTGCCGGCGCGCGTCAGCCGCAGGTTCACCCGCGCCAGTTCGCCGCCGATGATGTTGGCATCGGATATCTGCGCTTCGGCATCGAAGCGCAGGCCATCGCCCACCGCATCGAAGCCCGAGGCGGTGATGTTGAACTTGTTCGCCAGCGTCGAGGCTTCGGCGACCACTGCGGCACGCCGCGAGGGATCGACCGGATCGCCGGCAAGCTGCTGGAGCGCGGCTTCGAATTCAACGATCGAGGTGAACACGCCCGATTGTTCGAGCGCGCTTTCCATATTGCTCAGGCCCGTTAGCTCGACATTGGCGCGCGCGAGATCGCCCGAGGTGCGGCGCACTTCGCCCTGGAGGAAGGCATCGGCATTGCGGCGGATTTCCGCGACACGCGCACCCGACAGCGAGATATCGCCGATCCGCCCCGCCCCGCCCGAGGCCGAGACTTCCTCGATCCGCAGGCTGCGCCGGACATAGCCGTCGCTCGACGCATTGGCGATGTTCTGAGCGGTAACGTCTAGCGCCCCACGCGCCGCGCGCGCGCCGCTGGCGGCGATAGAGAGGAGATCGGAGGCCATCAGCGGTCACCCTGCGGGAGGAAATGCGCCAATTGCTGTTCGATCGCATGGGCGAAGCCAAGCTGGCCGGATTCGGCCGTGACTTCGGCGAAGCGCGCATCGCGCATCTCGCGGAAGGTTTCCTCGCCTTCGCCGCCGAACAGATCGTTGCCGCCGAAATCGGTGCTGCGCGCGCTCGACAGCATCTGCCGCAGCAGGATCGCTTCGAACTGCTGCGCGGCCTGCCGCAATTCCTCGCGGATCGGCGAGGCTTCGCGTTCGGGCAGCGGCGTCGCACCGGCCAGATTGATGGGGTAAGTCGTCATATGATCACGAGCTCCGCGGTCAGCGACCCGGCCTGTTTGAGGCCTTCGAGAATGGCGACCAGATCGGCCGGGCTGGCCCCGAGCGCGTTGAGCGCATCGACCACTTCGGCGAGCGAGGCACCGGGGCCGACGCGCGACACGACGCTGCCCTCCTGGCGCGCGGTGATCGTGCTGTCGGGTTCGAGCGCGGTCTGGCCGCGGGTAAAGGGTTCGGGCTGGACCACGAGCGGGTTCTCGTCGATCCGCACCACCAGGCTGCCATGGCTGATCGCCGCCGGCGCCAGCCGTACCGCGCTGGAGATGACGATGGTGCCGGTCCGGCTGTTGATCACCACCTTGGCCGCGCGTTCGGCCGGGTTGATGTCGAGCATTTCGATATCGGCCATGATTTGCGCGCGCGTGTTGGCGCCCGGGGGCAACATCAGCGCCAGCGTGACGCCGTCCTCGACCAGCGCCATCCCGGGATAGACGGCGTTGATCGCATCGCGCACACGCGAGATGGTGAGGAAATCGGCTTGGTAGAGGTTCCAGCGCAGCACTTCGGTGAAATCGAAATTGCTCGCCACCGCCTGTTCGACGCTCGCGCCGTCGGCAATGCGGCCCACGGTCGGGACATTGACCGTCAGCTTCGATCCGTCCTGCCCCGATACACCCAGACCGCCGACCGCGAGGTTGCCCTGCGCCATCGCGTAGATCTGTCCGTCGGCCCCATAGAGCGGGGTCATCACCAGCGCGCCGCCGCGCAGCGACTTGGCCTTGCCCATGGTCGAAACGGTCACATCGATCCGCTGGCCGGGCTTGGCGAAGGCAGGCAATTCGGCAGTGATGATCACCGCGGCCGCGTTCTTGAGCGCCGGATTGACCCCTGGCGGAAGCTGCAGGCCGAGACGGCCCGACACGCCGCGCATGGCCTGGGTCGCATAGGCGAAATTGTCATCGCCCGACCCGTCGAGCCCGACGACGATGCCATAGCCGGTGAGCTGGTTCGAACGGACCGACTGGAACTGGCCGAGGTCGCGCACGCGCTCGGCAGCTGCCGGAACCGGCAGCAGCGCGAGCAGGGCGACGAAGAAGAGAGCGAAACGGCGGATCATGGTGACTATCCTCAGAAGGGCGAAATCGCGCCGAAGAAGCGCGACAGCCAGCCTTCGCGGCTGGCGCGCTGGACCGAACCGGCGCCCGAATAGGAAATCCGCGCATCGGCCACGCGGATCGACGGGATCCGGTTGTCCTGATCGATATCGGAGAGGCGGATGATGCCCGAAAGCTGCACCCATTCCTCGCCCTGGCTCAGCTGCATGACCTTTTCTCCGCGCACCAATGCCGTTCCGTTGGGACGGACCTCGGCAATGGTGACGGTCAGGTCGGCCCGGATCGAACTGGCCTGAGAGGCATCGCCCGATCCCTTGAACGACGCGCGGCCCGAGGCATTAAGGTCGCTGTCGTCGATGCCGACGAATTCGGGCAGCGACAGGCCGATACTGCCATCGCGCTTGGTCGAACCGCTGGTCGATTTGGACGTCTGCGTCCGCTCGACCAACACGATGGTGACGATGTCGCCAACCCGCGCTGCGCGGTTGCCGTAATAGAGCGGCGCATAGCCGTGGCTGGCCTGGTAGATGGCCCCGTCGTGATGGCGCGCCGGCGCGGCCTGGGGTGCGGGCGGAAGGACCGCAGCGAACCCTTCGGGGCGCGAGGCGCCGCCGCCGCAGGCGGCCAGGGCGAGTGTCAGCGGGGCAAGACAGAAAGCGGATTTCATGGCGAACGTCCTCACAGCGTCTGGTTGGCGTTGCGCAGCATTTCGTCGACGGCGGAAACCATCTTCGAGCTGATTTCATAGGCGCGCTGGCATTCGATCATCTCGACCAGCTCCTCGACGATATTGACGTTCGAGGCTTCGAGCATGCCCTGGCGTAAATTGCCGCGACCGTTCTCGCCGCCCGGCGCCAGTTCGGCTGCGCCGCTGGCAGCGGTTTCGACGAGGAAGTTGTCGCCGATCGCCTGCAGGCCTGCGGGATTGGTAAAGCGGGCCACCTGGATCTGGCCGAGCTCGGCAGGTTCGGCCTCGCCGGGGATCGCTGCCGACACGGTGCCGTCGGGCGAAACCGCGACCGCGGTCGCGCCTTCGGGGATGGTGATCGCCGGCTGGACGGCATAGCCCTGCTGGGTGACCAGCTGCCCTTCGGCGGACTGGGTAAAGTTGCCTGCGCGGGTGTAGCCAATGCGGCCACCGGGCAGTTCGACCTGGAAATAGCCATCGCCGTCGAGCGCGAGGTCATAGGCGTTTCCGGTGGTGCTGAGCGCGCCCTGCGTCATGATCTGGCTGGTCGACTGGACCGCCACGCCGGTACCGAGGTTGAGCCCGGCGGCATAGGCGGTTTCGCCCGACGAGCGCTGGCCCGCGACCCGCGCATCCTGATAGGCGAGCGTGGCGAAATTGGCGCGGTCGCGCTTGAAGCCGGTGGTGCCGACATTGGCGAGGTTGTTGGCGATGACGCGCATGCGCAGATCCTGGGCCTCGAGCCCGGTGCGGGCGACCTGAAGGGCTGAAGTGGGCATGGTCTATCCTTTCCCTGATTAGCCGAGGCGCATGAGCTGCGCGCCGCTTTCGTCGATTTCGCGTGCGGTCGCGATGACCTTGCTGCGCATGGCGAAGAGGCGCTGGGCATCGATCATCTCGACCAGCACTTCGGTGGTTTTGACATTGGAGCCTTCGACCGCGCCGACTGTGACGGTGGCCGCTTCGTCGGTCGGCAGGATGCCGCCGCCTTCGACCCGGAAGAGGCCGTCGAGCCCCTTGCTGATCGGTGAGCCCTGCCACGCCGCCAGCTTGATCCGGCCGATTTCGGCGGGTGGCTGGTCGGGCGTGGCGGGATCGGCCAGCGTAATCGTGCCGTCGGGCGCGATCGCGGGAAAGCCGGTCGGCGGAATGGTGATCGGGCCGGTATCGCCGAGCACCGGCAGCCCCTCGCCATTGACGAGCAGGCCGGTGGCCGAAACCGACAGGTCACCGCGCCTTGTATAGGCTTCGGTCCCGTCGGTCGCCTGCACCGCCATCAAGGCATCGGTCGCCATCGCGATATCGAGATCGCGCCCGGTCTGGACGATTTCGCCTGCGGCCATATTCGCGCCGCGCACGCGGGCGGTCTGCATCGCGCGCGCCTCGTTGGGCTGGCCCTCGATGGTGACGGCGCGCTGGTCGAGCATTTCGGCACGGAACCCGAGCGTGTTGGCATTCGCCATATTGCTCGCGATGACGCGCTGGCTGTCCATCGACGCCCGCATGCCCGAAAGCGCGGTATGGATGAGGCGGTCCATCGCGATCAGGTCCGCAGGTTGATGACGGTCTGCGAGATCTGGGTCGCGGTGTCGATCGCCTTGGCATTTGCCTGGAAGTTACGCTGGGCGGTAATCAGCCCGACGAGTTCCTCGGCGATGTCGACGTTCGAACGCTCGAGCGCGCCCGAGAGCAGCGAGCCATTGGCGCCCGAGCCGGGCGAGCCGTAGCTTGCCGGACCCGACAGGCCGGTGCCTTCCCAGTTGGCCGAGCCGACCTTCTTGAGGCCGGTAGGCGAAATGAAGTTGGCCAGCGCGACCCCGCCGACCGGCTCGACCGAACCGTCGGTATAGGAGGCCTGGACCACGCCCGTGCTGGAGATGGTAACCCCGGCGAATTCGGCGCCCGCGGCATTGGTCTGCGGGACCGCGGCATCGCTGATCGCGTTGCCCGTCACTGCGCCATTGGCGTCGACCGCGAACAGCTGCAGCCGGTTGCCCGCACTGTCGGCGATATGCCCGGTCTCGGTCATCGTGAACGAGCCTGCGCGGGTATAGAGCGTCGAGCCGTCGGCGGGCGAGCGCATGGTGAAGAAGCCATCGCCGGTCAGCGCGAGATCGAGCGCCGAACCGGTCTGTTCGACCGGGCCGAGCGAGAAGTTCTGCGTGATCGATTCCACCGAGGCGCCGATCCCCTGGATCATGCGCGGGTTGGTCAGCGCCGAACCGGCGACGATTTCGGAAAATTCGGTGCGGCTGCGCTTGAAGCCGTAGGTTTCCGAGTTGGAGATATTATGCGCGATCACGCCAAGCGAGGTCTGCGCATTCTTCATGCCGTTGAGCGAGGTATAGAAGGACATCGAATGTCTCCCTGGTCAGATTTCGGTGGCGGTCTGGGTGGTGACGATCAGCTGGTCGAGCTTGTCCGCGATCTGCTCGAGCATGGCATTGGTTTCCGACACGCCGGCGAGCGAGGAGAACTGCGCCATCTGGGCGAGCATTTCCTTGTTATCGACCGGATCGAACGGGTCCTGCTGCTGCATCTGGACGGTCAGCAGGCGCAGGAAATCGCCCTGCCCCAGCGCGTCCATGCCGCGGCCGGATGTGGAAGTGGTGGAAGCGACCGGCGAGGTCGTCTGGGTGGTTATGGTGGTCATTTCATTCTCATCGTTTCGAGCATGAGCTGCTTGGCGGTCGACATGGCCTCGACCATGTTGCGGTACTGGCGCGAGGCTTCGAGCATCTCGACCATCTCGGCGTTCTCATCGACGGGGGCTTCCCAGACATCGCCGTTCTCGTCGGCGAGCGGGTGGCCCGGATCGTGGCGGCGGATCGGCGCGACATCTTCGCGCACCACCCCGCCGACGCGGACCGACGACAGGCCCGAAGCACGGTCGAGCTCCTGCTCGAACACGGTGCGCATCGGGCGATAGGCTTCTTCCTCGCTGCCCGAGACCGAACCCGCATTGGCCAGGTTCGACGCCGCGGTGTTCATCCGCACGAGCTGCGCGGACATGGCGCGGTGGCCAACCTCGAAGAAGGATGTGGGGCCCGCCATCGTCATTCGCCCCGGATCGCGCGAGTGACGGTTTCGACCCGTCCGCGCAGGAAGTTGAGCGTGGCGGTATAGGCCACCGCGTTTTCGGCGAAGGCCGCCTGTTCGGTCGACATCTCGACGGTGTTGCCGTCGAGGCTGGCCATGGTCGGGATACGGTACTGGATCGCGCCATCGGTCGCGCGGTCGGCCTGCGCGCCGCCAAGGCGTGCCTGCAGCGCGGCCGCAAAGTCCACGTCGCGGGCCTTGTATCCCGGTGTCGCCGCATTGGCGATATTCGAACCGAGCACACCCATGCGCTGCGACCGGATCTCCAGTGCCGCCCCGTGAATGCCGAACAAACCTTCGCTCATGTGAGCCTCCGCAAAAATATACGGGAGATGTTCAGCAAGGGGCGTGCCAAAACCCGATTGCCGGGCCCCGGCAGGCGAAACCGGCAGGATGTGGCAAGGCCTTGCCGGAAAGCGGCAAAGTTCGGCTGCCGCATAAATCCTGCCCGGTTCGCGCCGTTCTGGGTCGGCAAGGAGTAGCTACCCCATGTTGGAAACCTGGTTCGATCCCGCAGCGATCGCCATCGTCCTCGTCGGCACGCTCGTCGCCACGCTGCTGCGTTGCGGTGTGGCGGACAGCCGCATCGCCATCGCCGCACTGCGCGGATTGTTCGAACGGGCGTTCGACGTGACGCGCGCCAAGAGCGAACTGGCCCTGCAGATCCGCGAGATTGCCGATGACGGCTTTATCCGTGCCGAACCGCATCATTTCGGCGATAGCGAATTCGACAGCCTGTCCGATCTGATCATCAGCCAGCGCTCGATCCAGTCGCTTCACGGCGAACACCAGAAATTCAAGGAAGCGCGGCTGGCCAATGCGCAGACCGCAGTGCGCGTATTCGACTGTGCGGCGGAACTGGCGCCGGTGCTGGGTCTCGCGGGCACGCTGATTGCGCTGGGCCAGGCGCAGGGCGCGGCAGCGCAGGATACCGGCCTGGTCGGCGCCATCGCCATGGCGGTCGTCACCACGCTGTACGGCCTCCTCGCCGCGAATTTCCTTTTCGCCCCGCTGGGCGCCGCAGTTGCGCGCAAGTCGCGGCAGGAAGAGCGCGACCGCGATGCGGTTCTCGAATGGCTCGCCCGCGGGATCCGCCAGACCGGCGTGGCCGGCGGCACCCCGCACAGCGAACGCGAAGCGGCATGATCCTGCGCGCGGCTTCGGGCTGGCAGACGGTAACTGCGGACCTCGCGCTGATCCTGTTTCTGATCACGGCACAGGCGGTGCGCGAGCCTGCCGCTCCGTCGCCGCAGGAGGAGACCGAGGTCGAGGCTGAGGCCGATACCGCGGAACCCGCGCCGGTGGCATCCTCCGCGCTTGCGCTGCACAAGCCTGCCAAGGGCGAAAGCGTAGAGGAATGGCTGCTCGCCGCGGTCACCGACGAGCGGCAGGTGGCGACGATTTCGATCGGCTATGCACCCGGGCAGCGTGAAGAGGCCCTTGCCGAGGGCGAGCGTCTGCTGGCCGAAGCCGAGGCCGCAGGCGTCGCCGCCCGGCTGATTGCCATGCCGAACAGCTCCGACGACATCCTGGTGTCGGTCGATTACCTCCGTCCGGCGCCGGATGGCACGAACCTTGCTCCATAACCGCGAAGACCCCCATGCCGGGGGTGGTTTCGCGAACCGGAGTCAGGATCGACCATGCGTCACACATTGCCCCTAACACTCGCCGCCGCGCTTTTTGCAAGCGCCGCCGCCGCCGCAGCGCCGATGGACCTGTCGATCATCGACCGCGCGGTCACCGATTTCACTGGCGCCGATGTCGGCCAGCCAGGAGGCGCCAAGCTGCCCGTCGACCGCCGCCTTCGGCTGACCGCCTGCCAGGCGCCGCTCGACCTGCAATGGTTCGGCCGTGACCAGCGCTCGGTCCAGATCGCTTGTCCGACTGCCGGCTGGCGCATCTATGTAGCGGTCGATGGCGGTTCGGGCAGCGGCCGCTACGCCGCCGCCCCCGAATATGGCGAAACGATCATCTCGCGCGGCGAGAACGTCAGCATCCTCGTGCGCGGCAAGGGGTTCACCCTCACCCGGCAGGGGGCTGCCGTCGAGGACGGCGCGCGCGGCGAATGGATCAAGGTCCGCGCCACTGGGCAGCGCACCGAAACGCTGCGCGCCATGGTGATCCGCCCGGGCCAGGTCGGCATCGATTTGCCGTAAGCGGCAAAATTATTGCCGGGGAGTTAAACCCGCGCATCGATCGCCGTTCTGTTGGTCAACCAGCTTATGGAGCGAAACGATGCGTATTGTCGGATTGCCGGAATTCTCGGGAGCAGTGGTGCGTCCAGGCGCAGCCATTACCCCTGCCGGAAAGGTCTCTCCCGCGCAGAAGGTGGCCACCGAAGCGCAACAGACCGAAGCCCCCATAGCGACATCGCGCGTTTCCGCCGGCCTCGAGGGCCCTGTCGACCACGACCGCGTGGCCGATATCCGCAAGGCGCTGGAAAGCAATTCCTACCCGCTGATCCCGACCGAGATCGCCGATGCGATCATCGCTGCGGGCATGTACGGAAAGGTCGGGAAATGACCCGCAAACAGCAGACACTGGCTACCCTGCAACAGATGCTCGCACTTTTGCAGGGTGAGCGGCAGGCGCTTGCCGCTCTCGACCTCGATCGCATCGTCGCCTGCACCAATGGCAAGCTCGACCTGTGCGCCAAACTGGACGTGGTCGAGCAGGACAGCCTGGATGAAGAATGCCTCGGTGTGCTCGACGCGGTGCGCCGCCTCAACGAGATCAACCGCCGCCTGCGCAACCTGATCGCCAGCAATGTCCAGAATCGCCTCGGCGCACTGGCCGGCAGTAGCGAACCCTACGCCGCGCTGCCCCGCCAGGGCATCAGCGTCGCGCTCGCCTGATAGCGGCGCCAATTCCTAGCCAGGAAATTTGGCACGGACCTTGCTGAACAACCGGGAACGCAATTCCCGGAGGTTTCGTGCCTACAGTCAGTCCAGTCCAGAATGCCGATGTGCAGGGTGCCATCGCCCGCGCCGCGACGCGGACGGGTGTCGATTTCGATTACCTGCTGGCGCAGGCGCGGCTCGAATCCGGGCTCGACCCCAGCGCCAAGGCCCAGACCTCGAGCGCGTCGGGTCTCTATCAGTTTATCGATTCCACCTGGCTGCGCACGCTCGACCGGCATGGCGCCAAACATGGCATGGACTGGGCCGATGCGGCGATCGCGCCCAATGGACGCGTGGCCGATACCGCCACGCGCCAGCAACTCCTCTCGCTGCGCTACGATGCCGATGCCTCGTCGCTGATGGCGGCGGAGCTGACGCGCGAAAACGCCGCGGGCCTGCGCTCCAGCCTGGGGCGCGACGCCGAACCGGCGGAACTCTATCTCGCGCATTTCCTCGGGCTTGGCGGCGCGCAGAAATTCCTCGGCGCGCTGGGCAGCAATCCCGACCAGTCGGCCGCGGCGCTGATGCCCCAGGCCGCGCGTGCCAACCGCTCGATCTTCTACAGCGGCGGATCGCCGCGCTCGGTCGGCGAAGTCATGACGCTGATGCGCGACAAGGTATCGGCAGCTTATGGCGACATGCCGATGCCCACCGGCGGCAATCGCGTAGAATTCGACCCGGCCCGCTTTGCCGCCCATGCGCCCGCCAGTACCAGCCGGCCCAGCCGCGGCAGCCTTGCGCTGCCCGCCCTGCCCGGACCCGGCGGCCCGCGCCCGTCGATGGCCGACACGCTGCGCACGACCTTTGGCGAAGGAGGCGCCGGCGCAGGCCGCGCGAATGACCATATCGCCGCCGCCTACGGCAAGTTCAGGGCGTTCGGCCTGTGAACCCGCTCCGCTTCATCAACCCCGGCCTCGCGCTGCCGATCGGGATCCTGACGATCATCCTGCTGATGGTCGTCCCGATCCCGGCAATGCTGCTCGACGTCTTCTTCGTGCTCAACATCGCCTTGTCGGTGTCGGTCCTGATGGCCGCCATGAACGCGCAGAAACCGCTCGATTTCTCCTCCTTCCCCTCGGTCCTGCTGTTCGCCACGCTGCTGCGGCTCGCGCTCAACGTGGCATCGACGCGGATCGTGCTGCTCAACGGGCATGAAGGCGGCGCTGCCGCGGGCAAGGTCATCGAGGCCTTCGGCGCCTTTCTCATCGGCGGCAATTTCGCGGTCGGTATCTTCGTCTTCCTGATCCTGATGATCATCAATCTGATGGTCGTCACCAAGGGCGCGGGGCGCGTCTCCGAAGTCTCCGCCCGCTTCACGCTGGATGCATTGCCCGGCAAGCAGATGGCGATCGACGCCGATCTCGCCGCCGGGCTGCTCACCGCCGACGAAGCCAAGGCCCGCCGCCGCGAAATCGCCACGGAGGCCGATTTCTACGGTTCGATGGATGGTGCCAGCAAATTCGTGAAGGGCGATGCGGTCGCCGCGCTGCTGATCCTGCTGATCAATGTGATCGCAGGCCTGGTGCTGGGCATGTCCACCCACGATCTTTCGGCGGGCGACGCAGCCAGCTTCTACATCACGCTGGCGGTCGGCGATGCGCTGGTCGCTTCGGTCCCGGCACTGCTGCTGTCGATCGCCGCCGCGGTTATCGTCACGCGGGTTTCCGATGCGCGCAACCTGACCGACCAGATCAGCGGGCAATTGTCCGATCCGAAGATCTGGCTGCCGGTCGCCTGCATCCTGTTCATCATCGGCTGCATTCCCGCGATGCCGCAATCGATCATCCTGCCGCTGGCGGCGGGGGCGTTCTGGCTGTGGCACAGCCTGCGCAAGCGGGAAGAGGCGGAATTCAACGTTCCCGAGGCGGTGGTCATCCCCGATCCGGCGCATATCGCGATCGACGAGGTCACCGACCAGACGCTGGTTACCATCCAGCTTGGCTATGGCCTTATCCATCTGACCGACGAGAAACATGGCGCCACGCTGATCGCGCGGCTGACCGGGCTGCGCAAGCAAATGTGCCAGACCTTCGGCTTCATCGTGCCGCAGTTCCGGATCGAGGATAGTTTCGAAGTCGATCCCGACAGCTACCGGATCACGCTGGGCGGCGCGGCGATCGGCGGCGGCAAGATCAAGCCGCACCATCTACTCGCCATCGATACGGGCGATGTCATGCACTCGCAGGCGGTCCCCGGCGAAGCGACGATCGACCCCAGCTTCGGCTGCCCCGCGCTGTGGATCGACGCGGGCTCGCGCGACCTTGCGGTGGCCGAGGGCTATCTCGCGGTCGATCCCGAAAGCGTCATCGCCACGCAGATCCACCAATTGCTCGCCGTCAGGGCGCAGGATTTGCTCGGCCCCGACCAGGTCCGCGACCTGATCGACCATTTGCGTGGCCGCCATGGCCAGCTGATCGAAACGATCACCCCGCAGCCGCTGTCGCTCGCGGCGGTGACTCGGCTGCTCAAGGCGCTGCTCGCCGACGGAATTTCGCTGCGTCATTCGCTGCGGGTCTTCTCTCGAGCCTTTCGCTCGCGGCGCAGCAGACTACCGAGCACGACCGCCTGATCGATATCGTCCGTGCCGACCTGGGTGCGATGATCGTCGCCGAAGCCTGCCCGCCCGATGCCAAATTGCCGGTCATCACGCTGGCCGCCCAGCTCGAAGACATGGTCGTCGGCGGGCTGCAGGACCCGGCTTCGGGCGAAATCGTGATCGAACCCGACCTCGCCCGCTCGATCGGCGAGCGTATCGCCACCATCGTGGCACAGCGCGATCCTGCCGCAACCCGGCCCGCGCTGATCGTCCAGCCGCGCGCCCGCCGCGCGCTGACCGCGCTCCTGCGCCTGCGCGCACCGCACTGCCTGGTGCTGTCGATCAACGAACTCCCCGCTGCCCAGCCGATCGAAGTGATCGCGGTGGTCGGCGACGAAGCACCCGCCCAACCTGCCCAACTCGGCCATGAAACGGAGGCCCTCGCGGCATGAAGTACGACCACTCCCATTTCAAAGCGCAGCGCGCCTATGCGAGCGAGATCAACGAGCGGATCGGAAACTTCCTGCCGATGGTCCGCAAGCTGGCCTGGTATTACGAAGGCAGTTGCGGCGCATCGGTCGATGTCGACGATTTGCTCCAGGCGGGAATGATCGCGCTGACCGAATGCGCGCAGCGCCACGACCGGCCGGGCGAAGATGGCTTTGCCGCCTATGCCAAGATGCGCGTGCGGGGGGCGATGATCGACCTGTTGCGCGGGCAATCGCCGCATGCGCGCGGTGCAGCAGCGCAGCGCCGGCGGATCGATGCGACCATGGACCGCCTGCGCAGCGCCTTGGGGCGCGATCCCTCGGCCGAGGAGATGGCGCAGGAACTGCATGTTTCAGTGGGGGAATATCACGATATGCGAACACAACTGGCGACGCGGGTCGTGGATCTGGAGGACTGTTATTCGGACTCCAATCCGGCCTTCGGTTCGACCGAGCCCGATGCCGAGGCGCGGCTGCTCGAAGCCGATGACCGGACGGCGCTCGCCGAAGCCATCGCACAGCTCCCCGAGCGGTTGCAGCTGATCGTGAAGCTCCATTTCATCGAGGAGCTGAACCTGACCGAAATTGCCACGGTGCTCGATGTCAGCGTTCCGCGTGTTCACCAGCTCAAATCATCCGCGCTGGCGAAGCTCCAACTCGCCATTGTCGAACGCTCCAGCGATTAACAATTGCTAAACGGTGTATGGCTACCGCCGCGAAATCGGTGCGGAATTTGGGGTCCAGCCGGTGACATGGGTCTTAGTGAAGGTGTAATGACACCGCGTCGCGCCCTCTTCAGGGCTCGTCCGTTGGGGAAGCAAGAAATGTCACTCTGGGAAACCAGGATCCTGACTTTTGTCGAGGCCTGTTCGGTCGGTGGGTTCGGAGCCGCTAACGAAGCGATCCTGGCCCTGGCCGATATTCTCGATGAAGCCCCCGAGGAAGTCGCGCCGATCATCTCGCCCCGCGCCAGCCGCGAGCGCTTGATCCAGCTGATCGAGGTCGATGCGCATATCTGCGCCGCCATGGAACTTGTCGGCCCGCTCTGCGGAATCCTCGTATCCCGCTCGCCGATCGGCTCGTCCTCGGGACTGGTGAAGATCGTCGACGAGGTCGAGGAAGGCAATTTCTTTGCCGCCGATCCGGCGGTGGCGCTGCTTGGGGCCTATGGCCGGGCGCTGGTTTCGGTCATGACCTCGGGCACCATACCCAGCGACGTCGACAGCTAATCCTGGCCTATCGGAAGACGGGCTATTGCAGGACCCGAGCAGGAGCGGGACTATTGCCCCCTTCGCCCCCGCGGCCCGATGGGCTCGCAAAGGCCTGCGCTGCTCCGCAAGCGCCGCCTTCGACCGCCACCCGGATCGCCTGCGTCGCAGTACGCACGTCGAGCCGAACCATCAGATTGGCGCGATGCGCCTCGACGGTGCGCGGACTGATACCCAGATAGCGGGCGATTTCCTTGCTCGTGCCATAGTCCAGCATGCAACCGAGTACCTGGCGTTCGCGATTGCTGAGTGTGTCGAGCCGCCGCCGCGCCGTGCTGGCGCGTTTGCGCTGCGCGAGCCGGGCCGCGAAACTGCCCTGCAGCTTGCCGTATTCGGCCATGATCTCCGCCGGGTCGATGGGAAAGCCGACATAGGAGGCGGCTCCCGCCTGCATCGCCCGGACGACGCGCTGGATGTCCGGCTGGTGGGCATAGGCGATCACCGGCAGCCACGAACGCTGCTCCAGCGCCTCGACCAATTGCGCCATATCGCCGCGCTCGTCGCAGTACAGAACCAGCCCCTGCGAGGGCATGTGCTCGGCAAACTCCGCCACGGTCTCGAACGGTTCTGAGTGAATCCGGCAGTCCATCAGCAGGCGGCACACTTGCGCCCTGCGCGCCGCGGCACTGTCGATCACGAAAACCTTCAACATTCAGGAAGTCCCAGGAAACAAACGCACGATCCGGCCAGCCCCAACTGGCGCGGGTCTCGGGGTTCGCTTGGGATGCACAAGGTGCGCGAATCCATCGAGACCGCGGCCACGATACAATTGCTCTGCGCGGTTTGCGATTGCGACGTTCTCCGTTTCGGAGATCGCGCGTGACGCCGGTCAGGCCTGCATCGTGCCCTGTTTCGCAGCCCGGAAGGCAGCGGAAATTTCGCGCAGATCGCCGCGTAGCTGCGCGATTTGCTCCAGATCGATGGCGCGGATCGAATCGAGCAGCATGCTTTTCGCCGCACCGTAGAATTGCGCCAGGCTCTCGGCCATTTCGGCTTCGCGGTCGATCCCGATCTCCAAAGCGGTCAACGCGGTGACGCAGCGCGTCAGCACGCGGCTGCGCGCGGCGCGGTCGTGGCGCGATTCGGCGATTTCGAGCAGGCCCAGATTGTCGATCAGATCGTCGAGGCAGAACAAGACGAGGTCGTCGCGCCCGCTGGCGATCAGCCGGGCTTCGAAATTGCTTTGCCGGTAGGCATCGCCGGGTCGGGCACGGGCCAGCATGTCAGTTCCCCTGGTTGTTCCAGATGTCGATCTGGGACTGGAGGAAGGACAGGGTGGATTGCGACGCGGTGATCCGGCTTTCGGACTTGGCGAAACGCGCGACCATGTTCGAACGGAAGGTTTCCTGCTGTTCGGCGAGCTTTTCGAGATCGCGCGTAAGCTGGTCCGATTGCGACTGGTAGCGCGCCACCGATCCGGCCAGCGTTCCCGGATCGCTCGCCATGCTGTTCGCACGCGCCATCCGGTCGATCGTGGCATAAATGCCGTTGATGCCAGTGGTAAACATGGCGGCCACGCCCGAGGCATCGCGCGCCAGCGCATCGACCAGCTTGGCCTCGTCGAAGCGGAAGCTGCCGTCACGCTCGATCGCCAGGCCCAGTTCGGCCAGCGTTTTCGGAGCGCCTTCCGCCGCATTGGGCATGATCACGGTGGAGCCGAGTGCGGACAGATCGCGGCGCAGCGCGCGCGCACCGGTGTCGCGCGAGAGCTCTCCCGTCAGCGGGTCGACCGCGCTGCTCAGTTCGGCGGCGATTTCATTGAGCGCGCCGGTAATGTCCTGCATCATGCCGGAGATCGCGCTGGTGGCGCTGTTGAAGCCGATCGTCGCAGGGGCGCCGACATTGGTGCCCGTCAATGTCAGCGACAGGCCCGGCGCAATGCTGTCGATCGTGTTCGACGCACTGCGGCGGGCAAGGCCGTCGAGGAGGAATTCGGCATCGGCGGAGGTCTTGACCAGCCGCGCGGGGTCGTCGCCCGGCTGCCAGGCCAGTGCCGACAGCCCCGGATTAGCGCCATCTTCGGTGGCTTCGATGGTGAAGCCGTTCTGCACACCGTCGGCCCCCTTGACCACCAGCTGTGCGCCCGCATCGGTCTGTGCGACATAGGCGTTCAGCCCGGCGTTCTTCCCGTTGATCGCGGCGGCCACCTGCGACAGCGTCGCTCCGGCGGCGATGTCGATCGTCAGCGGTGTCTTGCCCGTATTCTCGGTAAAGCTCGCATTGCTCGTCGTGCCGAAACGGATGGTAAGCGTGCCGGCCCCGACCGTGTCGCTTGCGCTGGCATAGGTAGGCCCGGTGAGGATCTGGTTGTTCGCCAGCTTGGTGACTTCGAGCGAATAGCTGCCCTTGCCCACCGCCCCCAGCGGGGTGGAGACTGCGGCGACCGCGGTGTTGCTGATCGTCGGCAGGGGCGCGAGATCGCCGGTCCGCAGCCGATCGCCCAGCGCCGTGGCAAAGGTGGAGAGGCTGCTGCGGATCGATCCCGCAAGCGAGATCCGCCGCTCGAGCGTTTCCGACTTGTCGGCCAGCCGCTGGTTGCGCCCGGCGAACTGCGCCTCGGCCAATTGCTCGGCCAAACCGGTCATGTCTACGCCGCTGCCGATACCGAGCGAGGTGGCGATCGAGGAACTGGAAATACTCATCGCCCTGATAACGACGCATTGCGCGGCGGATTAACCGGCACGCGGCCATCGGCGTCGAACCGCAGCGCGGCGGGCACCTCGATTGCCGGGAGCGGCGGCGCTTCGCCGCGCTTGAGCGAGAAGACATAGGCCAGCACCGAGGCGACTGCGCCATACAGGTCTTCGCAAATGATCTGCCGTTCGCGCGTGGTGTAATAGACCGAGCGGGCCAGCTGCGGGATTTCGAGCGTCGGCAGGTCGAGTTCGCGCGCCAGTTCCTTCATCGCCATCGCCTTGTCGCCGCGCCCCTTGGCGAGGACGATGGGGGCCGAGGCCTTGTCCGGATCATAGGTCATGGCGACCGCGAAATGGGTCGGATTGGTGATCACGAACTGTGCTTCGCGCATTGCCCCGGCAACCGATCCGGTGGCGATATCGCGCTGGCGCTGCCGCCGCGCGGCGCGCATTTCGGGTGAGCCTTCGGTTTCCTTGTTTTCGTCGCGCAGCTCCTGATAGCTCATCTTCAGCCGCTTCTGCTGGCGCAGCCACTGGATCGGCAGATCGACGAAAGCGATTACCACCAGCCCGGCACCCAGCGCGAAGATCAGCGAAACGATGGCATGCCAGGCAGCGGTCAGCTGGGCCGACAGATTGCCCCGCCCCAGCCCGATGACCGTTTCCATGCTGGTCCACCACCACCACGCCGCAATGCTGCCCAGCAGCGCGACCTTGAGCAGGCCCTTGCCCATTTCGACCAGCCCCTGCGGGCCGAACATGCGCTTGAGGCCGGACATGGGATTGATCCGCTGCCCCTTGGCCTTGAGATTGGCCGCCACCCAGCGCCCGCGGCCGAAGCCCAGCTGCGAAAGCAACGTGACCAGGATGACAGGCACCGCCAGCGTGAGGATTGCAGGCACGCCCAGCAGCAGGCCTTGCATCAGCAGGCCCCCGACGCTGAAATCGCGAATATCGCGCGCATCGAACAGGAAGGCTTCGCGTGTCAGCTGTGCGAGCCCTTCGAGCAGCAACGGCCCCGCAATCGCCAGCCAAGCGCCGCCGAACAGCATGACGGCAGCCGTGCCCGCGTCCTTGGAACGCAGGACGTCGCCCTTCTTGGTCGCGTCCGCCAGCCGCTTCTCGGTTGGGGCAAAGGTCTTTTCGCCGGCAGTCTCGCTCATCGCGCGATCACGCTTTCAGTCTGGTCGAGCGCGTCGCCGACGAGGCCGGTGAACTGGTCGTAAATCAGCGGTGCGGAAATGATCAGCGCGGCCAGTCCGGCAAGCACGCCAGCGGGCAGGCCGAGCGCGAAGAGATTGAGCGACGGCGCCGAGCGGCTCAGGATGCCCGTCAGCACCTGCACCAGCAACAGGATCACCGTGACCGGCAGCGCGATCCTCAGCGCGGTTTCGAACATGAAGCTGGCAAAACCCGCGATTGCCGCGAACCGTTCTGCCCCCAGCCAGGTCTGGCCCGGCGGGAAAGCGTTGTAGCTTTCGGTAACCAGCGCAATCCAGTGCAGATGCGCGCCGGTCGCCAGGAAGATCAGGGTCAGCACGATGACGAAGTACTGGCCGAAGGAGGTGGTGGTCCCGCCGCCCATCGCATCCTGCGATACCGCCATGCTCATACCCATGCCGCCGCCGATCAGTTCGGCGGCCACGGTCGGCGCGGCAAAGGCGAGCTGGAGCACGAAGCCGAGCGCCAGCCCGATGATGACCTCACCCGCCACTGCGAGCAATCCCTCAAGCGAGAGCAGGGCTTCGGGGGTCTCGACTGCCGGCATCCAGGAGGACACGAAGATCGCCAGCGCGCCAGTAATCGCGACGCGCACCGACATCGGCACCGAGGTTGCGCCGAAGAAGGGTGCGGCAAGCAGCGCAGCACCCAGCCGCGTCATCAGGAAGACGACGCGCCACATGTCCTGCTCCAGCGCACCAAGGCCGAGATCGAGGCCGTTCACGGCAAGGTCCTCAGTCGCCGATCGCTGCGATTTCGGCGAAGATATCCTGCGTGAAATCACCCACCAGCGCCATCATCGATGCGCCCAGGATAACCAGCACGAAGGCGACCGCGCCCAGCTTAGGGACGAAGGTCAGCGTCTGTTCGTTGACCGACGTCGCGGCCTGCACCAGCCCGATCACGAGACCGATCGCGAGGCTCGCGAGCAGGATCGGGGCGGCAACCAGTGCGGCGATCCACAACATGCGGTCGGCCATCGAAAGGAGTACGGCGCTTTCGTCCATGAGATCTATCCGAAGCTTGAGGCGAGCGAGCCCATCAGCAGCGCCCAGCCGTCGACGAGGACGAACAGCAGCAGCTTGAAGGGCAGCGACACGATCATCGGGCTCATCATCATCATGCCGAGGCTCATCAGCACGCTGGAGACGACGAGGTCGATGACGAGAAACGGCAGGAACAGCATGAAGCCGATCTGGAAGGCGGTCTTGAGTTCGCTGGTGACGAAGGCCGGCAGCAGGATCGAGAAGGGCACGTCCTGCGGGCTGGCGAACTGCCCCGCCCCGGCGATATCGGCGAACATTTCAAGGTCGTATTCGCGTGTCTGGCGGATCATGAAGCCGTGGAACTGGTCACCGGCGCGTTCGATCGCGACTTCGGCACCGATCTCGCCTGCAGAATAGGGGGCGATGGCGTTTTCGTTCACCGCTTCCAGCGTCGGCGCCATGATGAACAGCGACAGGAACAGGCTGATCCCGATCAGCACCTGGTTGGGCGGCGATTGCTGCAGGCCGAGCGCCTGTCGCAGGATCGCCAGCACCACGATGATCCGGGTGAAGCTGGTCATCATCAGCAGCAGCGCGGGCAGAATGGTCAGCAGGCCCATCACCAGCAGCAGCTGGAGCGACAGGCTCAGCGGTTCGCCGCCGGCCCCTGCCATCTCGCCGAAAGCGCGGTCGAGCGCGCCCGACACCGCGGCATCCCCGGTCTGCGCGCGGACGAGCGCGGGATAGGCCAGCGCAGCCAGCGCCGCGGCGAGTTTGGCGAGACGAGCGATCATGCGGCGACGTCCTGCGCTTCCGGCCGCGCCGGTGCCTCGGCCAGCCGGACGAGGCCGTTGCGCGAGGTCGAAACGAGTATTTCGCGGCCATGGAATTCGATTACCGCCAGCCGCAAGGTGGGCGAGAGCATCGTGCTTTCGACAATGCGCACGGCCTTGCTGCCACCTGTCGGCGCACCGAACTGGCCCTGCATTTTCTTTGCCAGTTTCAGGCTGCCCCAGATCATGACACCGATCAGCGGCAGCAGGACCAGCAGCTTGAGGACGTACCAGAGCATCAGGCCGCCTCGCCTGCACCGGTCGAGGTGACGGTAATCGGCTGGGCGCGCCGTTCGACCGCGGCTTCGTTCGAACCCGCGCCGACGATCTCGATCACGCGGATCGCGAAACGATTGCCCTGCGCCACCACTTCGCCGCGCGCGATCAGCTTGCCGTTGACGAACATGTCGAGCGGTTCGTCGGTCAGTCGGTCGAGCTCGATTACGCTCGATTCCCCCAGCGCGAGCACGTCGCGCAGGCGCATCGACTTACGGCCGAGTTCTACGGTGAGGCGGACATCGATGTCCTGGATAAGGCCGAAGCCATCTGCATGCGAAGCCATAAGGAGTTACTCCGAAAGGGAAGTTTGATTGAGTTCGAGCGCAACACGGTCGTCGAGTTCACCGACACAGCCATGCGCAATGGTAAGATTGCCGATCAGCAGCGGAACGTTGCGATTGACCGCGACGGGGATGACCGATCCGGGCGTGAGACTGGCCAGCTGGGCGATCGACATCGGCACATCGACCAGCACTGCGCGCAGCGGCAGGTCGACATGCGCAATCGCCGAGCCTTCGATCCCGCGCGCACCGATCGTGCGTCCGGTGGCCGGCGAGACGGCGCGCGTCCCGACGATCTCGGCAATCATCGACTGGCACATGGCAAGCCGGACGGTCCACGAGCGCGAGATTTTCGGGCTGCTCACTGACAGCGTCACGGTCCACACGCGTTCGCTCGCAGCGAAAGGTGCGACCTGTTCGACCTCGTCGCCATTGGCGGCGGCGGCGATTTCGCGGCGGTCGCTGGTGCGCCGCAGCACATCGGCCATACGGTCTTCGAACTGCTGTGCGAAACGCAGTGCCGAAGCGGGCAGGACGCTGCAACGCTCGTCGACGTCGCCGGTCCCGCCGAGAATGCGTTCGAACTGCGCGACGATTTCGCCGATCCGCGTGGAGATCAGGATCCCGCGGCTTTCCTGGCCGAGCGCGAAGAAGCTGTGGCGGTGCGCGGTACCGACCTTGGCATACCATTCGCCCACCGGCAGCAGTTCGGTTTCGGCGATCTCTGCAACCAGCGTCCGGTCGTCGCACAGCGCGCCCAGCTGCGTCGTCGCCTGCTCGGCGAACCCGCGGGCAAAACGCGCGAATTCGAGGTCGAGGTCGGGCGGGGTCGCCGCACGGCTCAAAAGCTCTTCGCAATGGCTCGCGGCACGGGCCGTGGCGGCGGGGATCGCGGAGGAGATCATTGGACGATGAACGACCGGAAATAGACGCTGTCGACGCCGCCGAAGCCTTCGCGTTCCTCGAGCGTTTCATTGATTGCCTTGGTCAGGCGCTTCTGCAGTTCTTCCTTGCCATGAATGCTGGCCAGTTCGGCTTCGCCGGTAGCAGCCAGTTCGGCGAGAATGCGAGAGCGAAGCGCCGTTTCGTGCTCTTCCAGCCACATCAGCACGCGCCCGTCGTAATGCGTCGAAGCCGCGAGGCTGATCTGCACCAGAGCGCCGCTATCGGCGAGGTTCGAGGTAAATTCCTCGGTGAAATCGTAATAGGCGGTGCGGTATTCGCCCCCGCCCACACCGTAAACGATCGCTGCGCCCTTCGCCTCGTCGTCTTTGCCGGCGGGATAGGGGTCCTCGTCGCCCTTGAGGACCAGCTTCGGGTTGGGGTCCTCTTCTTCCGCCGGATGGGCGTTGAGCATGCCGCTGGCGAAAGCGGCATAGGTCCCGCCGCCGCCCGCGCCGAGAAGCACGAAAGCGAATAGCGCCAGCTTGAGCTTGCCGCCCTTCTTTTTCGCTACGGGTTCCTGAGGGTCATTTTCGTTCGGCATGGTGTTGTCCTGCTAAAATCGGGTGCCGCGAGTCAGGCGTAGAGCGCGTCGTCGGAGGACGATTGCGCGGGCGCCTGGGGCTGGTTGGGAGCGCGCTCGCCATGGCGGCTGCGCTGGTCGGAAGTCTGCTGGCGCTGGTCATCGCCGGACGCGTTGCCGGAGCCCGTGCCCGCATTGTTCGCCGAGCCGCCGCGTTCGCCGCCGGTCTGGCCGGGCTGGGTCGCGGAAGACGGCGTTTGCGCCGCCAGTTCCTGCGCGCGGGTAGCGCCGCGGTCATTGGCCATCGCCGCCGCCAGCGCACGCTGCGCCTCGCCATCCTCGGCGGCGATTTCGACATTCATGCCCCCGGCCGAGTGGTCGAAGGTAAGCGTCAGCGCGCCGAATTCCTTGTGCGCAACGGCAATCGCAGCCGGTTTGGAGAGATCGAACTGCCGCGCCGCCATGAGATGCTCGACGACGCGTTCGACATTGGCGAACTGGTCGGTAGCGATGGGCCGCGCTGCGCTCGAAACGGGCTGTATGGTGGATGCGCTGCCGTCCGCAGCCACCGCAAGTGCTTGCGGCATGGATTTCGCGGCATCGCTGGTCGCGCCGGTGCGCGGCTTGGACGCGAGTTTCTCCGCCAGCGCCTTGTCGCCGATCTTGCGTTCGCCGATGGCCGAGCGTTGGGCCGTTCCGGCGCCTTGCAGTGCAGCAGGTTCGGCCTTTGCAGGAGCCGCAACCGCGGTTTCGGTCGCCGCGGCTTTGACCGAGGCTTTCGTTTCGCTCTGCGGTGCAGTCGCAACCGGCGCTGCTTCCGAGCGACCATGCGCAGCCACAGCCGGCAAGTCCATTGCGGCCTTGCCGGTCTGGAGCGACGACACCATGCCGGCCGCGCGCGGATCACGCGGTTGCTGGGCCGCGGAGATACGGACTTCGAGACCTTGGACCGGCGGTTCGCCCGCCGCATCGGCAAGCCCTGCCCCCGGCGCAGTTGTGCGCGGGTTCGACGCGGTCATTGCCAGGTCGGTTTTCGGAGCGTTCGGGACCAGGCCGCCAGCCGCCGGTTTGCCCGCTCCACCTTTGGCGTCGAGGGCGGTCGGCGCCGCGAGCGTATTGTCGAGGACCGGCAGGCCCAAGGCGGCAAGCGGCAATTCCTTGCCGGTCGGCAAATCGCCCGCTTGCCGGTCCGCTTCCGCCGTATCGGCCTGACCGGCGGGCGGCGTGAACGACGCCAGCTGGCCCAGCAGTTCGGCGAACCCGTCAGTCCCCTCGAAACCCGCGCTTTTCTGCCCGTTCTCGCTGGTGAGGCCGGCGGCAGAGGACGCGGTGTCGAGCGACTTCGGTAGGGCGATTGAAAAGGTCATAGAAAGTCCGTTTGTCGTGTGCGGACTATCTATCAAGAAGCGTGCCAAACTCCGGGTCGGTCAGCCCTTTTCCAGACCGGCGACGATCGAACGCACCAGTTCGCGCGTCCCTTCCTCGGCCTTGCGCAAACGCATATCGGATTGGGCGAAGGCCTCGCGCCGGGTCTGCGATTGCAGTTCGGCCTCTTCGGCCTGGCGCGAGCTCACTTCGGACAGCTTCTGCAGCTGATCGCGCATCGCCTTGCCGCTACGCAGGTCGGCCCCGACCATATCGTCGGCGCGCTGCGCGTAATGCGCGGCGAGCGTGCGCGTTCGTTCCGCCACGCCAGACAGCCGCGTGCGTGTCGCTTCGGCTTCGCTCGCAGCGGCCGCCGACTGCATCCGTTCGACGGTCCGGACGCGCTGGATCAGTTGCGCGCGTTTGAGTTTCTTTCGTTCAGGCGTCACTGCCGACAAGCTCGGTCAGCTGGGCGAAGGAGGTTGCGATATCGATGCTCTCTTGCCCGCCCTGCGACAGGAACTGGCACATTCGCGGATGCAGCGCGATCGCCTCGTCGAGCAGCGGATCGGTCCCCTGCCGGTAGGCCCCCATCATCACCAGATCGCGATTGGCTTCATAGGTCGCGCTCAGCGCGCGGAAGCGGCGCGCGGTCGCGGCCTGTTCGGGGGACACGATGTCGTTCATCACCCGGCTGAGCGAGGCGCCGACATCGACCGCGGGATATTGCCCGCGCTGTGCGATCTCGCGCGACAGCACGATATGGCCATCAAGGATCGCGCGCGCGGTATCGACCACCGGATCGTTCTGGTCATCGCCATCGGCCAGCACCGTATAGATGCCGGTCATCGCGCCGCCCGATTCTTCCGAATTGCCCGCGCGTTCGATCAGTTTGGTGATCGTCGCCAGCGCCGAAGGCGGATAGCCGCGCGCGGCGCCGGGTTCACCCAGCAGGATGCCGATTTCACGCGCCGCATGTGCGACGCGGGTAAGGCTGTCGAGGATCAGCAGCACACGCTTGCCCTGCGAGCGCAGATGTTCGGCGAGCGAAGTCGCCAGCATCGCCCCGCGCAATCTGAGATTGGCCGCATGATCGGCAGGCACGGCGACGATCGCGGTATTGGCCGCGCGGTCCCCCGCCATGTGCCGGGTGACGAAATCGGAAACTTCGCGCGCGCGTTCGCCGATCAGTCCGACCACGATCGCATCGGCGCGGGCGCTTTCGACGATCATGTCCATCAGCACCGACTTGCCCACCCCGGACCCGGCCATGATGCCGATCCGCTGCCCGATCCCGAAAGTGGTCAGCGCGTTGAGCGAGCGAATGCCGCTGTCGAATACTTCGGTAACCCGCGACCGGTCGAGCGCGCCGACCCGGTAGCCACCGGCGGGCCAGGCGGTGGTCGCACCGATCGGTCCGCGTCCGTCGATGGGCTCACCCGATCCGTCGACCGCGCGCCCCAGGAACTCGCGCCCCACGCTGAGCATGCCCGGTTGCCCCTCGGGACGCACAATGGCGCCGGGGCGTAGCAAAACCGTATCGCCGAGCATCATCATCATCGTATGGCCGTTGCGAAAGCCGATGGTTTCCGCGCGGTGTTCGGTCGATGCGCCCTGCGCGATCGTACAGATCGTGCCGATCGGCACCCCCAGTCCCGAAACTTCGATCAACCCGCCATCGCAGGCCACCACCCGGCCGAACCGGCGCGGCGCGAGATCGAGCGAGGCCGATGCGACCGACGCGAAGGTCTCGTCTATCAGGGTTTGCATGCGGCGAAGATTTCGGCGAGCGCGCGCTGCCACTGCTGGGGGCCGTCCTCGACCCCGCCGTCATCGGTTTCCACGCGCAAACCGCCGCGCTCGACGCTGGCGTCGGGCACCAGTTCGAGGTCTGCGGATACGTCGCCGCGGACCAGTTCGAGATCTTCGGGATGGATATGGATGATCCGCTCGTCATGCTTGCGCTGGAACATGGCGGCGGCCGCCTCGACCCGCCGGGCAAGCCCTTCGGTATCGAGCGCGAGCGGGAGGACCGCTTCCTCGCACAGTGCATGGACCGTCGCCAGCATCCGTTCGCGCAGCTGGCGTTCGCTGGCCGCGTCGAAGCGGGCGAACGCCAGCTCTATCGCGGTGCGGGCGGCGCGTTCGGCCTTGAGGCGGGCCTCGAAATCGGCATGCGCGGAAATCTGGCCGTCTTCATAGCCCGCGCGATAGGCTTTCTCGCCCGCATCCTCGGCAACCGGCGGCGGGGCGTCTTCCTGGATCTTGGTGTAGCGGTTGTCGCGGGAAAAGCTCCCCCGCTTGCCGAGCGCGGCATAGGCGACCCTAGACATAGTCCTCGTCCCCTTCGCCCATGATGATATCGCCCTGCGCGATCAGGCGCTTGGCAATCGCGACGACTTCCTTCTGCGCCGCTTCGACATCGCTCTTCTTGACCCGGCCGCGCATCTCGATCTCGTCGCGCAGGCCATCGGCCGCGCGCGATGACATCGCGCCATAGAACTGCTCGCGGCGGTCTTCTTCGAGCCCCTTGAGCGACATGATCAGCGTATCGCTTTCAACCTCGCGCAGCAGCACGCCGGTCATCTTCATATCGAGCGCGAACAGATGCTCGAACTTGAACATCTCGTTCTCGAGTTCCTTGGCAAGTTTCTTGTCGATCTTGCCGATAGTCGGGAGCACGCGTTTCTCGACGCTGCGATGCGACTGGTTGATGATCTCCGCCGCATGCTTGATCCCGCCCATCGTCAGCGGGATCGTCCCGTGCAGCTTCTCGATCTTGGCGTTGAGCGTGCCTTCGAGGATATCGATCGCCTGCCGCGACACGGGGCCGAGCTTGGCCACGCGGTGGAGCACCGGCGTATGCAGATCCTCGGGCAAGGCGGACAGCGCCGCCGCAGCGACATCGGCATCGAGCTGCAACAGCAGCACGGCGATTGCCTGCGGATGTTCGTCGGCGAGGATTTCACCGATGATCTTGGGATCGAGCCAGCGCAGCAGGCCCAGCGCGGGGAGGCTCGCTTCCTCGGCCTCGGGCGCGACCTGGCGCATGAGGTTGTCGGTCTTCACCTCGCCCACCGCCCCGTTGAGGAGCTTGCGGACGCTGTCGACGCGGCCGTGGCCGGAAATCCCGCTGTTCTCGGTCGAACGCGAGAAACCGGCGATGGCATCGACGATCGACTGCGGTTCGACTTCGCCGATCCCGCACATCGTGCCCGCCAGCTGGCGCAATTCGTCGGGCGTAAGCTGGCCGAGGATCTTCGAGGCATCCTCTTCGGCGAGCAGCATGACCATGATGGCCGCCTTGTCGGTGCCGCCGAGTAGCTGGGGTGTGGCCGCGGTCATGTGGATGCTCCTTGCCGCGCATCTTCCGCGAGCAGGCGGCGCAGTGCGAGCACGGCATCGTCAGGGTTCTCGCGCGCGATCCGCTGGGCCAGTTCGATCTGCCCGTCGAGCGCCTGCCGGTCGTAAGGCGTCGCAGCGCCCATGGTCGGTCCGCCAAGCGCGGGAGTGCCTCCCGACTGCGGATCGAGTACGCCGCCGCTCTTCGCTCCGCTACGCAGGGCATTGATCGCCGGACGCACCGCGAGGAGCAGCACCAGCAGCACGGCGAGGATCGCCACGCCATTGCGGACCGCCATCCCGAACCAGCTGGTTTCGTAGAACGGCACCGCTTCGGTCTCGACCTTTTCGAAGGCGCGCATGACCACGGTGACCTGGTCGCCGCGATCGGCCCGCGCGCCGACCGCAGCCGAAACGAGTTCCTTGACCTTGTTGATATCCGCCGCGCTCGCCTTGGCCAGCGCCGCCTGGTCGATCGCCACGGCGACCGAGAGATATTTGATCGACCCCGGGGTCAGGTTGGAAACCGACACTTCGCGGCCCAGTTCATAAACGCGGGTAGCGCTGCTTTCGCCCACGCCGCCGCCGGGAGCGGCCTCGGCAGTATCCTCGGGCGCCCCCTGCCGGGCTTCGGCATCGGCGGGCGGCGTATTCGCCAACACGCCGGGAATTCCGCCCGCCTGGACGCCGCCGCTCTGCGACAATTGCGTCGTCTCGCGGCGGACGGTGCCGTCCTTGTCATAGCTTTCGCGCGCCGAGGTGACCTCGTTCATGTCGAGATCGACCTGGACCTGCGAGGTAAAGGCGCCGCTGCCGAACATCGGCGAGAGGAGCTGGTCGACCTGCGCGTTGAGCTTGGCTTCCATCTGCGCCTGCAGGTCGAGCCGCCCGCTATTGGGGTCGCGCGCCTGCGTCAGCAGCTTGCCGTGCTGGTCGACGACCTTCACCGCATCGATGTTCAGCCCCGGGACCGAACCCGCGACCAGATTGGTAACCGCCATCACCTGGCCATCGGTCAGCTGGCGCCCACGCGCCATGCGCACCATGATCGAGGCCGAAGGGGCGACATCCTCGCGCACGAAGACCGAGCGTTCGGCCTTCGCAATATGCACGCGGACCGCCTCGACCCCGTTGATTTCCATGATCGTCAGCGTGAGTTCGCGTTCCTGTGCGGCGCGCAGGCGGTCGCCCTCGAGCGTCCGGCTGGCCCCCATCGGGAGGCTTTCGATCAGATCGGTCCCGCTTTCGGGCGAGGCGAGCGAGCCGTCGGAGGCAACCATCATCCGCGCGCGATAGACATCGTCTTCGCCCACGGTCAGCGCGCCCGTGCCATTGTCGATCGTGTAGTCGATCCCGGCCTGGTCGAGCGAGGCGACGACGCCAGCCCGTTCGGCATCGCCGAGCGAGGAATAGAGCACCCGCTGCGGCGCGGGCGACAGCGTCGCCCAGGTCAGTGCGAGCAGGCCAAGGCCGGCGGTCCCGGCAAACCAGGGCAGCACCTTCCTGACGGATGGTTGCGCGGTAAAGGCGCGCAGGCGTTCGCCGAACGTGCCCGAACCGCCCGTCAGCGGCGTCAGCATGCCCGCGCCGGTGTTGTCGGCAGGAACCAGTCCGGTCATCGGTTAGACCCCCATCCGCATGGTTTCCTGATACGCAGCAAGCAGCTTGTTGCGGACCTGGAGCGTGGCTTCGAAGGCGACCCCGGCTTCCTGCCGGGCGAGCATCACCTTGGCGATATCGGTTTCCTCGCCGCGTTCGTAGGCCGCGGTCACGCGGCCGGATTCTGCTCTGGACCGCGTTCACATTGTCGAGCGCGGTGCGAAGCGTATCGCCGAAGCTCGGCGCCGAAGTCGGCCCCTCGGTCGGGGCCGCGGGTTGCGGCTGGTGCAGGTCCTGGAGGACCTTGGAACGGTCAATGATCTGCTGGCGCAGCGCGATGATCTGTTCGATCGATCCGCCGCCGCCTACGCCGCCTACGGGGTTCATCGGCCTGCTCCCACGGCGATACCGGCTTCACGGAACGAGGCCAGGCGATACCGCAGCGTGCGTTCGCTGATGCCCAGCGCCCGCGCGGCATTGGCGCGGTGGCCACCGACTGAATCGAGCGCTTCCATGATCGCGCGGGCTTCGGAGATCTGGACGATCTTCGACAGCTTCGCCGGACCCTCGGCTGCGGCCACGGGCTGCGCTTCGGCCGGTTTGTCGACCGCCCGGGCGGTCATGTCGAAGACGATATGTTCGGGACCGATCTCGCTTTCGCCCTGCGAGAGCAGCAAGGCCCGGCGCATGACGTTTTCGAGTTCGCGCACATTGCCCGGCCACGGATACTGGGCCAGCGTGGCGATCGCGGCATCGCCGATCCACGGCACGCGGTCACCCTTGGCGACGTGGCGCAGCAGCATGGCGAAAGCCAGCGGTGCAATATCGGCGCGGCGTTCGCGCAGCGGCGGCATCTCGATGGGGAAGACGTTGAGGCGGTAGTAAAGGTCGGCGCGGAATCGACCCTCGGCCACTTCATGCGGAAGATCGCGGTTGGCACAGGCGATGATGCGCACATCGACCTTGATCGGGCGGGTCGCGCCGATCGGCACCACTTCGCCTTCCTGCAACGCCCGCAGCAGCTTCGCCTGGAGCGAAAGCGGCATTTCGGCGATTTCGTCGAGCAGCAACGTGCCGCCATCGGCCGCGCGGAAGAAGCCTTCGCCCGCCGCATTGGCGCCGGTGAACGAGCCCTTCTCGTGCCCGAACAGCATCGCCTCGAGCATGGTTTCCGGGATCGCCGCGCAATTGACCGCGATGAACGGCTGGTCGGCGCGCGTGCTGCGCCGGTGAATGAAAGTGGAGAGCACTTCCTTGCCCGTACCCGTGGGTCCGTTGATCAGCACCGGAATGTCGGTCCGCGCCAGCCGGTCGGCCAGCGCGATGATCGACAGCGACGCCGGATCGGCCGCGACCGGGCCCTGCCCGGCATAGGTCATCGCGACCAGCGCAGCGATACTGCTTTCGGCGATCGGGTCGGTATAGGTGAGCGAGCCGCCGGTACCGGCCAGTTCGATCGCGGGCGTTTCGCCGCGCGCCACGGTGATCGTGCGGGCATCGCGGCTGGCCGCGAGATCGCTCGCATCCGCCAGAGTGACCGGTCGGTCCATGAATAGCGAGGACGCAATGCCCGCCATTCGTGCCTCGATCGTCCCATGCACGCGCATAAAGCCCGTGGTTTTCGTAATCCCGTCCATTTGTGCCCCCACTTGGCATGTCTTAGCGACAGACCCCGAAATGCGGCACGGACGTCAAAAGATTGGCTAATTTTAGGGCTGGTAGATTTACGAGGATAGTTAACTCGAAACCCCGGTAATTTGGACAACACCCTTAATTCCGGAAAGTTCCTGCCGGTCTGGTTTGCGACTGCCACATCCTGACCGGGGGCAGTGACCGTAGACCAAAGGGAACATTGTCATGAACGTCATCAACACCAATATCGGCGCACTCAAGGCCGCCAATGCTTCGAATGCCGCGGGCAAAGCCCTCGGAACCGCCATGGAACGCCTGTCGACCGGCAAGCGCATCAACTCCGCCAAGGACGACGCGGCCGGCCTCGCCATCACCACCAGCATGACCTCGCAGGTGCGCGGCATGAACCAGGGCATCCGCAACGCCAATGACGGCATCTCGATGGCGCAGACCGCAGAAGGCGCGCTGAGCGAAGTCACCAACATGCTGCAGCGCCAGCGCGAACTGACGGTCCAGGCGTCGAACAACACCTATTCGGCCGACGACCTCGCCAACCTCGCTTCGGAAATGACCGCGCTGAACACGCAGATCACGAGCGTTCTGGCGAACTCCGAATTCAACGGCCAGAAGCTGTTCGACGCTTCGGCTGGTACTGCCGGTGTCGTGACGGTCCAGGCCGGCGCGAACGAAGCCGATGCGATCGACATCGATCTGTCGGCCAACCTCACCACCGATGCCGATCTGGCCGCTGCGGCAGCCGTCGACGTCGAAGCCCTCGCGGCTGGCGATATCGCCCTGTTCGACACCGCCATCAAGACGGTCTCGACCGTTCGCGCCGGCCTCGGTGCGTCGCAGAACCAGCTGGAATCGGCTGTGACCAACCTCAACAACAACATCACGAACCTGTCCGACGCACGTTCGCGGATCGAAGACACCGACTATTCGGCCGAAACGACCGCGCTCGCCAAGTCGCAGATCCTGAGCCAGGCTTCGAGCGCGATGCTCGCACAGGCCAACCAGAGCCAGCAGAACGTGCTTTCGCTGCTCCGTTAATCTTCCCGAACCCACTTAACGGGAAGAGGGCCCGTCGCTCGCAAGAGCGGCGGGCCCTTCTCGTTTTGCGTTCCGCACACCGGGCGCAGGCGCCGCGCCAAAGCGAGCGGACCTAGTATTTTTACGTATAGCGCTCGACAGGCAATCTTGCGGGGGAATCAGCCAAGGTTCCCGCAGGAAATCGACATGTTATCAGCAGCATACGAACCCCAGAAAGACTTCATCGGCTGTGCACGCACGGAGCCGCGGACCAATATGTTCGTCATGGCGGCGCTGGTTACCGGCAATTCGCGCGAGACTGTGAAGGTCCGCAACATGTCACCCGGGGGCGCGCTGGTCGAGGGCCAGGTTCTGCCGCAGCCCGATACGCAATGCCTGTTGCACCGCGGCGATATCTCGCTCGAGGCCGTGGTGGTCTGGATCAAGCCCGGGAAGGCGGGGATCAAGTTCCGCCACCGTGCCGATGTCGGGCTGTGGCTCCCCTCGGGGCGCCGGACGCAATCGGAAGTCGACGTAGCGGTGCAGACCGCCAAGGCCGAACTGGTCGCCGCGCCGGTGGCCAAGGTCGCCGCCCCGCTGTTCTCTGCCGAGCTCAGCCGCGAGGATGTGGCGCATACGGCCGCCGCCATGGAAGCGCTCGCCGACGACCTCGCCGAGGACCCGGCAGTGGTGGCGCGCTTCATGACCAAGCTGCAGACGCTGGACATAGCCGCACAGACTCTCCGGAAGCTGGCCGAACAGCTTCCCTGAGCCCGACCGCTCCCGGCGGTTATTTCGAGAGTAATCGAAGCATGCCTTGACGTCGTCCAGGGCGGCCTATATTTCGACACTCATGGAAATGAGTTCTCCGGCAGCGGTCGAGGCGCTGGGTGCGCTGGCGCAAGAACACCGCCTCGCGCTGTTTCGCTTGCTCGTGCAGGCGGGTGAGGATGGCATGCCCGCTGGCGCAATCGCCGAAGCGCTCGAGATTCCCAATTCATCGCTCTCGTTTCACCTCGCGCATCTGTCGCGCGCCGGGTTGATCGGGCAGCGCCGCGAGGGGCGCTCACTCATCTACAGCGCCGACTATTCGGCCATGAACGCGCTCGTCGGCTTTCTCCTGGAGAATTGCTGCGGCGGAGAAGATTGCACCACCCCCGCCCCCAAAGAAGGCACCCCCATGCGCGAACCCTACAACGTGCTGTTTCTCTGCACCGGCAATTCGGCCCGCTCGGTGCTTGGCGAAGCACTGCTGAACAAGCTTGGCGAAGGACGCTTTCGCGCCTTCAGCGCCGGGAGCGATCCCAAGGGCGCGGTACATCCGATGACGATCGAGGTGCTGGACAGCTTCGGTTATCCGACCGCGGACCTGTATTCGAAGAACTGGGCCGTCTTTACCGGACCCGATGCGCCCGAGTTCGATTTCATCTTCACCGTATGCGACAATGCCGCGGGCGAAAGCTGCCCCGTCTGGCCGGGCAAGCCGCTCACCGCGCATTGGGGTGTCGAAGACCCCGCGGCGGTCGAGGGCGACGGCCAGCGCGCGGCCTTCGTCGATGCGCTGAGCTATCTCAAGCGGCGGATCGAACTGTTCCTGATGCTGCCCCACGCCGGGCTCGACGAGCTGGCGATGAAGGGCAAGCTCGCCACCATCGGCCGCGAAGCAGGCGCCAGCGCCAGGGCGCGTGCCGCCGAATGACCCAAACCATCGCCACGCCCGCCCCCCCGGCGGCCTCGCCGCTCGGCACGTTCGAACGGTATCTGTCGCTCTGGGTGGCGCTTGCCATCTTAGCGGGCCTTGCGCTCGGGCTGGTCGCACCTGGCGTGGCCGGCGCGCTTGCCGGCTTCGAATATGCCTCGGTCAATCTGGTCGTCGCAGTGCTGATCTGGGCGATGATCTATCCGATGATGGTGGGCGTCGATTTCGCCAGCGTGAAGGATATCGGGCGCAAGCCCAAGGGGCTGGTGATCACGCTGGTGGTGAACTGGCTGGTCAAACCCTTCACCATGGCCGCGCTGGCGCTATTGTTTTTCGATTATCTCTATGCCGGGCTGATGAGCGAAGGCGATGCCGACCAGTATATCGCCGGGCTGATCATCCTCGGCGCCGCGCCCTGCACGGCGATGGTGTTCGTGTGGTCGCAGCTGACCAAGGGCGATCCCGCCTATACGCTGGTGCAGGTATCGGTGAACGACCTGGTGATGATCGTCGCCTTCGCGCCCATCGTGGCGCTGCTGCTGGGCGTCACCGACATCGTCGTGCCGTGGGAAACGCTGCTGCTCTCGGTCGCCCTCTATGTCGTGATCCCGCTCGCCGCGGGCGCGCTGACCCGGCGCCGGGTGATAGCTAGCCATGGCGGCGACACTGCGGCGGTCGATGCCTTCACCGCGCGGCTCAAGCCATGGTCGATCGTGGGGCTGCTGGCGACGGTGGTGCTGCTGTTCGCCTTCCAGGCCGAAACCATCGTCTCCAACCCGCTGCTGATCGCGCTGATCGCCATTCCGATCATCATCCAGTCCTATGGCATTTTCGCACTCGCCTATGCGGCAGCCAAGGCGTGGAAGGTCCCGCATGACATCGCTGCGCCCTGCGCGCTGATCGGCACGTCCAACTTCTTCGAACTGGCCGTGGCGGTCGCGATCGGCCTGTTCGGCCTGACCAGCGGAGCCGCGCTGGCCACCGTGGTCGGCGTGCTGGTCGAGGTCCCCGTCATGCTGTCGCTGGTGGCCTTCGCCAACCGTACGCGCGGCCGCTTCCCTGCAGCCTGATCGAACGAGCCTGCATGTCCCGCATCCGCACCCTCCCCGATCCCGATCACCTGCCTGCGCTGCGTACCGAATTCGCGCATCGTAATCCCGCGCTGGGGCTTGGCACGATCGAGCCGCCGCCGCGGATCCTGCTGCTTTACGGATCGCTGCGCGAACGCTCCTTTTCGCGGCTCGCGGTGGAGGAGGCGGCACGGCTGCTCCAATGGTTCGGCTGCGAAACGCGCATTTTCGACCCGTCCGACCTGCCGCTGCCCGACCAGGTCGAAGGTGACGATCACCCGGCGGTGCATGAACTGCGCGAACTGTCGCTGTGGTCCGAAGGGCAGGTGTGGTGCAGCCCCGAACGCCACGGGCAGGTGACCGGTATCCTGAAGGCGCAGATCGACCATTTACCGCTGGCCATCGGGGGCCGCCGTCCGACCCAGGGCCGTACGCTGGCGGTGATGCAGGTTTCCGCCGGATCGCAGAGCTTCAACACGATCAACACCTTGCGCGTGCTGGGCCGGTGGATGCGGATGGTGACGATCCCCAACCAGTCGTCGATCGCCAAGGCCTATCTGGAATTCGACGAGAACGGGCGGATGAAGCCTTCGAGCTATTACGACCGTATCGTCGACGTGATGGAGGAACTGGTCCGCTTCACCGTGCTGCTTCGCCCCCATGCGAAGCAACTGGTCGACCGCTATTCCGAGCGCAAGGACCAGGACCAGCCGGTGGCGACGCATGTCGAGAAAGCGGGGCTCGCGCGCGGCTGAAGGTGCGGCGGCAGCGAGGCGGTTTCGCTTGCCGGGCCCGGTGCGTATGGGCTGGGTTCAGGCGGACGGCTTCAAGGTGCCCCTATGCGAGGAATGCGACCGGATCGAAGACAGGTGCTGGCCATGGCGGCCGCACTACCGGGCTTGCTTGCGACGCCGCTCGCCGCGAAAGCGCGGATCATGCAGATCGGCGTTAACCTGATCGAGGACCCAGCCGCGCCGTTCGGCAGCGCGCAGGCCCGCAAAAGCTTTGCCAATCTGGCTGCGGCGGGCGCCACCACGGTCGCTCTGGTGCCGTTCTTCTGGCAACCGGGCGCGAGCGACCCGGCGCTGGTCCGGGGCAGCGCGCTCCCGCGCGAGCGGCTGTTCCGCGGCATTGAGGAGGCCGCGCGGGTCGGGCTCGATGTGCTGGTCAAACCGCATGTCTGGGTGCCCGAACGCTGGGCGGGCAGCGTGGTGTTCTCCAGCGAGAGCGACTGGCACAGCTGGTTCGACGCCTATGAAAGCGCACTGGTCGATTGCGCCGAAACCGCCGCCGAAGCGGGGGCGGATGTATTGAGCGTCGGGACCGAATTGTTGCAGACGAGCGCGCGGCCCGAATGGGCGCGGCTGATCGCGCGGGCGCGCGAGGTGTTCCCGGGCCGACTGACTTATGTCGCGCACAATTCCGCCGAGGCGCAGCAGGTGGGTTTCTGGAACCTGCTCGATATCGTGACCATGTCCTCCTACCCGCCGCTGGGCGCGCCGACCGACAGGGCGTCATGGCGCCGCGCGATCGGCGATGAGGTCCGCGCATTGAGAACTCTGGCGGATCGTCATGCGAAGCCCGCCTGGCTGGGCGAGATCGGCATCCGCTCCGCCGCCGATGCGACCTACAAGCCGTGGGAAAGCGCCGAGGAGCGCGATGCGCCGCCCGATCCGGCGCTGCAGGAGCAGGTCCTGCGCCTCTGGCTCGATGCGGCGCGGCAGGGCGGGATCGATACCGCGCTGGTGTGGCGATGGCTCAGCGACCCGCAGGGCGGCGGCCCCAAGGACACCGATTTCACGATCCAGAACAAGCCCGCGCAAAGCCTGCTCGGCCTGCGCTAACCTCAGAACGAGACCCAGAGGCCTCCGAAAAAGCCGCGCTCGCGCAGGGCGTTCTCGCCCGCGATCGTGCCGACGAGGCCAGCCTGCAGCGAGACCGATTGCGAGACGGTGAGCACCCCGCTGACCTGCATGTTGTGATAGCGATATTCGTCGAAGATCCCCTGCCCCGCACCATCGCTGATCGTATTGAGAGATTGCACCATCAGCAGGAAATCGGGATCGGGGCGATAACCCAGCGTCACGTCGGCATGGAACTCATTGGGCGGATCGCCATCGCGCAGGCGATAGCTCGCCTGGCCGTCGATAAAGCCGCTGTCCGCGCCGAAGGACAGGTTGTGAAAGCCGCGCAGGCGGAAATCGTATTCGGCATCGGTGCTGCCGACCTGTGCCAGATTGTCGTCGCGCGATACGCCGGGGATCCGCGCGGTCGCTTCGACAGCCAGCCAGCCGTCGGTATTCTCGGCAAAACGATAGCGGCCGCCGATATCGGTATAGCCCAGCCCGCTGTCGTCATCGCCGCCTTCGACCGAGACATTGCGGAAGCTCGGCTTGAAGATCAGCGTGAGTTGGGGAGCGACCTCATATTCGGCCAGCAGGTACAGCTCGACCTTCTCGTAATCGGCAATGTCGATGCTGTCGCCATCGGCGTCGAAGCCGCGCGTGCTTTTGGAATAATAGAACGTCGCAATGGCCTGGCCCTTGTTCGAACCGTCACCCGCCTCGGTTGCGGTCAGCGTCTGCGCATGTGCCTGGGGGGCCGCCAGCAGACTGGCGAGGGCAATTGGGATGCCGTAGAGTTTTCCCATCATTGTCGCTCCAGCAATTCCTGTTTGGTCCGGTCGATGATCGTATCCGCAGCCGCCGCCAGACCGGAAGGTTCGGCCCATACGGTCCGGGTCCAGAGCGTTACATGCTCGGCCTGGATCGAATTCCCGTGGTTGATCGCAGCCATCTCGACCGCTTCGGCAGCCCGCGCGTTCCAGTCTTCGAGCTCGCTTGCCGAGGGTGCGCCGGGATGGATCAGCATGAACGATCCCGGCCCATAGGCAGTCAGATAGACCGCCAGCGGCGCGGGGATCGCCTGCAACATGTCGGCCACCTGCGCCAGCAATGCTTCGCCCTTGTCCTGACCATGCGCCGCGACATAGGCCCCATAGTCGATAATCCGGACCAGGCTCAGCGCAGCGGGTCGGCCGCGCGCGCGGCAATCCGAAATGACCAGTTCGAGCACCCGGTCCTTGAGCAGATTGGTGGTCGGATCGATCAGGCTGAGCGTCAGCTGGCCCTGCCGCAGCGCGGCGTTCTGGACCCGCAAATCTTCCTCGCGCAGCGCACGCCGCTCCTGTTCGCGGCGCATCCGCAGCAGGTTCCGGATACGTGCAAGCAGCCGCATCTCGTCGATCGGTTTGGTCAGGAAGTCGTCGGCGCCCGCCATGAACGCCTGGTTGAGCGTTTCAGTGTCGTTGGTCGCAGTGAGCATCAGGATCGGCAGGTCGCGCGTGCCCTTGGCCAACCGCATCCGCGCGCAGACTTCCAGCCCGTCGATATCGGGCATCATGATGTCGAGGACAACGAGCTGGTACGGGTGTTCGGCGGTGCTATCGGCCTCGCCATCGGGGGTAATCCCGCACATCCTGAGTGCTTCAAGCCCGCCGCTGGCAATATCGATCCGGTCGAAATTGCCGCGCGCCAGCAGCGCGCGGGTGATCAGCGCGCTTTCGCGGACATCGTCGACCACGAGGATGCGGGACTGGCTGCCTTCGGTCATCGTGGGGCCTCGCTGCTCAATTCATACACCCGCCATCGCGCCCCGTCATAGTGCAACCGGTAACCGGGCAGGCCTTTCTCGTACAGGGTCGGGAAGATGCGACCAACCCGGTCACTCCCGTAATCGGATTCGCGATTGCGGACGACCAGCGTGCTGGCATCGGTTCGCCCCCGGATCGAGGCGGTGCGGAATTGCTGCGTCCCGCTGGACCAGACGCCGGCGGCATCCTCGCGCAGCGCAATCACCGCAGGTGCCGCCTCGGCATCGAACAGCACGTCCTCGCGGCCCGACAGCGCGCGTGCAACACCTGCAAGTTCGGGATCGCTGACTGCCACCGGGCGGTTGGCCAGCGCCGCCTTCCAGCGCTGGGTCTCGGGCGCAGTGTCGACGCTGACGAGCAAGGCCCCGCCAATCGCGCCGGCGGCAAGCAGCAGCAGCTCCACCCGCTTGAGCCGCGCGATCGGCCAGCGCGCGACACAGGCGGCGGCTGCGGTGACACCGAAACTGGCTGCCAGCGCGGCCGAAGGAAACAGACCGAAGGACAGCGCCAGCAGCATCGCCGCCAGCACCGTCAGGAACAGCGCCAGCACTGCATAGCGCAGCGGCGCCATCCCGCGCGCGGCGAAGAAAAAGCCGATCGCGATCGGGCATACGGCGAACAGGCTAACCAGCGCGAGGCTGATATTGCGCCAGTCGGCCACCGGCACGCGGCCGGTGGGGTCGGCGCCCAGCCCGGCAGATTCCCGGCTGACCGCACCGATGAAGTCGAATGTCTGGTCGGCGAAAACCCAGTTCACATAGATGAACGAAGCGATCGAGAAGAGCACCGGGAACAGCAGCGTCAGATACATCGCTACCGGAGCAATGCGCAGCCGGTCGATCGGGATGACCAGCGCCAGGAACGGCAGGCTGGCGAATACCAGCACCATCCCGAACGGATGCGCGAAAGCCATCAGGCACAGGCCGAGCGAGACCAGCATCAGATCGTTGACCCGTTCGCCCCGGCGCAGGCTAAACATCCCCAGAGCGGTGAGCCACAGCCCCCAGTGGACGAGAATGAACCCGATCCCTTCGGTCGCGCCGCGCAGGAACACCGGATTGAGAGCCAGCACCGCACTGGCGGCGGAGGCTTCCCACAGCGACAATCCGTTGGCCCGGAATGCCCAGAACCATGCCAGCACGAGCGCCGCGGCTAGCACCGCGCTCAACACCGCCAGCCCGGCAGTCCCGGAGACAGGCACGAAGTGGTTGAGCCCGATCCCGGTAATATAGGGCAGCGGCGGAAAGGCAGTGACGATATCCTCGAACCGGATCAGCCCCTCGAGGCTCAGCAGCGTCCGTCCGTGCAGGTCGAGATTGCTGGCCGACACATAGCCGCGCGCATGGAGGATGAAGGCCAGCGCGACCAGCGCGATGCCCAATACGATCGGCATGGCATAGCTGGTGATCCTGCGCGCCGTCATCCCGCGGTCTGGCTCGCCTGCGCCTTGCTGACTTCGGCGGCGGTGTGTTTCGACAGCCCGTGTTCGGTCTTTTCCCAGTAGAACGGCTTGGTGATCAGCTGCCACGCGCCTTTCCACGCGGCGATCGACATCAGCACCCAATACCAGAACACGGTCACGCTGTAGGGTACCAGCGATAACCAGTTGCGCCGGAAAGGCGCCAGCATCATCACGAAGATGAACAAGCCGTTCCCCGCCAGCAGGTTGAACACGGATAGATACAGCAGGACAGGCGGGAACAGCGGATCGAAGATGCCGGTCTCGGTCAGCAGCCAGAGCACGAATATCGCCCAGAACACCGGATTCAGCAGGCCCGACAGCATGGTGCCGCCGATGAAGAAGATGAAGCCCAATAGCCCGAGCACACCGATGCTTCTCACCAGATGGATCGGGCGCCGCGTATGGACCAGCATGGTCTGCATATAGCCCTTGATCCAGCGCGACCGCTGCCGGATCCAGTTCAACTGCGAGACATTGGCTTCCTCGAAGGTCGTCGAGGCAACCAGCCGGACTTCATAGCCCTTCTGCGTCAGACGAATGCCCAGATCGGCATCCTCGGTGACGTTGAACGGGTCCCATGCGCGCAGTTCGCGCAGCACGTCCATGCGAAAATGGTTCGACGTGCCCCCCAGCGGGATCGGCACCTTGAGCTTCTCCAGCCCGGGAAGCATCAGGTCGAACCACAGCGAATAGTCGAGCGTGAACAGGCGCGTCAGCCAGTTCTCCTCGCGGTTGAAGTAATTCAACCGGCACTGGACGCAGGCGACATTGGCGGGCGAGCGGTCGAAGGTCACCACCACCTTCTTGAGCTGGTCGGGTTCGGGCTTGTCCTCGGCATCGTAGATCACGAGGAAATCGCCGCGCGCGAATTGCAGCGCATAATTGCACGCCTTGGGCTTGGTCTGCGGCTGCGCGGGCGGGACCAGGATGATCTCGAAAATATCCTCCAGCCCCAGCGCGGTGGCGGCATCGATGGTCAGCTGGTCGCCTTCCTCCAGCACGATCTTGATGTCGAGCCGGCTGGTCGGATAATCGAGTTCGCGCAAGGCATTGGCGAGGATCGGCAGCACGTCGGGCTCGCGAAACATCGGCACCAGCACGGTATAGACGGGCAGGTCCTCGTCGCGCAGCAGGCCGACCGCGGCATCCATCTGCCGCTCGCTGGCGTGCTGGTGCTTGCCGCCCGCCCAGATCAGCACCGCCTTGAACAGGAAATTGCCGAGGTAGAACAGCGTCATCACGAGGTTGAGCGCGATCAGCGTCGGGATCGGGGCCAGCGCCAGCCCCAATGCAAACGCGCTCAGCATCGCCCAGCCGACAACCAGCTGGACCGGCGTAAAAACGGTCTGCGCCGACATCACCGGATCGTGTTCGGCCAAATCGAATACCGCGGCATGCAGGAAACGTTCGGAAAAAACGCTCTGCACCGCCTGCTGGATCTGCTTCTTCGAGGCGATGCCGATCTTGACGCTCGCGCCCCATTTGCGGCGGGCATAGAGGATCAGCTCGGGCCCCGGACGCGACGTGACGATCGTCGTCACCCCGTCCTCGCACCGCCAGGGCACTGCCAGTTCCCGCATGTAATTGGCGACTTCGGCGACCTCGAGCAGGTCGGGATCGAGCGGGTCCTTCTCCAGATCGACCTGTTCAACGCTGAACCGGTCGGCCAGTGCGCGGTAATAGTCCTCCGGCTCGATCCAGTTCTTGGTCAGCATGACATCGGCGAGGTTGGACCCCCACCGCACAGCCAGCTCGCTCGCCTCGTTCAGCTGCCGCGCCGAGACGAGATTGCGTTCGGCGAGGAAATCACCGGTCCAACTGTCGATCGAGAGGAGGTTGCCCACGATCAGTCTTTGGTTTTGTTGGCGACGATCACGCGGCGGAGGAGATAGACGAAGCCCAGCGTCACCAGCAGCCAGCCAAGGCCGATCAGCCACAGGCGGTAACGGCTCAGGAACTGGCTGAAGGTGTTTTCTTCCGGATAGCGGATATCGATCAGCCGCTCGCGCGCATTATGGAATGCGAAGTCGAGCTGGTCCCCGGCAAGGAAAGCGACATTGCCATAGCTGAGCACCGGCGGCGAAGCGCTGGTCGCCAGCGCGGCGAAATCCGCGCCCGGCTTGATCCAGACCACGGTGCGGCCGCCCTGTTCGAGCAGCTGGACCGTGGTCAGTTCGCCAATGGCTTCGGCATCGAGGAGCGTCTGCCCGTTCTCCCCGTCGATCGTGACCGCACCCTGGTCGAAGCGCACGATCGGATCGGTCCCGGCCGGGGCCTGGTCGCCGACATACACCACGGCGCCCACCTCGGGCATGTCCGAATAGGAGACGGTAACCGCCCCCTCGCCGCTTGCAAGCGGGCCCAGCAGCGACGCCACCGGACCGAGCGCGTCCGCGCCCGGCATCACCAGCGTGAAGCCGCCGTTGAGGACCGCGGGAAGATCGGAAAAATCGGACACCGTCCCTAGGGGATCGAGCTTGACGTGGCTGGAAGGAAGCAGCTGCGCCGGATAGCCTTGCGGCGCAAACTTGCAGTCGCCGCCGGCGGGCTGCCGCGCGACGCTGACCTCGAGATTGTTGCGCGACGTGGTAAGCCCTTGCGGGAAATCCACATCGAGCCGTGTACGGCCATCGTCTTCGGCCTCGGCGCTTGCCAGCAGTACGCCGTTGAGCAGCACGGCGATGACCGGGCGCGTGGTCCCGCCATCTTCCGCCGCCGCGACATCGACCACCATGCCCGTCATGCGCTGCCCGGCAGGCACCGCGCTGGTGGGAATGGCCACGTTCCACTGTCCGCGGTCGACGACGTTCTGGATCGACGTGTCGCCGCCCAGATCGCCTACCGTGAGCGTGGTTGCCGCAGCGCCCGCATTGCGCTGTGCCGACCCAGCAGCAGGCGAAGCGACGAGCGCATTCCACCGGCTGCGCAACAGCCGTGCACTGGCGACGGGATCCTCACCGCCGATCTGCAACACCGGCTCCCCGGCCTCACGCTGCACCGAAAGTGCGGGTGAGGCAGGATCGGCGAAGATGACCCGCGAAACCTGCCACCCCTCGCCCAAGGCGGGATTGGTTCTGCGGTTGCCGGCAAGCCGTGCATCCGCCCCGCCGAGCATCAGCGTTAGCGCGGCCGCGGTTTGCGCGGCACTTGCGCCCGCAGGCAGATCGACGTCGATCGCGGTTGGCATCGCCGCTGCGAGGGAGGCCACCCGCGTCAGGCTGGCGCCGTGACTCCGTCGAACTGCGCGCGCAAACCGCCACTGCCTGCGAAAGAAAGATATGCAGCCGACAATCGCTGATCGACACAGCGGTCTTCGGTAATTGCGCCCGAATAGACGATGCGCGCGGCTAGGAAGCCCTGCTCGATCAGCGAGGCGTTGATGGGGACATCGATCACCCCTTCGGAAAATCCGTCCGGCAGCGCAGTCGTGTAAAGCGTCTTCCCGCTCACTTCGATCGATAGCGCGCGGCGACTGTTGAAGGAGGAATCCGTCCGGTAGGGCAGCACGAGACGCAGGTTCTGCGCGCCGGCATCCGCGGGAATGGGGAAATAAATCTCGCGCGAACCCGACAGGCCGGCGATCTCGAAGCCATCGGGAAACCCGCGTTCCTTCAGCGTGATCACCCTTGTGACCGCCTCCGTCGACGGGCCGACTACAGCACTTTCGGAAATGGCGGGGACTTGCCCCGCCGCTGCCGTAGTTACCAACGCCACCGCCGCGGCAACACAAAGGGGTTTTCGATTCACCATGACAGTCCTGGGGGTACCTTCAGCCATTGCATGTGCTGGCCCTACCACTTCACCCAGATGGTTTAGAAGACCTTACCAGAAGAAGTTCTCAAATATTTTGGGAGGGGATATTATACGTTTCTTTCCTTAATCCCCGATAGACCCAATTTTTGACGGGATTGTGCCATGGGAAACAAGCTTGCATAACCGCCGGGTAATTCGGACAAAACAAAGTTAACAGAGTAGGTATGAATTTGGACATCGAGATGGTTCTGCTGGGTTTCGTGCTGGGAACCATCGTGGCCGCCGTGCCCCTGGCAATCTGGTTCCGCAGCGCCATTCGCGATGCCCGCGCCGCCGCCGCGCCGACCGCTACCGAAGACGCGGACCTGCGCGACCTGGTCGAACATCCCGACCTTGAATCGATCGCGGCCGATCTTCCCGACATGGTGGTCGTGATCGGGCCCGACCGGGTACGCCGCTACATCAGCGCGGCCTGCGAAAAACTGCTCGGCTATCCGCCCGAAGAGATGATCGGCCAGTCGCCGATCAACGGCATCCATCCCGATGACCGCGCCGCGACCATGGTGGCGAGCGAGAAACTGTTCCAGGGCGCGGTTCCCCGCACGCTGACGACCTATCGCCACAAGCATCGCGACGGTCATTACGTCTGGCTCGAGGCCCATTTTGCGTCTCGCCGGGTTCCCGAAACCGACGAGCTGCAGGATTTCGTCGGGATCGTCCGCGACATCGGCGCCCGGCGGCGCGAAAAGCTGCTCGACAGCGAACGCAATGCACGCATGCGTGAGAACAATCGCCTGCTGCAGATGGCGGAAGGGATCGCCAATATCGGTCACTGGCGGATCGATGTGCAGGAGGATTCGCTGTTCTGGTCGGAACAGCTGTTCCGGATCCATGGCGTCTCCGATGACTTCGTCCCCGATCTTGAGAAGGGCATCGATTTCTATTACGAAGAAGACCGGCCCATGGTCACCGAAGCGGTCGAGAAAGCTCTCAACGAGGGGGAGGATTTCGAGTTCACCGCACGTATCGTGCGCCCCAATGGGGAACTGCGCCATGTGGCGACCATCGGCCATGCCGAAAGCTCGCCGACCGGCGAAGTGGTTACGGTATTCGGCGTTTTCAAAGACATCACCGAAACCGTCCTGATCGAAGAGCGTCTGCGGCAATCGCGCGACGCGGCAGAAGACGCGGCGAAGGCGAAGACCCATTTCCTTGCCAATATGAGCCACGAAATCCGCACCCCGATGAACGGGGTTATCGGGTTTGCCGACCTGCTGCTGGAAAGCGATCTGTCCGAAGAGCATCTCGAATATGCGCGGATGATCTCGGATTCGGGCAAGGCGATGCTGCGCCTGCTCAACGAATTGCTCGACCTGTCGAAGATCGAGGCGGGCCGGATGCAGTTGTCGCGCGAACCGGTCGATTTCGGCCATCTAGTGCGCAGCAGCGTGCGGTTGTTCGAACCCAATGCCAAGGCCAAGGGCATCATGCTGGAGGCCGACATCGCTTCCGGCATGCCCACCGGGACCGGCGACAAGCTGCGCGTGCGCCAGATCATCCTCAATCTGATCGGCAATGCCATCAAATTCACCGATGAGGGATCGGTGCGGATCGTGGCGCAGGAGGAGGACGGCTCGATCGTCATCCGCGTAATCGATACCGGGGTCGGCATTCCGGCGGACAAGCTGTCCCACGTCTTCGACGAATTCGCCCAGATCGAAGGCGCCTCGGCGTCGAGTGTGGCGGGTACCGGCCTCGGTCTTGCCATCGCCCGGCAGCTGACCGAACTGATGGGCGGCAGCCTGACCGCGACGAGCGAATTGGGGCAAGGCTCGACCTTCGTGCTCTCGCTCCCGCTGGTCGAATGCGAAGGCAATGCACCCGACGCGCCCGCGCAAAAGCAGGACGCCGCTTCGTTCCGCAAGACGCTGACGGGGCGCCGGGTCCTGCTGGCGGAAGACGTCGACATCAATCGCAAACTGGCGGTGGCGATGCTCGGCCGTCTTGGCGTGGCGGTGGAGATTGCCGAGGACGGCAAGCAGGCGGTCGAACAGGTGCGCGCTGCGCGCGAACAGGGCCGGCCGTTCGATGCCGTGCTGATGGACATGCAGATGCCGGTCATGGACGGGCTCGAAGCCACGCGCACACTGCGCGCCGAAGGGGTTTCGGAGCGTGATCTGCCGATCCTAGCGATTACGGCCAATGCCTATCCCGACGATATCGAATTGTGCTTGGCGGCGGGCATGCAGGACCATGTTGCGAAACCGATCTCGATCGAACGGCTTGGCCCCTGTCTCGAAAAATGGCTGGTGACCAACCCGGCTGCAGCAGTGGAGGAAGCCCCCCCAGCGACGAAGACGCCGAAGCGCGGCAGATGTACGAACAGCGCCGCAGCGCGCTGCGCACCCAGCTGGCCGAACTGAGCGGCCCCACGCCCCCCACTCCCGAACAGCGCGAGAAGCTGCGCGAGCAGCTGCATGTGATGGCCGGCATCGCCGCCTATTTCGGCGACGAGGATCTTGGTAATCTCGCCCGCCGCGTCGAACGCGATCTTAAGGGCAAGGCCAACGAGGCCACCGTCCAGCGCGGGCTGGACGAGCTGCGCGGCTGGTTCACCAGGTAGGATCGCCCCAGCAGGTTCGGGTCGCGGCCTGCCTGTGGCCCAGCAGACCTAGGCCGATATCCGAATGGGGCGAACTTGCCCCTTCCCGAAGCGAGGTTACCTACGCCCGTTTTCCACGATCGTCCGGCCGCACACCTCGGCGCGGCCTCTAAGGCACATTACGAGCTGATGTAGGTGCTTCGGACTGTGGATCCCTTGGTACTGAGTAAGCGCTATCCCGTGGCCCGTTATCGCGCACCGGGAAGCGAATGCATTCGCCCCTGCAGCGCGCCCTGGACCGTACGAACGGGAACCGCCGCTAGCGAGTTCCGATCACCTTGCGTGGTCGAAACCCACCAGGACGAGCATGGCCACGCTTCATATGCGCCCTAAAGAAGCTACGCTCTTTACCGACGCCCGACATTTTCCGAAGGGCGATGCTCCGATCGTTCGCGGATCGCGTCCACCCCAGATACAACAAACCCGCCACCTCGGAGAGGCAGCGGGCTAGTTGTATACTGGTGGTTGCGGGGGTTGGATTTGAACCAACGACCTTCAGGTTATGAGGGCTCTGTTCCGATGCTACCCCAGAGCACGCCCATCCACCTTTATAGACTTATTTTCAACGTGTTAGATTGACAGTTGGAGCGCCTCGCGGCTGTGTGGCTACGCACGGTTTCGCTAGGCTTCGCTCCCTCCTGCTTCCTATTTGCTTACGGATCGAGCCACGTAGCGGCCGCTGGTAACAGGAGGCGAATTTGCCAAAGCTGACGAAGAGACAGATCGAGGCGCTCGAGATCAAGGACAAGGACTATTTCGTCTGGGATAGCGAGCTGTCCGGTTTCGGCATTCGCGTGTTCCCAACCAGCCGCAAGCAATTCGTCCTTCAGTACCGTTTCGGCAAAACCTCGCGAAGGATGAGCCTTGGCCGATTTGGCGCAATTACACCTGACCAGGCGCGTGGTCTTGCCCTCAAGGCTCTCGTCCAGATTCGGCAGGACGTCGACCCGCAGGTGCAGAAGCGAGAAAAGAGGACAGCGCTCACGGTCCGCGATTTGGCGCAGCGGTTCGACGAGGAGCATATCGAGGTTCACCTCAAGCCCAGCACCGCCAAGGAATATCGCCGGAACCTGAAGCTCTTCATCCTCCCCGCCATTGGGCATCTGCGCATCATCGACGTGACCCGCGCCGATATCGCCAAATATCATCACGACTGGCGGCATCGCCCCTACCAGGCGAACCGCAACATTGAGATCATCTCGAAGATGTTCAATCTTGCCGAGCTTTGGGGTCTGCGGCCCGACGGGACCAATCCGCGTAGACACATCAAGAAGTATCCGGAAAAGAAGCGTGAGCGGTATTTCTCCGCTGCGGAGCTACAGGCGATCGGTCGGGTGCTCGGTGAGATGGAAGAGGAGCGGGTGGAGTTGCCGAGCGCGATCGCAGCAGTTCGCCTGCTTCTCTTCACCGGCTGTCGGCTAGGCGAGATCATGACCCTTCGTTGGGAATATGTCGATCTGCAGGGCCGGCGTCTGCGCCTCCCAGATAGCAAGACCGGCGCTAAGGAAGTGCATCTTGGTACGGCAGCAGTCTCGGTGCTCATGAGCATTGAACGTACGATGGGTAATCCATGGGTCATCGTCGGTCGAAACGAGGGGGCACACCTGACCGATCTCCAGCCGTTCTGGCAGCGGGTGCGCGGTAGAGCCGGGTTAAAGAACGCCCGCATTCATGACCTCAGGCATACGTTTGCATCAGTGGCGGTCAGCAACGGTCAGAGCCTGCCGATGATCGGAAAGCTCCTAGGCCATACGCAAGTTCAGACGACTGCACGTTACGCGCATCTCGCGAGCCAGCCAGTAATGCAGGCTGCCAACGACGTATCATCGCTCATCGCCAAACAGCTGCTCGGCGGCGCTAATTGACCCGGTGGTCTCGTTCGCGAAATGGGACCGATCTGCATTATCTTTGCAGTTCCACTTAATGTTCATCGTAGCACTCGGATGAACGCTGTGCCTATCGTCATCGTTGCGATGGGCGATCCCTCAGACAGACCGGTTGGTTACGGCCGGGTGGCATACGCGCATATCCAGCCGGTTCGCCGGCAATGGCAGCTTTGCGCCCTAATCTCGGACATTGCAGCGCTCTCTCGCGCGCTCCCGAAAGCTGACGTTCGCTCGTAAGTCCGCAAGACGTATTTTTACCTCAGTGGCGCGGAGCGGAAGACTTCCGCCTCGGTATAAAAAAGCAGAGGTCTCCCCCAGAACATCATATCGATGTATCGGATGATTACTGAAACTGAGTAAAGAGGCCACCCGTTACGTATTCCCTTGACCCATCTTGACTGTAGGAGCCACACGCAAGCGAGATCGATATGACTGGGGGAGAGGAAATTGAGCGTCAGCTTTCATAATCCGGACCAGTATATGGCATCACTGCGCACGATCATCGCGCAGGGCCGAAAGCGCGTCGGGCTGCTGGTGGGAGCGGGCGCGCCGGCGGGAATGGCGCGGGCCGACGGTTCTCGACCACTGATCCCGGCCGTCGCGGGCCTGACCGAATTGGTTTTGAAAGCGATCGAGCCGGCCTACGGAACCCAGATCAAGGGGCTCCAGGGTGATCTCGCAAAGCACGACATCGAGACTCTGCTCTCGCGCATTCGTTCGCTCGGCAGCGTTATCGGAACCACCAAGGTCCACGAGCTCGACGCCGATGGATATCGCGCGATGGCCAATGCCATCTGCGTCGAAATCGGCAAGATCGTCCAGGCGCGCCTCCCCGCGGGATCCACGGCTTACGGGGAACTCGTCAGCTGGATCACCGGTGCTCCCAGAGCGCATGCGGTCGAGATTTTTACGACGAACTACGACTTGCTCTTCGAGGAAGCGTTCGAGCGGGTCCGGGCACCCTATTTCGATGGCTTCGCCGGAGCGCGCGAAGCGTTTTTCGATCCGGCCTCGGTTTCCGGAGATCAGCTCTCCTCGCGTTGGACACGCCTGTGGAAGATCCATGGCTCGCTTGGCTGGAAGGCGAACGCCGAAGGCGAAGTCGTGCGGACCGGGCAGACGGATTCGACCCACCTGATCTTTCCCGAGCACATGAAATACGATCAGACGCAAAAAGCGCCCTATGCCGCATTGCTCGATCGCTTGCGCAGCTTCCTCGCGACCGAAGATACGCTGTTGATCTCGATCGGCTTCTCCTATGCCGATGCGCATATCACGGCCCGGATCGACGAGGCGCTCGCCGCCAACCCGGCGGCGAGCGTGTTTGCGTTCCAATTCCAGAAACTCGAACAGGAGCCATGTGCCGTGGCGCTCGCGTCCCGGCGTCCCAATGTCAGCGTCTATGCGCGCGACAAGGCAGTCATCAACGGCGTTGCCGCCCCTTGGCAGACCCCCGGCGAGCTTCCCACCAAGGATTGGGGGCCGATCCGGAACAGCTACTGGGCCGCACCCGCGAAGGGAGGCGAGCCCGAGTTCAAACTTGGTGCAATAGAAGATTTCGCGCGGTTCTTTGCCAATTCCCAGACACCGCAGGCCTTCGAGGCTGCGCCGGCTCCGGCAGTGCCTCCTGCGCCCGCGGCCACCGAATGACCAGCCCGACCTTTCTTGGCAGGGTAGGTAGTGTCGCGGGGTCGACCGTTAGCGTGCGGCAGGCCGAGTCCGTCGCTTCGGGCATCGCAATCATCGAGGGGCGCAGCTATCGGGTTGCGCAAGTGGCAAGCTTCGTTCGCATACCCCAAGGCTACCACGATCTGTATGGCGTGATCTCCGAGGTGGGTGCTCAAGCCACTCCCGAAACACTGGTCGACGCCCGTCAACGCGGCGAGAGCTGGATGACCGTTCAACTCGTCGGTGAAATCGTCGAAACCAGTTTCGAGCGGGGCATCAGCCAATATCCCGGGATCAACGATGAGGTCCATCTGGTAACCGAAGAGGATCTCGGCCGGATCTACGGTGTGGGCGACGAGGGCCAGATCACGATCGGGCGGCTCGCCGGGGCAGAGAGCATTCCCGTCCGCATCGATCTCGACCGGTTGGTGACCCGTCACAGCGCAGTTCTCGGCTCGACCGGGTCGGGCAAATCGACAACGATTGCCAGCCTGCTGCGTTCGATTTGCCATTCCGGCGGAGGAAAGCGCTGCTCGAGCGCGCGTATCCTCCTTCTCGACATTCATGGCGAATATGGCGATGCGCTCAAATCGGCAGCGCAGGTGTTCCGGGTCAACCCATCCGACGACGAGCAGCCGCTTCACGTACCGTATTGGGCGCTCGACACGCTGACGCTGCTCGATTTCCTGATGGGGCCAATGAGCGAGACGGCCCTGACCGGCGTGCTCGACAAAATTCAGGTGGCCAAGCTTGCGGTGGCTGAGGGCGTCGCCGGAGTCGATGTCAATGCCCTGACCATCAACACCCCGCTACCCTTCAGCCTGAGGCAGCTCTGGGCAGACCTGGTCGATCCCGAATACAAGACCTGGGCGGATAAGGAGCGGACCAGCCCGGCGCTTGAGGAGGCAGGCGATGCGCAAAGTCTGAAGCTGCCAAAATACTCGCCGCCGGGTCCAGGCAGCGCCTTGCCCGATATCAACCAGACCAATGTCTTGGGTATCAAGCGGCAGCTTACCCAGATGCGCTCGCGCCTGCTCGACCGGCAATATGACTTCATGCTGCACCCTGGCGAGTGGGAGCCCGATCTCGCGGGCAAGTCGCAGATGGATTTGCCGGAACTGCTCGAGGCCTGGTTCGGTCACGACAAGCCGATCACCGTGCTCGATCTGTCAGGCGTGCCAAGCCAGGTTCTGGTCCGGCTGATCGGTGGAATCTTGAACATCACCTACGAAGCGATGTTCTGGGGCCGGAACCTGCCCGAAGGCGGGCGCAACCGGCCGGAACTGGTCGTCATGGAGGAAGCACATCGTTATCTGGGCCGGGACGCGGATAATCCGGCGCGCGACATGGTCCAACGAATTGTCAAGGAGGGGCGCAAGTTCGGGGTCGGGGCAATGATCGTCAGCCAGCGCCCTTCAGAGATCGACGAAACGATCCTGTCGCAGTGCGGTACGCAGTTCGCCCTGCGCCTGTCGAACAACGCCGACCAGGGCAAGGTGAAGGCGGCGCTCCCGGACAGCCTCAGCGGACTCGTCGATACCCTTCCGGTGCTGAGGACCGGGGAGGCGATCATCATGGGTGAGGCCGCGCGCCTGCCGATCCGCTGCCGGATCAACTTGCCACCGGAAGGTGAACGACCGTCGAGCGCGGATCCCATGGTAAGCGCGGCTTGGGCGAAGGCCAAAGCGAAAGAAGATTATGAGCGGCTCGCCGCCGCCTGGAGGTCACAGGATCCCAAGTGGGGTCAGGACAACAACACGCAGGAGAACGGATGATGCAACGCCAACCGGTCAGTTCGAGCAACATAGCGTCCATCGGCTACGATGAAGCGACGCAAACCCTGGAGGTCGAGTTCCTCAACAACAGCGTCTACCAATATTTAAACGTGCCGCCGAATATCCACGACGAACTCATGGCGGCGCCGTCCCACGGCGTCTACCTGAATGCCAATGTCAAGAACCACTACGCCTACGAGCGGCTCTGACGGATTCTTCCGATGATCCGGGTTGTGCACAGCGCCGACTGGCAATTGGGAAAGCCCTTCGGTCGTTTTCCCGATGACGTTCGCGCTGCCTTGATGGAGGCGCGGCTCGACGTCATCGATAGGATCGCCGCAGTTGCCGATGACCATGAAGCGCGCCACGTGCTCGTCGCAGGCGATGTCTTCGACAATATCGACCCAGGCGATCGCGTGCTGGTGCAGGCCCTTTCCCGCATGGAGCGGGCGAAGGTGCACTGGTGGCTCATGCCGGGCAATCACGACCATGTGCGTTCAGGCGGATTGTGGGGGCGTGTGCGTGCGAAAGCGTCGGCCAATGTCCACGTGCTCGATACGTTCGAACCGGTCGAACTGGAGGACGGTGCCTGGCTGCTGCCTGCCCCGCTCGATCATCGCCGCACACGCGATGATCCGACGAGCTATTTGGCCGATATGGCGACGCCTGCCGGGGCGGTCCGGATCGGGTTGGCGCACGGCTCGATCACCGAGTTCGGCGGCAGCAGCGAAGCGACCAACATTATCCCGCCGGACCGCGCGCAGACCGCCCAACTCGACTATCTGGCGCTCGGCGATTGGCACAGTCATCTGCAGGTCAACGATAGGACCGCTTACAGCGGTACGCCGGAAACCGATCGCTTCCGCGGCGACGACGAGCCGGGCAGCGTTATCGTGGCCGAGATATCCCAGGGCGTGGCACCGCGTCTCGAGCGCGTATCGACCGGCCGGTTCCGCTGGCTGAGCCAGACTTGGCCGCTCGAAAATCACGCGGAGTTCGTGCGTCGTGTGACTGCCTTCAAACAGGAGGCCGATCTCTCCAAAACCTTGCTTCGGCTTACCCTGACCGGCGCCGTCTCGCTGTCCGATCGGGTCCAGGTGCAAGCCGCGCTGACCGACGATCTCGCCCATGCTCTGCGGTGGCTGGACGCCGACAGCGAGCAGCTCCTGGTTCGGCCGACACAGGATGACCTTGCCAATATCGACGTGCAGGGAACGCTGGCAAAGGCCGCCGCGAGCCTGCAAGCACAGGTGGACGCCGGCGGGGAGGGCGCGGCACTCGCGAGCAACGCGCTCGAGCGACTCTACGTAGAAGCGCTCCGGCTGGCGGACGAGCAACCGGCATGAAACTCCGTTCGCTCGAGTTGGAGAACTTTCGCAAATTTCGAAAGCCGATCCGGCTGGACGGCTTCGCCGACGGGCTCAACATCATCATCGAACCGAACGAGATGGGCAAATCAACCCTGCTCGAGGCTCTGCGGGCCGCCTTCTTCATCCGTCACTCCGCGAAAAGCGAACTGGTTCGATCCTATTGCCCGTTCGGCGACGACGTGGCTCCCAAAGTGGGCGTGGCGTTCGATATCGGCGATCAGCACTGGCAGCTCGAAAAGCAATTTCTCAAATCGCCGCACATCCGGCTGACCGGCAACGGGAGCCGGATCGAGAGCGACGCGGCCGAAGAGCGCCTGCAAGCGCTGCTCGGATTCGAACGGGGCAATAACCGTGGCAGCGACCTGGACACGCGCGGCGTGCTCGGCCTCTTGTGGGTCGAACAGGCCACGGCACTGTCGGCCGAACCGCCGGGCCGGGTCGCACGCGACGAGATCCGCGCGGCGCTCGAAGGCGAGGTTGGGGCAATCCTCGGGGGCAAGAAATTCGACCGTATCTGCGAGCGGATCGAGGAATCCTATGGCGCATTGCGCACATTGCGCGCCGGCAAGCCCACCGGCAAACTGGCGGAAGCCGAAGCCAAGCTGGCCGCGGCGCGGACCGACGTGGCCGAAGCGCAGGAAAGGGTGTCTGAATACCAGGACTCGCTAGCGGAGTTGGAGAGCGCGCAAACGAGAAAGCGCTTGATTGAACGCGACCTCGCGGATCCCGAACAGGCCGAACGGCGTGCGAAATTGTCCGACGAGCTCAAACTGGCCGAGAACGCGCAATTGCGCCTTTCAACCGCGGAAGCCCGGCACGCGGAAGCCGAAGCGACGGTGCAAACGACCCAAGCCGAACTCAACCGGCTCGATGACGCGACACAGCGGCTGCAGGCCGCAGAACAGGCGCTCGCGGACGCACGCGCGGCCGTGGAGGATCATCAGACCGAATTCGAAACCGTCGCGGCGGACGAGCAGGAAAAGCGCGAGGCCGCCGGCCAAGCGCGCACTGCGCGGGCGAAGGCGGAGCAGGAGCTCCAGCAGGCGCGTCGGGCAATGGTGGAACACAACCGCCAAGTCGCCATCGAGCGCGCACGCGAGCACCTTGCCGAGATTCTCAAGCTTGAAGCTGCGCTCGCCGAAAGGCGACCGCTCGCAGAAGGCGTGATTGCAGATGAGCGACTACAGAAGCTGGCTGCACTCGACAGAGCCGTCGCCGAAGCGCGCGCGGTCCAGGCCGCGGGCGCGATAACCCTCGATATCGATCTCGTCGGCTCCGCCTCTGTGCAGATCGACGGCGTGGATGTCGCCTCGGGCCGGCGCGAAGTAGCCAAACCGATCGAGGTTCTCGTTCCCGACATCGCGCGGATCGGCATCTCCCCGCCGGCGGGAGCGAGATCGGCCGAAGCGCAGCTTCGCTCAGCCGAGGAGGCGTTTTCGACTGAACTCGGCGAACTTGGCGTCGCCAGCTATGCAGCTGCCGTGACGCGCGATCAAACCGCGCGGGCCGCCAAGCAGGACATTGCTGCTCTCGAGCGCCAAATCGAGATGAGTTGTCCGGGCGACCCGGTGCTCGAACTCAAGGCGGGTGTCGGGCCGCTCAAGGCCTTGATAGCAAGCCTGCCGGCCGCTGCCGACGCTGGCGCGGTGCCGGCCGACCTGTCAGAGTTGGAGACAGCGTTCGATGGCATGCGCGAAGCCGAGGAGATCGCTGCGGCCGTCCTCGACGAAGCCCAGAAGGCGCTTCGAGCCGCCGAGATCGCACACACCAAGCTCGAGGCGAACCACGTCGCAGCAACTCACAATGCGGCGACGGCCCGAACCCTCCTCGATGAGCAAGCGGACCAGGAACGCAGCGCGATCGACCAACGGTTGCAAACGGCGCGCGAAGAACTCGGCCGGCGCGCGGCGCAGCTTTCGGAGGCGCAGGCCACTGTTGCCAACCTCGATATCGATCGGATCCGGCGAGCGATCTCCAACATCGACGTGGCCCAGCGCCAAGCGAGCGAAGAGCGGGTTCAGCTCGTGGCCCGCATCGCTTCCTTGGAGTTTCTGGTCGCGCGGGAAGGTCCGAAAGGCCCGCCCGGCATTCTTGCGGAGGCGGTCGAAGCCGAGGCCGTGGCGGAAGCGGAAGTGGCGCGATGGACGCGCGAGGCGGATGTACTGGCCCTGTTGAGGGACGCTCTGCGTGAAGCGGCGGAGGATACCTCGCGCACTTTTCTGGGGCCGGTGACACGGCGGGCGGCGCGCTATGTGAACCGCATACTGCCCGAGTGCGATCTGACGTTTGACGAAACGATGGGATTGACCGCGATTCACCGAAATGGAGTGGAGGAACCCTGCGTCGATCTGAGCCGCGGAACTCAGGAGCAGCTGGCGGTTCTCACGCGCTTGGCCTTTGCGGACCTGTTGCTCGAGACAGGCGCCCCGGTTTCGCTAATCCTCGACGATCCGTTCGTCTATTCTGACGACGAACGCTTGGAAGTTATGACCGACATTCTGCTTGAAGCATCGAAGCGAATGCAGGTTATTTTGCTAACCTGCCGTTCCAAGGCTTTCCGGCATGTGGTCGGAAATCGGATATCGCTGGATCAGGCATAGCCGTGATCTGTAGCGACAATTCTCCGTGAGTGTCGGCTCTCGCCTGCAAGAGCGCCCATCCTCGCTTCCATTTCTCACCAGAACAGCGGACGTCTGAGTAAAATCTGCGCGTCTTTCGTTGCAGTTCGGCCGATTCTTCCGCCACAACAACGAACATATGACGAACTCCACTCCAAACACGGCCAAGACTGCGCCTGCCGACGGAGAGCGCCGTGCTCTGCGAAACCTGTCGGCGCAATATCAGGTAGCGGCGAAACTTATCTACACGTCGCTGTTGGACGGTGAGCTCGAATGGATCCGTCTCGTTGATCCAGACGCCGAACGTCTTGACGACATCGTGATCGGCCGTCCTGGTAGGGTGGATGCATATCAGGTCAAGTGGTCTGAATACCGGGGTCAGATCACATTTCACCGCCTGGTAACCCCGACCAAGGTTTCGGGCAAACCGTATCCAGCACCGTTTACTCTGCTCGCTGAAGGATGGCGTGCCCTTAGTGGGGTCTACCCCGACCGAGCCGTACACGCCCATTTCCTCACACATGACGCACCTTCTTCCAATGACGGCAAGAAGAAAGCCGGCGCAGGTGATCCTGAGCACCTTCAGGGCTTTCTGCGCCATGCTTGGCCGACGCGTCACAGCTGGCACAGCACTGCGCGCGCTAACTTTCGCGATACTTGGCAACTCCGCATAGACGCCATTGCTGCTTGCGCGGGTTATTCCGGCGCGGAGTTGGACCGATTTCTTGCACATTGCGAACTCGATCTGGGCTTCGATCTTCAAGAAGCTCAAGGAACCGGAGCGCACCAGGACGACAAGGACGTCGTTGACTTGGCTCACTTTCTGGCTGCACAGGCCGCCGCCAGCGCGGGCGTGGTCAAGTTCACACGCGCCGAATTGCTCCGCGGCATGGGCTGGTCCGGTCGCTTCGAATTTGCATTCAAACACGATTTTCCCGTTGACGAGAGGCTCTATCGACCAGTCGAAGAAACGGTGCGGGCGATCGGCGAAGCAATTGAGCAGCATGATCGAGGCTACATCGCACTTATCGGCCCTCCTGGTTCGGGGAAATCAACGGCTCTCACGCATACGTTGCGATATGCGAGAGGCATCCGTCTGGTGCGCTATTATGCCTTTGTGCGCGACGATCCCCGTCCCGGCAGAGGTGAAGCAACAGCATTCCTCCATGATCTTTGCCTATCTCTCGAACCCCTCGCACCTAGAGCGGCCCGGAGGCGCGCTCGCGATGACAATCTCGACAGCTTGCGAGAGGAGATGGCGGCGCTTCTCGCCGAGCTTTCCGCAGATTGGACGAATTCAGGTATCAAGACTGTAATCCTAGTCGATGGCTTGGATCATATCGCGCGAGAGCAAAATCCTGTCCGCTCGCTAGTCGAGGAGCTACCACGGCCCGACGCCATTCCCGACGGTGTCCTTATCATACTTGGCACGCAGCGCGTCGGCTTGCAGAGCAACGCCGCAACATTGCGACCGATTACCGCACAACTTGAGCAGCATGGCCGTACGCTGGAAATGGAACGGCTGTCGCGCGCAAGCGTCCGCAGCATTGTTCAAACCGCGCTCGAACCCGAGTTGTTAGCGCCCGGTGCGTATGAACAGATAGAGAATTTGAGCGCCGGGCATCCGCTTGCACTCGCTTACCTCCTAAAGCGCCTCGCGACGGCAAGCGATGCGACGGCTGTCGGCGAAATCCTCCATGCAGCGAGTACATATGACGGCGAGATTGAGGCTGACTACCGCATCTATTGGGAAACGCTCAGTGACCAGCCCGATGTACGAGATCTTCTCGGGCTCATCGCGAGGTTACGCGGCGCAATCGACCTTTCCACCGTCGAAGCGGTGGCCTCATCACGTATCCTTGAGAGATTTGTAGCAACGGCGAGTCACTATTTCCACCAGGATACCGCAACTACTTGGCGGTTCTTCCATAACAGCTTCCGCCAGTTCGTATTGGACATAACTGCGCGCAATGCCCTGAACAGACCGGACCCGGCCGCCTCCGTTGATTTCCACAGGCGTCTCGCTGAGGCCGGTGCCAGGGAGGAGGCGAGCCGGCAGCTCGAATGGGAACGCTTATTTCATCTCGACCACGCGGGCCGGACGGATCTGCTTCTCAAACTTGATCATCAACCTCTTTTTAGAAGCCAGTTTCTCAACGGCCGCGCCGATTGGGAGATCAAAGACGACATCGATCGGTGCATGCGCGTCGCTGCGAATGTCGGCGACGCCATGGCAGTACTCGGCCTCATGCTTGCGCAGAAGGAACTCGGCGACCGCATCAGCGCGTTTGAACTAATCAATCTCGCCACCTTGGAGTTGAGATTGCGGCCTCCGCAGGATCGTGCGAGCGCCCTTATAGCGGGACCCGAACTACTCGTTCCTGATCATGTTGCAATCGAATGGGCGTCCCGACTCTTGGAGGAGGGCGATCCAGCGCTAGCAAATAGAGTTTTCGACATGGCCGAGCCACTCGATTTCCTATCCGGAGTTCGAGCAGTCGATGCCTCCGGGCACAATGAAGCGCTGACGGCATGGGCGAAGGTGTCATGGCGCTTTCGACCACTGGAAGTTCTCGTCGCGGCGGCTATGCAAGTGAGAGTCGACGTGCTCGCGTCCGATATCCCGCCCCCTTATGAAGATCAGAAGCGAGCGAATTTTGGCGCAAGGCGTCATGTATTGGCCGAGATGGCCGAGGCGCTGCTTGATGCAGAAGAAACCGCTCTCCTCGACCAATTGTTCGCGCTCATCGACGACTTTGTCGAAGCGGTTGATCTCGACCTTCGGCTTGACGTGTCCCGTGTCCGGCGTGCGATCCGCGGTGTCGGAAACACACAACTCGGTGCAGATGCGCTGAACCGAATTCTGTCGGCCAAGCCACCGGAGAGCCTCAACGCCATTGAGGCAGTTCGTGTGGCCGATCTCATTTGCGGTCTTGAAATAGATCCTGAGCGGGCAGACTCTTATCTTGCTGTCGCGTCCGGACCAATCATCGCCAACCAGCTAGACGCTCCTGATGACGACCCGTTCTCGGCGGTGGAACCTCTTTTCCGACAGGCGCGGGCACAAGCAGCTCGGGTTAGACCTTTCGATCCTGCGACCGATATTCCCGAACCCGAACGGATACATGGCTTGGGCTCCGTTCTTTTCCAACGAGCCGTAGTACGCGTGGCGAACGTCTGGGGCTACGCGCGTTCGGGCAGGACGATGTCACCCGGCGAAGCGGTTCGTCAGTTGCGCCCCGTCGTCCGGCTATTCCGTCGTTCCTTCGGGGAAACACATCGATGGCTTGATTGGCACTATGCGCAGCGCGCGTCGGGTCAGTTGTTCGAACATATGCTGTTGGCAGCGCACGCTCATGGCAGGGAGGCCTTCCAAGCGGTGCTCGAAGCGACCATTGAGGATTGGTCCCGCAAAGATCGCGACCTGATCGGATGGAGCCCCGAGACCCGCCGGGCGATTGCGCTCGCCGCGCATCGACTCGACGGAGACGAAGAAAGGACCATCGGCATCCTCATCGGTCTGGATAGCGGCACCGATATCGAGTTCGAGCTATATGACAGAGTCGAACAATGGCGCGAATCGATGGAGGCGTGGCTCGAAGTCGGCATGCGGGAACGGGCAAGGCAATCGCGCGACGCGATGCTGGCAACCAGCTTCGGAATTTATATCGACCGCGACGACCAGATCGAAGACTGGGCGAAGATTGCCGCTGGCGCAATCGGGAGGGAAGATAAGCCGGAAGTACTGGAGGATACCGCACGGACGATCCTCACTATCCTGCGCGTACTCAACAGGTGCCGCAGGGGCGGCGGGCGCGACGATGCGGTGCGAACGATCCTATCCACTTTGTCCGGATTGGACCCGGCAGGAGCACTTCTCGCTGCAGACTGGTTGCTTGATGGTAATGGTGCGGCGCGCACAGATGTCCTGACCGGCCTAGCGATCGGACAGCTTGCATCATCCGACCCGGACATCATCGCCAATGCGCTGACGGCAACCAGCCGGCTCATTCTTCCATTTGAACTCAGTTCCACAACTGAACTGGGCGGCGCGCTCGCCGATGTCGCTGGCGGACAATGGTTCTCCCACCCGCGTGTTAGTGAAGGACTCGAGCTTGCGCGGAGAACCATCCGCGCAAGGGTTCAGCACAGACGTGCGTTCGACGACTTTTTGGGGGTGGAGCGAACTCCGCGGCGAGAACGAGGTGAGGACAAGGATCCATCGGGAATGCTAACATGCAGCGATGGAACCATTCTGACGCAGGCGCAGGTGGAAACGCTGGCATCAAAGCCTGAGGCCCTTGCAAAGTCTCTGTGCGGCGCCACGCCTTCCAAAATGCATTGGCAGCCGGTCATCGCGGCGCTCCCCGAAACGATTGACCGGTCTACGCTTCACGCAATTGGCGAATGGATTGTTTCGGCGGGCACGACGGCCTTTGCATTACGTGATCTTGTTCGTCGCGCCTCCTTGCTTGGCGATCGAGATCTTTCCGAGAAAGCAACAGCGGCAGCCATAGCCGGCTCCAATCGCGGAGGCTGGCTTCCGGGATATGACGGTGGCAGCCGTCTCGCCGCAGCCGAATGTCTTGCCATCAGCGACCCCGAGCGTGGCAGGCGCCGCGCGCTCGAATTGTTGGTGGACGATCATATTGAACGGCCCCTTGCGGTGCGCGATCTAGTTGCCTCAATCGAAAGCATCCTGCCGTTCATTTCCGATACGACCGATCCGCGAAGAGTCTGGTCAGAGTTGCGCAAGCACGTAGGGGCCCTGGCGGAGATTACCGAAAACCCCGATCACGCGCCGTCCCTTATGAATGCAAGCAATATTGCTCCCGGAGAATTGAGTTCGATCCTGATTCTGCGCGATATCGATCACCACGCTAACGCCTTGGCATGGGAAGCGCGCAAAGGTCTTCTTGCCTTACTAATGTCGGGCGACCCGAATGACTTTGCGCGTAACGGCTTGCGAGATGCCCTAGGTGGCGATCTAAACCGCCGTACGGCCGCACTCGCGACTATTTCGTGCCTCGCCTGGTCGCATCCTGGTCTCGTGGGAGACCTGGCCGAGCTTGTGCGCCCGATGGCGTGGGACACCCACGGTGTTGTAAGGCGGCTCGCACAGCAAATCCTGCTCGATCTGAACGAAGAGCTTCCCGAGGCTCCCCCGGAGCGCGGTCTCCCTCCCATCTACAGCTTGCATCTCCCCGAAACCCAGATGCCCGACCGCAGCCTGCACGGATCGGATATTCCGCGCGGCGAGCCGCTCCCGGACACAGAGGACAGCGTCGATCTTTCTCGACTCTTTCACGACGCATTCCGGTTGATCGAAGGCTGGAGCGGAATCCCATTCGCGAATTTGGCGCGAAGGTTCGCCCAAATCATGCATCGCATTGCGCCACCTGACACTTGGTCGGCCGCCGCCGAGCGCAAACTCACCAGCCATCTCGAGGCGATCGGGTTGAAGGTCAGCGTCCGGCGTCCCCGCTCACTGGTATCGCATCAGGCTTTTGGGGTCCTCCTCGCAGAGATGTGCGACGCGGGTGTGTTCGAGTGGCCGGTCGATATCTTTGATAGCAATCTGCTTCTGACTGATCCCTATATCGACACGCGCGACCCAGATCCCAAACCAGATTGGCTCGATGTTCCATCCGGCAAGGCACTCGGCGCCTATCCACGTGAAGATTGGCTTCGAGACGTCGGCGACGCTTTGCCGACACTCCGGAAGCTGCCTGATGGCCGCATCGTCCTTGCCGAATGGACACAGGCTGTGAGCCTCGACAGCGATCGGGAAGAAGAAAGTCGCGTGTCGATCATGGCCCATCCGCAGATGACGCTCGGCGAGGGTACGCCCAATTTGTACCGGCTTTGGCGCGACAGCGACTACATCGGCCGAGAATACCCAATGCTCTTTCGGCAGCGAGGACGCCCAGTTGCCGCTGTTGCCGGTGGTCCCATGTTCAGCGACGCGGATTTCCTGGCGCTCAATCCGCAAATAGGTTTCGCTCTTAACTGGGAGGTCGCAGACGAGGGGCTATTTCGGTGGGTTGATTCTGCGGGCAAAGTGATGACGGAAAGCGTTTGGTGGCAAGATGGCAATCTCTTCGTGAATGACCATTCGGGTCTCGACGAAGCTGCTTATCAGGGCTGGCTCGTGCTGGTCTCACCTGAGGGTTGGAGCCAACTTCGGCCAAAAATCGCGAATTTCCTTGTACATCGATCCGCGGGGCGGAGCGCGCCTGACAGCAAGAGTCCAGATGGAGAAATGCTTGCCGTTCACGTCGATAGCCAGCCGCTCCCGTTCTAAATGCTTGGGTTCGCTATCCGGAGGTCCGCTCCGGTTTCGGCCGAATTGCCAATTGATACCTTCGGAGTGAGGTGGAGTAGGCTATCATGAAAATTCGGGCGGGATGCGAAGCTTGCTTCACAAGAACTCTAGGACATTCCAGAGATTGGGGAAGGTCCGGATTTTCGTCTCCCTCCGCTAGGAACGGACTGACAGCTTACGGCCCAAATCCCGACATTATGCTCCGGTCGATAACGGCAGTGGTAAGGTGTTTTTGAAGGGCTCTATGCGTATCGCTGGGTATGCCTACCCCCCTCGACTTTTCGGCCACGCACGTTTTTTTGCCCCCCGCCGGTGTCCAAGTGAAAGCTTCCAAGGTTTTCAATCCCCCCTCCCCTAGCTGGTGGCTAGGTGCGCGCATGCTCGCGCATGCGCGCTAGCTCCTCTTGGTCAATCGTATCGCCAACGGGAATGCCTGCGCCGCTCCGCTATTTGGATTACTCCCGCGTCGCAGGCATTCCCTCGACGTGGCTCCATATACTCCTGTTGATGCTCCTTGGTGAAGTCGGAGCGGAGGGCATAGGACGACCAACCCCCGCCAAATGGCCGGGTTGGTCCTCCCCCTATTGCGTATCAGATGCTCCCCGGAGCCAGCCGTCGCATTCGGGCGCAGTGGTGCCGACACTGGCCCACCTGCTTAGCAGCTGCTTCTCGAAACTCTGTGCCGTTTCGGAGATCCCCGCTCTGCCTTTCGGACTCGGGTTTCCGCTATGATCTCACCCCATTTGGCAGCGGAATTAGGTTGGGCGCACCCCCAAACGTATCGAACCAAACGAATGCGCCTGCTGCGGAAAATCTGCAGAAACGCGTTGTTTAGGAATCGTCGGAACGAACGGTGGACCAGTCACGCTCGGCACGCTCGACAACGTCGACGTGGTAGCGGACACGATTACCGATTTTGTTGTAATGGGGGCCGATCCCCTTATCACGCCACCCCTCAAGAGTGCGCGGGCTGATGCGCCAACGGCGCGCCAGTTCCTTGGTTGTAAGAAATACCGTCGTAGACTCGTTCGGACCGGACACTGCCTGCTCCTGCGTAACTGTGCGGAGCGGCCCCAATATGCACTGCCGAGTGTTCTACTCCAGCTTAGGTAGAACGCTTATTGTAGTAGTCTTTTTTGATCGTCGCGGCGCTCACGCCGAAGTGCTTGGCAGCGATCGAGAATGCTTGTCGGACACTTTTTCCCATCGCTTTCTTCTGCTCAACGAATGCGATCCGCTCTTCGGCGGGCTGCTTACGTCGTGCCTTGGCAGACTGACCTTGTGTCTCAAGCAGCGAGGCGCCTCTAAGAGCTGCTCGTTCAATGTCATGTTTGTATGCAAGTTCGGCGACGAGCATGCCAAGGTCGAGCGCGAAGCTCACAGCTTCCCACGATTTTTTTTGCTCGACACACCGCTCAATATGCCTTGCGAATTTAGCTATCGTGAGAACAAACCAAGCTTCGGTTTCCCGGTATGCAAAATACTCCGCCAAGGCCCGGTGATCAGACGGCTCCGGAGCTTTCGATCTAACCTCAACCAGCCACTCACGGATGTTTGCGATGAGGGGAGCATTCGGTCCCCAAGCGCTCTGATAAACTTCCGGTAGGGAAACGAGGGTGGACTTGAGATCCGCCCACTCGTCCAGACTGAAGTCTTCGACATCCTTAAGCCGGATCGTCCTCGCGGTGATGCCATCGCCCACTTTTTTGGTGTTAGTAGCCATGCCCAAAATCTGAACGGGCACGCGAAGCTACGCAAGAGCACGGAATAACCCCGAAGCTTTATTTGCAGCGACCTATTCGATAGGTTCGATCAATTGGGGCTGCTGGGCGCGCTGTGCGCCCCTTATGGTCCCATCGCGGAATTAGACGCTCGTGCTGTGATCGATATTTTTCTCTACGTCTACTGCCCACGCCGCCCCATGTCGGTTTGTGGGTCGATACCGGACCATCTGGTATGGGCCACCCGAAGTCGAAAAGATGCCGTTCGGCATCAACGATGCACGTCGAATTCAGGTATCTTCAGGCGACGCTAATGAGCGTGGACGACCTAGGATGGAAGGTCGGCTTCAGCGATGCCGCGAACCTGCGACGCGCAGTTCGACGCCGGACGAATAAGACCGTCAACGAGCTGCGTAGCAACCGATATGCCTTGGGTCCCGAATTACTTGGTCCAAGCTACAGCGACTGCCCGTCGTCGACGGTAAACACGGATCCGGTAATTTGAGCAGATGCGTCTGAGGCGAGATAGAGGACGAGATCGTCGAGTGCGTCGATGTCCATGATCCGCCGCCGGTGCCAGCTTGCGATCTGCGCCTTACCACCCTCGCTATCGAACCAATTGCCAACCAGCTCTGTCCGGATGTAGCCGGGCTGGACTACGTTGAGATTGATCCCCTGTCGCACCCATTCGCGTGCGAGTTGGCGGCTGAGATGCGCGACACCGGCCTTGGTCGCCGCGTAAGCCGCGTCACCCTGCCCCGTCAGTTGTGCGGTGATCGACCCGATAATGACTATGCGTCCTGCGCCGCTCTCCCGGCTACCCGCCGTCATCATCGCGCGCGCCGCAGCGTCGCGGTCAAGTGCACGCCAAGCAAATTTGTATCGTACACCTGCCGCAGCTCCGCTTCGGCCAGTTCTGTCGAGCGTCCGTGGCGAGAGACCCCGGCGTTGGCTATAACTGTATCGACCGGCCCGAAAGCGTCCTCTGCGCTGGAAAATGCCTGGGCCACCGATTTCTCACTCGCCACATCCATCGGCACAGCCAGCGCCTCGCCGCCATCTCTGCGGATTTCGCTCGCGATTTTCTCGGTCAGCGCGGTTCGGCGCGCGCCGAGCACAACTCGCGCATCTGCTGCGGCTATCGCTCACGCCAGATGCGCCCCGATCCCGGAGGAAGCTCCGGTGACGAGGCAGGTCCGTCCTGCAAGGCTATGAGAGGCGGTCATTCGGCCTCCTGACGCTTGTTCGGGGCTATCAACGTATTGGCCTCCTCGTAGCGGTCGATCCAGTCTTCGGGCGGTAGCGGCAGCGCGCGGCTATCCTCGCTGCGAGCCGGAATGAAAGCTGCGCGCGGACCGTCGCTGCGGACCTGCTCTAACCAAAACACTCCGTCGAACCGCCCACTATTTCCGCGCGTTCCGACGAGGTCGATATCCCCGTCGCCATCCATGTCGCGGGCGATGAACTGGTCGTACATACCGCGAATGCGCCGCGAGATATCGTGCCGCTTCCAGGTGCCGCCCACCGTGCCCGGATTCTTGAACCAGGCGATCCGCCCGACGGTGGAAGAGGCGGTCACAGATGGGTGATCCTCCTCGCGCGTGGCGCCGGTATAGCCCCCTTTAAGAATGTTGAGCCCCGAATAGCCGCCGGTCACGGCGTCGAGGTGGCCGTCGCCGTCGATATCGGCCAGTTCGACCGCAATCACCATGTCGGGCAGAATGTCGCCGATACGGTGGTAGCGCCATGGCATGTCGAGCGCCTCGGGCTGTTCGAGCCAGCCGAGGGCGGGCAGGCCGCCCGGCGCGCGCGGGTCACCGCAATTCTCGAATACGCCGGTAATCAGGTCGGGCCGCTCATCGCCGTTCAGGTCCCGAAATGCCGATTGGAAGGCGGAGGTCGCGACCGTACAACCTGGCAGCGTACTGTCGTCGATAGTAATCGCATAGGCTTCGATCAGGACCTTACCGTGGGCATCAGCGCCCCGGTTTTCCAGGACGTAGGCGACCTGCTCGAGCCGGGCGGCCGCCAGCACATCGAGGTCGCCGTCACCATCGAGATCGACCGGCATCGCCGTGTTTGGCACGTCTCTCGCGAATAGAACCTGCTCGTGCCATGCATCAGGATCGAGCGGATTGCTATCGAAGGTAAAGAGCGACGTGGTACGGTCTTCCCGGGGCGCTGCAGGATCTACGATGTCGCTTGCGCCCTTGTTCGCTGCGATAACATCATTGCGCCCGTCGCCGTCGATGTCCGCAATGAAGACACGCAGCCATGACCCGCGCCCTTGCGTCATCGGCGGAACGAGGCTCCGCCAAGCGCCTGCTCGCGCCGATGAGCTACTTCCAGGATTGCTGAAGAACGTCAGATGCGCCTCTTCGTTTGCAGTAACGAGATCGGGCCAGCCATCCCCATCGACGTCGCCGATTGCGACATCCTCTATCGCGCCGACTATCTGTCCCGAAGCAATGGTCGCCAGCGTCCATCGGTCCGGATCGGCGGTGCCGAAGGCAATGCGGAGGTGGTTCGAATCCTCGTGCACCGAAACGATATCTAGGAATCCGTCGCGATCGATATCGGCGATCTGGAGACCGTCGCCGCCGCGAAGCGGAACCCCGGCCAGATCCTCGTCGTCGATCCGGTGCTCTCGCCAAGAGATATAGTCGCCCGAGCGCGTGCGGGCACTGCTTGGGGTGTCCGCCACCGTCAGCTGCGCGGTCTCCGTGCCACCGACCGGCACACACCCTGCCGCCAACAAGCCAAGCAACACCGCACTCGAAATACGCCCGGCACCCCCCGGCATCAAAGAGCCTCGATCTTTGGCGCGCTCGCCGGGCTGTTGGCGATGTCTTCGCGGATATGCCGCGAAGCAAGTACATAATGCACGCAACCCCAGACAGAAGCGATGCAGCCGACGATGAGCATCGCTGCAGACAGCGGATTTTCGTCACCTCCCGCGGTGAACGTATCGCTCAGGTAGCCGACGATGAGCGGGCCAAGGCCCAGGCCGATCAAATTGATGAAGAAGAAGAAGACCGCCGAGGTCAGCGCCCGCATCCTCAGGCCAACCAACCCATGCGATACCGCAAGCGCAGGCCCGAGGTAGGAGGCCGAAAGGAAATGGAACACGCCGGTCAGCAACAATGCCAGCAGGAGATTGCCGGTGTTGAGCATGATCAGCAGCACTGGCGTGATCGCAAGGATCATGATCGCAGACCCCCACACGTACCAGCGACGGTCGCGCTGCCCCATCTTGTCGGCGAACCAACCACCAAAGAACGAGCCCGCCCCGCCGCCGAAGCCCGATGTCAGCGCCATCCAGACACCTAGTTGCGCCAGTCCGATTTCGTGGTTGCGCAAAAAGAACGAGGGCAGCCAGTTACCGACCGCATAGATCACCGTTGCCTGCAGACTTCCTGCGAGTGCGAGGTTGCGGAAGGTTTTGCGCGACCAGAGGAACCGCAGGACGTCGAAAATGCTGGGGCTTTGTCCAACTTCGTTCTCTCGTTTCTCGGACCAGCCCCGGATAGGCTCTGCCACGGTGAGGCGGAGGAGCAGAGCGACAAGGATGCCGGGCAAGCCGACCACCAGAAACGCCATCCGCCAACCGAAGGTTTCTGCTATGAAACCGCCCAGCGCGAAGCCGGTGAGGATACCGATGTAAATCCCGATCGAGTAGATCGAGAGTGCCGTCGCGCGCTCTTTCTCGGGAAAGATGTCGGAAATCATCGAATGCGCCGGGGGGCTGCCACCTGCCTCGCCCACACCCACGCCGACCCGCGCCAGCAGCAGGTGGAGATAGTTCTGCGCGAGCCCGCTTACGGCGGTCATCCCACTCCATACGGTCAGCGCCAACGCGATGATGTTGCGGCGGACACCGCGGTCGGCCCAGCGCGCGATAGGAATCCCGCAAGACACGTAAAACAGCGCGAAGGCGAAGCCTGACAGCAATCCGAGCTGCGTGTCGGACAGGAGAAGCTCTTCCTTGATCTGCTCCTGAAGGATCACGAGCAATTGCCTGTCGACGAAGTTGAGGGCGTAGACCAGCGTCAGCACGCCGAGCACGAAATAGCGGTAGGACGCCTTCGAATACGGCGTCTCCACAGGTGGGGCCGCGTGGTCGTTGGTCTTCGTAGTGCTCATGATCGGGCTCTCCCCCTGGTGTTTTAACGCTATTGCTTGTCTTGGATTTCGGCCGGTACGCTCAAGGCGACGGGCATGCCCCATGAACGTCCTGCTGCACGCTCTCGCTGGGCGAAGGTTTCGAACAGTTCGAACATCCCCGGCTTGAAATCACGCCCCGCGATGGGCCTATCGGCGAAGCGGACGTAATGCTCGGCTGGCCCGTAGGGCTTCCATGGCGCATGCCCTTGCGCGGTCGGTCGACCGCTCGCCGCAAAGCTGATCCAGTAGTCCAACATCGCATCCGAGATTGCGCGGTCGTGCTCGCCGTCCGGCACCGGCCAGCGCGCAGGCATCGCTTCGGCGGCGAGATTGCCGAAGCTGAAAGGCAGTTCGCTGGCATGGAAGGCGCACAGGTCCCGTGCGCGAGCCGAAGGGTAGCAATGGTCGAAGACGTAGAAATAGGAAGGGACGTCAAGCTCCCTCTGGCTTTGTGCAATGCGTTCGCCCGACCAGCCGAAGATGATATCACCGGTCGCGTCGAGCAGAGCATCGGCTCCTTGGGCGTGCGGATAAATTCGCAAGAATTCGGACGCGAGATCGCCGTAGACGGAGGCGACCAGCGCCTCGTATTGCGTGGACGTCTTGGGCATGCGCAGGGCGAGGCCGCCTTCCGGGCGATATTCGTGAGCGTTGTAGCCGACCATTACGGGTACGCGTGCCTGTTCACCCCGGTCGAAAATATCGAGTAACTGATCAGGAAGTAGCGCCCCATCGATCGTTCCCTGCGGCGCGAAACCGGCAAGCGTTGCGAGATTCGTCAGCTCCTGGGGAGCCATGCTGCGTGCCGCATCGATATCCGCGACACCGAGCTTCGAGAAAAGATCTGCTCCGATCTGCTCCGCCGAGGGCATGGCGTTTGCTGCTTCTGCAAGCTCCGGGAAGCTGCGAAGGTTGGTGCTTTGGATTATGGCCTTGTCGAACAGGCCCCGCGCTTTCGGCGTAGCCATCAAATAGGTCACGCTAAGCGCGCCAGCGGATTCGCCCATGATGGTGACATTGCTGGCATCCCCGCCAAAAGCGGCGATGTTATCGCGCACCCATTGGAGCGCTGCGATCTGGTCGAGCAGGCCATAGTTACCCGAAGTTCCGTCGTCGGACTTTGCGCTCAACTCCTCGTGGGCCAACCAGCCAAGCGGCCCGAGGCGGTAATTGAGTGAAACGAATACCACTCCGCGCTGCGCATAATTCGTCCCGTCGTACATCGGTAGGCTGTTCCCCCCGATCCTGAGCGACCCTCCGTGAATCCACACGATGACTGGCGCCTTCTCGGCGTCGTCGGGTGCCCAGACATTGAGGTTTAGGCAGTCTTCGGATGAGCTTGGCGGCGGATCGTTGTAGATACTGCTGGCCGGCACGGGTGGCTGGATACAGGCCGCACCGAAGGCACTCGCATCGCGCACGCCTTCCCATCCGGGCAGAGGTTGTGGGGCGGCCCAGCGAAGCTCGCCGACCGGCGGCGCGGCATAGGGTATGCCGCGGAAGACGCCGAGCTGTGCCTGGGTTACTCCGCGAAGCATGCCGCCCGTCGTCGAAACGAGCCGAGCCGCCTGGCCGTTGGGGATTTTGCTCGTGGTGGTGGTGCAACCCATTAATAAGGCTGCACACACGACCCCGACAATCAACCTGAAACGGTTCATGTCTTCAACACTCCTCTCCATGCGCGGCGGCGGGTTTGCCCGCTCGCCCCTCCCCGCGCTTCGATCAATCCGCCTTGGTAAGCGCCTGCTTCGGTTCACCCACGGCCGCAGCGACCTCGCGCTCGGCTTGGGTGAACCCGTATTCGGGAACGATTTCGCCCGTGCGCTCCGAAATCGAATGCCAATTGTGCGCGACCTCCGCGGCAGCATTCTCACCGCTACCGATCTGCGCGCCCTCGGTCAGGGTGACGTTCGCACAAGCGAAGTGGCCCCCGCCTGCGCACAGGATCGCCCGCGTTGGTGCGTCGGCGCTCACGAGATGGACGATACCCGGGCTAACGAATGCGGGGTCAAGCTGGGCCAGCGCCTCTTCGGAAAGGACGCCATTGGTCATCTGAGTGGCCGCTGTCGGCGCCAACGCATTCACGCGAATATCGTATTTCGCACCTTCAATGGCGAGAGTCTGCATCAGGCCGACCAATGCCATCTTCGCTGCGCCATAATTGGCCTGTCCGAAATTGCCATAGAGGCCGGATGAGGAGGTCGTCATGACGACGCGGCCGTAATTCTGTTCGCGCATCAGGCCCCAAACCGCCTTGGTGCAGATCGCCGCGCCCATTAGGTGCACATCGACAACTTCACGGAAATCAGCGATCTCCATCTTGGCGAAGCTCTTGTCCCGCAGGATGCCGGCGTTGTTGATCAGGATATCGATCCGGCCCCAGGTTTCGATCGTGTTGGCAACCATCGCGTCGACTGCCTGCTCATCGGTTACCGAACCTTCGGCTACGATTGCTTCGCCGCCCGCATCGCGGATTTCCTTCGCAACAGCACCCGCAGCTTCGTGGCCGAGATCATTGACGACGACCTTGGCACCCTGCCGCGCGAGTTCGAGCGCGTGGCACCGACCGAGACCTCCGCCCGCACCGGTTACGATTGCGATTTTTCCTTCAAGCGATCTGCTGTTCGTCACTTCTTACCATCCCGTTCAAGTTGTTCACTCTCTAGCGAGTTAATATCATGATTAGAACCCTGTCCAGATGTCCTCGCAACTGGTTGCTAAGGGTTGCCGGCTAGAGGCAGTTAAGCCTCCAGCATCGGGTCGTCCCCGGCACCACAGATCTCCCGGATGCCCGCCGCCATGAATCGGGCCATTCGCTGCTTGACGGCTGCGAAGTCCTCCGACTGAGCCAGCCCGCCGGACAGCTTGTCTATACGTCCGGTGCGCGCCAAGGTCAGCATCAGCGCCCCGGTGGTGAAATGGTAACCCCAAAAGAGGTCCTCATCCGCTGCATGAGGAAGCGCCTTCTTGAGCAGTTCGATCAAGCGCAAAACAAGCGGATCGAACCACTCGTCGAACATCTCCGCCCCCCATTCGGGTGTATTGGAAACCAGCGCAGCAAGCCGGCCTGAATGGCGCCACTGGTCTCCCCCCTCGCCGTAAAGGTCGAGATTGGTATCGAGGAAGGCATGCAGCGCCCCTTCGACGGTCGGGTTGTCCTGAGACTTGCGATCGTATTCGTTCAGCGCTTTCATGCGCACTTCATTCGCTACGACCGCTCGCCGGCCGAACACCGCCTCGAAGAGCTTCTGCTTGTCCTCGAAATAATAGTTGAGAAGCGTGTGATGGACGCCGACACGTTTAGCTACGTCTTTAAGCGTTACCCCATGCAACCCGTGGCAAGAAAAAAGATATTCCGCTTCGTCGAGGATCTTTTCGGTGGTTTCAGCGCGCTGTTCCGCCTTGGTGGGATTCTTCTTACGCGCCTTGACTGTCGACAAATCGATTTCCCTTTGCGCAGCGTGCGCAGGGCGCGCCGCTTGCTGTTCCAGTACGGTCATGATCGGCCATACTCCGATCTGAGGAGCAGTTTGTCGATTTTTCCCGTCGCTGCCAATGGCATTGTCGATACGCGCATGACAGTGTCCGGCCGCCACCAGTTCGCGACCAGGCCGTCGAGCCCATCCAGCAGCGCCTCGTCCGAAATTTCGGCCCCCTGACGGATCTCTACGACGAGGACGGGGCGCTCGCCCCACTTGGGGTGTTCGCGGCCGATCACCGCGGCCATGCTGACATCGGGATGCGCGCTCACGATCGCCTCGATCTCGGCCGGATTGATCCATTCGCCACCCGACTTGATCAAATCCTTCGACCGCCCCACGATCGATAGGGTACCGGATGCGTCGATCCTTGCCAGGTCGCCGGTATCGAACCAACCATCACGGGTCGCCAGTTCAGTTTGGTCGAGATAGCGCTCCACCACGCTTGGGCCACGCACCCACAAGTTGCCCTTGGCGTCGCGTTGTTGTGCCAATGGCTCCCCTGCCGCGTCGGTCAGCATGAGGTCGATACCGATCGCAGGTCGGCCTGAAGTGGAGGCCGCATTCGCCTCGGCGAGCGGGGTCGCCGTGCCCAGCGGCGAAATCTCGGTCATCCCCCAGGTCGTCTGGACGCCGATTCCGCGGCGTTCGATCCGCTCCATCAACGCCGGCGGCATGGGCGCGCCGCCAACCATGATGCGCTTGAGCGTAGGCACGTCCGTCTCTGCTTGGTCGAGATAGTCCATTAGGCCCAACCAGACGGTAGGAACCCCTACGCCGATAGTAACCTCCTCATCAACGATCAGGCGGGCCAACGCCGGACCGTCGGACTGCCTCCCCGGCAAGACCAGTTTGCCGCCTACCGCAGGAACCGAGAACGGGAGGCCCCAGGCATTGGCGTGGAACATCGGCACCACGGTCAGTACCGAGTCTTGACTGGTTAACCCTGCGACATCGGCCTGTAGCTGACGCATGGTATGCAGATAGTTGCCCCGGTGGGTGTAGGTTACACCCTTGGGAGGCCCGGTAGTCCCCGAAGTGAAGCACAAGCCGCAGGGGGTGTTTTCATCGAACCTGCCCCACGCTACCGATCCGCGCCCTTCCACCGCCGCAGCAGCGTTGTTCAGAGTACCGACCTTGCACGCGCCATTTGAGACAGTCCCCGACTCGATATTACCGTCGATAACCAGGATTTCCTCAATGGTGGATGTTTGGCCAAGGACCTCATGCGCCAGTTCGTGCACATCGGCACTCAGGATCAGGATCCGCGCGCCGCTTTGGGTAAGCATTGCGGCAAGCTGCGAGGGCAGGAGGCGTGGATTGAGCGTATGGCAGATCGCGCCCATGCCGATGATCCCATACCAGCTCTCGAGATGTGCCTGCGTATTCCATGCCATCGTCGCCACACAGGTGCCCTCCTCGACACCGCGCGCGGCCAGCGCCGCAGACACGCGCTTCGCCCGCACCTTCAGTTCGGCATAGTCGACCCGCGCGGACTTTCCGTCCTCGCCTGCAGTGACAACCTCCGATCTGGGGTGCCATTTCGCGGCGTGGTCGAGAAACTTGTCGAGGGTTAGCGCATAAGGCTGCATCGAACCCGGTATCACTGGCACCCCTCCACGCGCGGCGGCAAGGGGGGCTCGCGAGCCCGATGTTCCAGTGCCACGGCTGGTCACCTGCGGCCCTTCTGCGGCACACCACGGCCTCGTTCAGATCATACCGCGTTCCAAGAAGCTCGGCACCTTCCTGCGGGGTCTCGTCGAACACGAGGAAGGCGGAGGTGTCACCATATGCCGGCCAGTCCACCTGCCCGCTAGCAACGGGCGTTCCGTCTCGGGCGAAAGTCACCCAGTATTGCATCATTGCATCCGAAAGCGTGCGTTCCGCGGTCTCGCGCGGGATCCGCGGCCAGTTCCGCGGTGTGTCGTGGATCGTGCCGAAGACATAGGGGATTTCGGAAGCATGAAACGCGTGGAGACCCGCCTCGTCCGCTTCGGGATAGCCATGATCGAACAGGTAAAGATATGCGGCCTGGCCTAGCGCGGACTGCTTTATCGCCAGTCGTTCGGCAGTCCATCCATAGAGCGCGTCGCGGGTCGCTGCGAGCATGCTTTCGTCAATATTGTCTGCCGGGTAGAGAGCGAGGAAGACGTCCGCGAGATCACCATACAGCTCGCGAATTTTGGCCTCATAGGCCTTCGCTCCAGACGGCCGCGGAGGCAGCAAGCGGCGCAGCGACCGTATCTCGCCGCTGTTGAAGCCGGCAATCAACGGCACCTTGGCCTGCTCGCCGCGATCAAAAGTCTCGACGATCTGATGCGGGATCAATACGCCATCTACCGTGCTCCAGGTCAGAAACCCGGCCCGGGTCGCGCGATTGACGAGTTCGCCCGGCTCCATGTCGCGCATGGCCGCGAGATCGGGTGCGCCGAGCTCACCTTGTAGCCAGGTGCCGATTTCTTCCGCCGCCGGGTGGCCGTTCCGCGACTCCTTCAGCGCGGGAGACGAAATCATATAGGCGCTTTGCATGATCGCCTTGTCGAACAGCCCGTGCGCACGCGGCGCGGTCATCAGCCACATGACGCTGAGCGCCCCGGCGGATTCGCCTGCGATGGTGACATTGTCCGGATCGCCGCCGAAGGCCGCGATGTTTTCCTCGATCCAGCGCAGCGCCGCGATCTGATCCATCAATCCGTAATTGCCGGAAATACTGTCAGACGACTCTTCACTGAGTTCGGGATGCGCAAGGAAACCAAGCGCCCCGAGGCGATAATTGATGGATACAACGACAGCGCCCTGTTGGGCCAAACGCGTGCCATCATACATGTCGAAACTGCTAGCGCCCGAAACCAGGGCTCCTCCGTGTATCCAGACCAGGACCGGCGCGCCCACAGCGTTCTCGGGAACCCAGACGTTGAGAGAAAGGCAGTCCTCGCTCATCCGAACTATTTCTTCGAAGTAGATCGAATTTGCAGCGCCGGGCACCGTCGGTTGGTAGCAGGGAGGACCGAAATCGGAAGCATGGCGCACGCCGTCCCAACGGGCCGTCTCCTTCGGCGGCTTCCAACGAAGATCGCCAATGGGCGGAGCAGCATAGGGAATGCCTTTGAAGCTCGTCACGGCGCCTTCGCTGCGGCCCGCTACTGTTCCGGCAGGAGCATCAACTACCGGACCTTGCTCGCCGCGCGCCAGGGCGGGCGTAGAAGGCAGAAGTAGGCCGGCGACCGTCAGCGCAAGCGCGGCGATGAAACTGCAAGAAGACTTGGAGTAGGGCACGAAATCACCTTCTGGACTGGGCGGGCGCGCATCGGGCAATCTGCCGAGCGGACAAGGGGACTGGAAGTTGGCTTCGCGGTCCACGGACGGACCGCGAAGCCATTGCTGCATCAGAAGACGTAGCTGGACCGCACGCCGAATGTTCTCGGCCGCAGTCGCCCATGGCGCCCGTCGAGGAAGGCTTCGGGATGTACGTAGGTGATCGCATCATTGTCGAAGACGTTTTCGACATAGGCCGTAATCACGAAGTCCGGTGTGATGTTCAGCCCGGCATAGGCATTGGCGAACACATACTCGTCGGTCACGCCGTATTGCGGGGACGGTACGCCCGGCTGGCCCGGTACATTCGGGAACAGGCCGGGGTACGAACCGACATAGGCGACGTTGCCGCTGACGAACGCGGTCTCGGTGTCGCCGACAGCAAACGTATATGCCGCCGTGGCCGAACCCGAGAATTTGGGCGTCGCCAGCCGAATGCCGTCTTCGGCACCCGAAATCGCCGCTTCGCCGGGTGACAGATCATCGATCCGCGCATCGATGTAGGCGCCGCTCGCCTGTAGCCGGACGCCGTCGACCGGCCTCGCGACCAATTCGAATTCGATGCCCTTGCTGACAGCGCCGCCGATATTGGTGGCGAACTGGATGGTGTCGGATACCCGGTTGGCCTGAACCTGGATATTGTTCCAGTCGATATAGAAGGCAGCCAGATTGGCAGTGAGGCGATTATCGAAGAAACTGCCTTTCAAACCAATTTCGTAATTGGTCAGCTTGTCCGAGCTCGCACCGTCGGGAATGACGATGTCATCAGGGGCGCTGGCGGGAGGCGCGAGCCCGGCCCGCGCATTGACCACCGGCGGACGAAAGCCGGTCGATACCGTCGCATAGGTGGTCAGGTTCGGCGTCGGCTTGAAGGAGATACTCCCTTTCCACGAGAGCTTGTCATCGGACGCCAACAGGCCGACCGCAGGTTGGATCGGCGCGAGGGTCAAGGGTGGGATAAAGCCCCCGCATTGTGGCGTGAACACGGTGCAGAAGCCGACTGTCAGGAAGTTGCTGTTATAGCCGCCGCCGCGGGTGGTCGTCTGCACATCGACTTGCCCATAACGCAAGCCACCGGTCGCCCAGAAACTGTCGCTAAAGCGATAGGTCAGCTCGCCGAACACCGCCTTCTCGCTGATGTCGGTGTAGTTCTTGAAGCGCTGGTAATAGAGGTCGGAAAATGCCGTGACGCCTGTCTGATCCAGAAACTGCTGCGTCGTGCGATAGTCGAAGTCGACATCTCGCCGCTTGTCGAAATAGAACCCGCCCAGGATCCATTCGAACGGCCCGCCATGCGAGGATGCCAAGCGCACTTCCTGCACGAAGATGTCGTCATATCCGACCGCGTCGAGCGAGAAGGGCACCAACTGGTTGTAGGTGCCCGCAAGATCGACGATAAAGTCGCCGGTCAGGTCCGAATAGGTCGTCGAACTGACCAAGTCGGCGAAGCCCAAATCGACGTTCACGGTGGCATTGAGGGCCAACAGGTCGCTCTGGAAGAGATCGGGCTGGGCGGTCCTGCGGACATAGGTGCCGAGATCCGGGTTCGTCAGCGCGGAATCGGCAGGGTTGCTGACTTCCTTGTTGACCGACAGCTTGATCGAAAAGTCGCTCGAGGGCTCGATCAGGAAGGCGGCGCGAATACCATAGGCCTCGAGCGAATTGGCATCCTCGATGCCCGTGCCGATATTGTCGACCCAGCCATCCTCGTTGCGATAATAGCCGACCGCGCGGAAGGCGAAGACGTCCTCGGCGATCGGCACATTGACCATCCCGTTGTACCGCTGGCGAAGCCCGCCGCCCTCGGTGTATCCAAGATCGACCAGAGCGGACGCCTCCCACCGGTTGGGGTTTGGAGACTTGGTGATGATCCGCATCGCGCCGGCAAGCGAGCCCGAACCGAACAGGGTACCTTGCGGACCGCGCAGGAATTCGACGCGTTCGACATCGTAAAGGTTAGGGTCGAGGATCGTCGAGTTCCCGTTCGCAGAGATCGGGAGTTCGTCGACATAGATCGCGACCGGGGCCTGCAAACCCGCGCTGTAGCCGTTGGTGGAAATCCCGCGGGCCGTGAAATTGTTGAAGTTCTGGGTCGGCCGGTTGAGCACGACGCCCGGGGTTTCAAGAGCCAAACGTTCGTAACCTACGATGCCCTTTTCGGTCAGCTCTTCCTGGCTGAAAGCCGTGATGCCCAATGGAACGTCCTGCAGCCGGGCCTCGCGCCGCGTTGCAGTGACAATGATGGTGTTGCCCTCGCCAGTCTCGGCGGTGGGCGAAATTTCTTCGACAGTGTCCGTTTCGCCATCGACCTCGGCACCAGTCCTGCTCGTGGTCTGTGCGCTAATTGTGGCTGGCACAAGCGCAAGTGCAACCGCTGACGCGGAAACAAGCAACGTTCCCCTCATAATACCTCTCCGTGTTCCCGGCGGTTCGTCCGCCGCAGTCCGCGCTTCATTCAATAATGACGCGCTCATGTCAACATTCACTCACTTCCGTGTGAATGTCTTTCGCGGTGTGCTGCATGTCTGATCCATCGCAATTGCGCTGAGACGAGATCCTCGCCGAATCGTGAGGCGGCCACATGACCGAACTCATCAGGCCAGCGCGTCTCCAATGGGTGTGGTGTTTCAATGGAAACTGGGCGCCACACCGAGCGAGAGGGCCGTTCGCCTTCACGGCATCGGCAACACTCTTGAGGAGCTTGGAAAACCGCGCTGAGCTCTTCCGACCGCTCGCGGCGAATAGTCATCCTCGTTTATGGAATACCGCGATGCCGAGCTCTCTCGGCATGTTCTGCGAGTGGAGCGCATGAATAGCGACCGCCCCTTTCGCTTCGCCCGAAGCGGGAACGTTAAACGAGGCCGCCGCACCGGCTACGCGAAGTCGGGGATATCCCGGCGACTGAACATGCCATCTCCTCTGCCGGTGATCCGGCAGATCTAGGGTTTCGCAGGTGCCTCGCAGCGAAAGCTGCTCGCCGCATCGGTCGATCCGACCCCGCGATACACTGCCCTCTGCGGCCACGGGCATAGGGGGCGCTGCATGGTGATTTTTCCCGAACGATCGTCCGCAAACCGCGTCGCTGTGATGCGGTCGGGCGCTTCGTCTTCCTCCGCCCAGGCGATCAGCGCAGAAAAAAGGTCGTTCTGCGGATCGAACGATGGCGGACGCGGCGGGATGCCCAGCGTGGAGTTGAAGGCATCGGGTCCGGTACCCCCGCCGCAATGCATCATGCCCGGGGCCATGAACAGCCGCGCATTCTCGGCCAGGGCACTCGAACTACCCATCCTTGCGGCATGCCGTTCGAAAAAATCGACCGACTGGCCGGGCGGTACCAGCGTATCGGCGAGGCCGTGGAAGACGATCAGCTTGCCGCCGCGCGCGGCGTAGTTCGCCAGGCTGCCGCGTGTCGCATCATTGACGATCTTGTCGAGACTTTGATCCACCGACGACATGTCGCGGTCGAAATCGAAATCTCTCCAGTCCCATTCCGCGCCGAACACCCATTTGAACAGGCCGCCGAAGGCCGGCTGATGGTTGACCGGCTTCTGCAGGAAGGACCAGCCGAACGCATCGGGCATTTCGCTGCCCGGTAGCCAGCCGTAGAAGCTCGGCTCGCCGTCGCGCGTGGTCGGTCCGGAATAGAACGCCCGCGCCGTCTCCACCTCGCCCGCTGTCAGGCACGTATCCGACGCTGCGGCCTTGCATTGGAGGACCTGCGGATCGAACGAACAGCTCATCGGGTCCATGATGAAGCGGTCGCCCGCCAGGCCATGGCCCTGCTTCCAGCAGGCAGCGATGGCAGCGTCGTTGAGTAGTTTCAGCTTGGCGTCCGATAGAACCCGGCCGGGTTCTCGGTTCGCGGCAGCATAGTTCCACAGCACCGACGCGTGCCCCCAGGTGCGGTTCATGACCGGTGCACCGACGAGGATGCCGTCATAGTCCTGCGGATAGTACAGCGCTTCGATCAGCCCCATCTGCCCGCCGGTCGAACAGCCGGTGTAGTAGGACTTGCGCGCTTCCCTGCCGTAAAACGCCTTGGTCAGCGCCTTGCCGGTGGTCGTCATGACGTGGGTGGAACGCCGGCCCCAGTCGCGCCACTTGCGCGGATGGCCGATCAGCGCATCGCCTTCCAGCGGGGTGGCGGGCGCCGTGCCCGCGTCGGTCGTCGCGGTCGCGAAGCCGCGCCGCAGCCCTTCGGCCATGCCCGAATATCCAAGCGTAAAGTTCCCCGCGAAGCCGCCGCTGCCATTGCCATGGAAGACCCCGGCCCAGCCGCGCGCCGGCAACCACAGCTCGACCCCGATATCGGACCCAGGTTCGGATCGCACTCGCGCGACAACGCGGCAGAACCCGGGGTAGCCGGGCACATCACCCGCGAGGGTCGTTTCGTCCGCCCTGGCAGGGACCATTATCGCGCTCTCGATGGTGGTATCCGCCAGTCTGACGTTGGAGAGCGCGGCACATCGCGCGGCGACATCATCTTCCACCGGCTTCGCCAGCGCGGCTCCGGGGAGCGACCAGCCCAATGCGGACGCTGCAAGAATGGCGATGCGGTGGGTGCGTTTCATGGTTCTCTCCGATATCCTCTTGCGGTGCTCATGCTGGGTCTGCCGCTTCCGCACGCTTGATCAGTCGGGCGAGCCAGAGGAACAGAAGTGCCCCGATGAGATACATCGGAGCAAGCGCGTAATAGGCTGTCTGCAGCGCATGTTCGCCATAGGCCGGGCGGAAGAAATCGCTCATCATTCCGACATAGGTCGGTCCCAGCCCGAGCCCGATGAAGTTCATGACCAAAAGTAACAATGCGCCCGAAATGACGCGCCGTTCGGGCGCGACTTCGTTCTGAACGAAGGTGACCGTCGCCGAAAGGAAGAAGGAATTAAGGAACATCGGCACTAGGAGGAAGGCGAGCGCGATTTTCCAGCTCGGCGCCCAGGCGAAGCCGATGAAGAACGGCAAGGCCAGCACCAGCGAGGCAGCGGGCACGGTGGCATAGGCCGCCTTGCTGCGCCGCGCGAAGCGATCGACGATCCGGCCCGAGGCATAAATGCCTGTGCTCATCCCGATACCCACCACCAGCGCATACCACACCGCGACATCTTCCAGAGTCATGCCCTTCTCGCGCATCAGGAACAGCACGGTGAAGTTGAGCAGGCCATAGGTGATGAAATTGCCGGCTCCACTCGCCAGCGAAGCCGTCAGCAGCAACGGGTTTCGGAAGAAGCGGAGGATGGTCGCGACAAAACCTTCGGGGCCGACCTCGGGCGCGGTCGTCACCGGCAGGCCATCCGTCTCACCGCGCTTAGGCTCGCGCACGACCCAGTAGACCACCACAGCCGTAACTACCCCGATCCCGCCAATCACGTAGAAAGGCATGCGCCAGTCGAACGCCGCGGCGAGCGATGCGCCAAAGGCGACGCCAAGCGCGGAGCCGATCGGCGGACCGAGGTTGAAAATCGCCATCGCCGTGGTCCGTCGCTCACGCGGAAAGGTGTCGGAAATGATCGCATAGGAGGGTGGAACCCCGCCCGCCTCGCCCACGCCGACCATCATACGGGCGACGACCAGCTGGCCGTAAGTGCCCGCCATACCGCATGCGGCAGTCGCCGCGCTCCAGATCGCGCATGCAGCGGAAAGGACCTTCACCCGGCTGGTACGATCCGCAAGCCAGCCGATCGGGATCGCGATAAAGCAGTAGAACAGCGCGAAGTAGAAGCCCGTAAGCAGGCCGAGCTGCCCATCGGTAATGCCGAGCCCGTCCTGGATCGGCTTGGCGAGGATCGAGATCAGCTGTCGATCGAGGAAGTTGAGCACATAGACGAAGGCAAGCATGCCCAGCGTGATCCGCGCGCTCGCAGACGACCTGGATGCCGTGTCCGTGGCAGTCGCGGCGCTCATGAAAGGCACTCGCAGGGCGTGTAGGTTCGGTTCATCGTCTCGTCCTCTCCAGCTCGGTATTATTGGCTCTCTTCCAGCCAGCCGGGATTTCCCCGACCGCCACCATACCCCGCGGCGACCCGCTGTCTGAGCAGAGCAGGCGGGCGGAATCTTTCGCCATAGGCATCGTGCAGTATGTCCTGCACTTGCAGACAAAGATCGGATGTCACGACGTCCATCATCGCGAATGGACCGATCGGATGGCCGAGGCCGAGGCGACATGCGGTGTCGAGATCGGCGGGGCCGGCGACGCCCTCTTCGACCAGTTTCACCGCCTCGATCAACATCGCGTGGAGCATGCGGTTGACCGCGAAGCCTGTGACATCCTTGATCCGCACCGGCTGTTTTCCGATGCCTTCGAGGATCGTGATCGCGTCGTCGGCGATTGCCGGTGCGGTCGCGAAAGCCGGAATAATTTCAACCAGCTTCATCCGGGAAACAGGCGAGAAGTAATGCGTGCCGAGAAAGCGCGCGCGCCGCTCGGGCCGCAAGAAGGCCGCAAGCGTGGAGATCGGCAGTGTCGAGGTATTCGACGCGATAATGCAATCGGGCCGGCATGCCTCGTCCAGCACGCGCAGCACCTCTTCCTTGGTCTCGAGCGATTCGGGGACGGCTTCGGTCACCATCGCGCAATCGGCCATCGCGCTTATCGAGGCGACCGGTGCGATCCGACCGAGCGCCGCCTTGGCCGCATCGCTTTCATAGAACTCCCGCGCGACGCCCTTGTCGAAGAGCGTGCGAAGCCGTTCGATGGCTCGCGAAAGCGCCTCTTCGCTGCGATCTTGTAGCAACACATCGTGGCCGGCCAGCGCGAAAACCAACGCTATCTCGGCCCCCATCAGGCCCGCGCCGACGACGCCAACCTTCATGAAGTATGCTCCGCACGAACATCGGCCTCGGACCGCGCATCGCGCTGCCATGCCTGCGCCTGATCGATGTACCATGGCAGCACCTCAGGCGTTGCGCTGGCATCGGCATTGATCACCTTGGCTGCTGGCCACCCGGCGAACAGCCGCTTGATCGGCAGTTCCTGCTTCTTGCCCGAAAGTGTGCGCGGGATACCTGGTGCGGCGATCAGCCGGTCGGGCACGAAGCGCGGCGAGAGACTCGTGCGGATTGCAGCTGAGATAGCGCCTCGCGTGTCTCCATCGACTGCCTTGCCTTCGCTCGGGACGACGAACATGACCAGCTTGCTACCCCCCTGCGTGTCTTCAAGATCGATAATCATGGAATCTGCAACGGCCGGCAGCTGCTCGACTGCAGCGTATACTTCCGCGGTCCCCATCCGCACGCCATGGCGGTTGATGGTGGCATCGCTGCGGCCCGAGATGGTGCAACTGCCATCCTCGTGAACCGTCAGCCAGTCGCCGTGACGCCAAATGCCCGGCCATTCGCCGAAGTAGGAATCGCGATACCGGCTCCCGTCGTCATCACCCCAGAAATACAGCGGCATGTTCGGGAAGGGCTTCGTGCAGACCAGTTCGCCGACTTCCTCGATCACTGGATTGCCATGTTCGTCCCACGCCTCGACAGCGGCGCCGAGGTGGCGGCATTGCAACCGGCCCGGCGTGTCGGACAGTTGGGGATTGCCAGCCATGAAAGCGGCAGCGATCTCGGTTCCCCCGCTGACATTGCACCACCAGATGTCCGGACGCCCGAGTGCGGCGAACTGCGCGGTGCCCCAGCGTTGTACGTCCGGGGGCAAGGGCGATCCGGTGCTGCCGAGAGCGCGGATGCGTTCGACCCCGACGGTCCCCGCGATCTCGACCCCGGCCTTGCGGCAATTGGCGAAGAAGGCCGCGCCCGCGCCGAACCAGGTGACGCCCGTCCGGCTCGCGAAATCCCACAGTCGGGTCCAGTCGGGATCGGCCTTCGTCCCGCTGGGCGATCCGTCGAACAGGCAAATGGTTGTGCCGCTCAGCAGTCCGCCGATCTGGATGTTCCACATCACCCAACCACTGGCGCTGTACCAGTGGAATCGCTCACCAAAGGTATTCGGAGCATAGCTCGGCCCGAGATCGAAATGGAGCCGCCCGGCAGCCGTCGCCAGAATCACACCGCCATGGCCGTGAACGATCGCCTTGGGCAGACCGGTGGTCCCGCTCGAATAGAGGATCCACAAGGGATGGTCGAAGGGCAGCATGGCGGGCTCGAAACCGGCCACGGCCGCGTCGTCGCGCGCGGTGGCGGCGGCGAAGTCGACCGCGTCGGGCATGGTACGCACTGCACAGTCGCTCGGAACCAGGTACACGGTTTCGATGCACGGGAGCTGTGCGAGGATCTCCGCCAGCGCGGCACTGCGGTCCAGGGCCTTGCCCGCGTAGAACACCCCGTCGACCGCGATCAGGGCCTTGGGCTGCGTCTGCCGCCAGCGATCGAGCACGGCGTTCGTCCCCATGTCGGGTGAACACAGCGTCCACACCGCACCCACGCTGGCGCACGCCAGCAGACCGATGACCGCAGCTGGAATATTGGGCAGATAGGCCGCCACCCGATCGCCTGGCGCAATCCCGCGTGCGCGCAGATCGAGGGCGAGGGAGGCAGCCCGGCGACGCAATTCGGACCACTCGATCGTCTCGCTCGTGCCGCGCTCGTCCAATGCGACGATTGCAGGTTGGCCGGCCGCCTCCGCAGCATCGACATGGCTGAAGACATGCTGCGCATAACTGAGCGTGGCGCCATCGAACCACCGCATGTCGGGCATGGCCTCGCCGCTCAGCACCGCACTTACCGCAGTCGGCGACTGGATGCGGTCCCACTCCCAGATGCTGCGCCAAAATCCTTGGAGGTCCTCGACCGACCAACGGTGCAGTTCGTCATAGGTCGCGAAATCGATCCCCCGGGTCTCTTGCAGCCAGTCGCGATACAAGCGGATTTGTGGAACGGGCGTCGCCAGGTCGAGGCTGGTCGAGACAGAATTCATCGAGAGAGGCCTTGCATCGGGAGCGGAAACGGTTGGGGGCGGAAGTATGGGCGGCACCCGGTCGGGTCGCCGCCCGCTTGAGCCTAAAATGCCGTGCGCAGGCTGACTGCCGCGTAGCGACCGATGGGGTTGTAAGCGCCCCCGAGCCCGTCGGTGCCGGGGAAATAGGGTGGCGTCACATCGAACAGATCGTTGATCTGCAAGCCGAGCTCGGTGCCTTCGAGGAAACTCTCTTGCGGCAGCGTCAGCGAGAGGCGCAGATCGACCGTCGTATATCCCTTCGCTTCGTAAAGCGCCGAGCCGGTCGGCGTAGCGTAGGATGCCGTGACGCCCGAACGATGATTGACGAAGTTGACGAAGGTCACCGGGCCGGCGGCGATGCCCAGCGTAGTACGCAGGGTCGCGCGCGGGATCCCGGCCTCGAGCGAATTACTCTCCGGCGAAGTAGGCGACAGGCGGTTCGAATAGTCGAGGATGTAATTGCCCGCGACCCCGCCGAACAGCGTGCCGAAACCGACCTCGCGCCGGTAGCGCAGATCGAAGTCGATGCCGCTGGTCTTGCGGACCCCGAAATTGCCCTGCCGCAGGTCGAGGATATTGCCGATCTGAGGGACGGCGTCGAAAGTGAAGTAGAACGGCACGGTGTTTGTGATCGCGTCGCTGACCTGCGCGGCACCGGGATCGCGTATGACCCGCGTGGCGAAAGTGGGATCGCTGAACAGCAGCGATCCAAGGCCGGAAGGCGCGCCGATCACGTCGTCGTACTTGATGTCGTAATAGGTCACGCTCGCGGTGAGGCCCGGGGCGAACAGCGGACGCAGATCGACGCCGGCGGACCAGGTACGCGCGGTTTCCGGCTCAATATCCGCATTGCCGCCATACAGCAGGATCGTGTTCACCTGCGCAGCCCCGCGCGCCGGATCGCGGGCGCCAAAGGCATCGACCAGCGCGGCTGCCGAATAATAGGAGCCAACGGTCGACCCCAGATCGCGCAGCCCTGGCGCGCGGAACGAATGACCGTAACTGCCGCGGAAGGCCACCCCGTCGAGCGGCTCCCAGGTGAGGCCTATCTTCGGATTGGTGGTCGACCCGAAATCACTGTAATGATCATATCGGCCCGACAGCGAGAGCGTGAGGCTCTGCCCGAACGCTCCCGCGTTGCCGTACCCGATGATCGGAATGAAAAGCTCGCCGTAAACCGACTGGACATTGCGGGCGAGATCTTCCGGGAAGCCGACGCCGCCGCTCTGACCGCGTTGCATATAGGTTTCACGCCGATATTCGGCACCTACCGCGATCTTGAGGTCGCCACCTGGAAGCTGCGCGAGCGGACCATCCACCTTCACCGCGCCGATCCGTGTGCGCTGGCGATTGGTGAAGTTGGTGGGATTGTCGAGGATTGCGGCGACCACCGCCGGATCGGTCTCGTAGCCGAACGGGTCGAGCGCGGTCGACGGCGTCGTTCCTGCAGCGGCAGCGGTCAGTGCAGTCGTATCGATGCCAGGCTGAAGCGTATCGTTCCGCGACCAGTTGTAGGTTCCGTACACACTCGCCTGGAAGTCGCCCGGCAGGTCGATGTCGACCCCGACGGTCGCGTTGCCGGTACGCACGCGATAGGTCTGGTCGAAGTGGTCGTCGCCGACCAGCCTGTCGGGCCGGAAATCGAAGTAGCCAAACACCGAACCCGTGCCCGGAGGCGCGCGGAAGTAAGGGTTGGCGGCGGTGATGAGGACGAAGGTCTGCCCGGGCAGCGCCGCCTGGACCGTATCCTTGCGGTCCGAGTAGAGCACATCCCCCCATACCGTGATGCGATCCGACAGGTCCTGCCGCACCGAGATCAGGCCGCTATGCGCTCGGCTCTCTGGCAGAAGGTCGACGGGGCCGCGCGCATCGCAGGTGTTGACACCCGGCTCGAGGCTCGGCGCAGCGTAGATCGTGCCTGCGAACAGGTTGACGTTGGCATCGGGACACACCGTCGAGCGTGTATCGATGCCACCCTCACTGCGGAAATCGAGTGAGCGATAGTCGCGATCGGCGCCGGTAATGTTGCTGTTCTGCGGGTACTGATAGGCGAGCACGACCGAGCCCGTTCCCCAGTCTTGACCGAAGATCGCGCCTGCGTTCAAGGCATCGTAGTCATCCGCGAAACCGTAACGGAAATTGGTCTCGAGCCCCGATACGCGCTTGCGGGTGATGAAGTTGATCACGCCCGCGACCGCTTCGGACCCATAGATGGCAGAGGCACCGTCGGCGACGATTTCGACCCGCTCGACCGCCAGTTCGGGGATCAGCGGATAATCGGGGTTGGTCTGCTGCACGCTGCCGGAAATCAGGCGATGCCCGTTCATCAGTGGCAAGGTAGCGGCTGTGGGCAGGCCCCGCAGACCAGGCGCGAAGGAACCGACTCCGCCATTGCTGACGCGCGGCGCGGTATTGAAGCTGTTGAGCTGCGGCACGGTCGCCAGCAGTTCGGGCGTGCTCGCCGCGCCGATCTGCTTCACATCTTCGCGCGTGACGGTGATCAGGTCGGACCCGGTCGGCGGCACGCCGCGGATGCTCGTTCCGGTGACGACGATCACGTCTTCAGAACCGGCGGCCGGGGCCTCGATCTCGGTGCTTTCGAGCTGGTCTCCGCCTGGGTCTGTCTGCGCATGGGCCGTAACGGGCAGGATCAACATCGTTGCAGCCAGTGCAGAATGGCGAAGCAGACGCGCACGGCGCCGCGTAGAAATCGACCTCATCGACATATTTTCTCTCCCATCGTGGTCGCGGACATCGCCGCGGCCGGACTTTGCCGGCTTGATGGGATGCTTATGGTCTGGCAGGCGCCTGCGTAAGCGCACGAGCGGACAACTCTGTGTCATTTGCGGACATGGTGAGGGGAGGAGCGGACAGGATGACCGTGGTAAACGAGGCCACCGCCGAGGCGGCGATGCGCAACGACCGAGAGGGATTCCCGACACTCAACCAGCGCATTTTCGCGCCCTTCAAGATCGCCACGGTCATCGATACGGTGACGGATCGCGGAATGTCGGCTGAAATTGTACTCGACAGGACTGGCCTGACACCGGCCGAGGTGCGCGATCCGCGCACGCTAACCTCGATCGGCCAGTACCTGACCGCGTGCGAGAACATTGTGGCGGCGGGGGCCGGGTACGCGGACGCCTTCGCGATCGGAGCGCGGTTGCACCTGTCGGCCTACGGAATGTACGGCTATGCCCTGATGTGTTCGCCAACCATGCGCGATTTCTTCGATTTCGCAGTCCGTTATCAGCCGCTCGCCACCCCTACCGTGCGGCTCCACTGGCGCGTCGAGGGCAAGGTTGCAATTTGGCAGTTTCGCGAGATCTACCGCGACATGATGAGCGACCAGGTGCGCACCTTCCTCGTCCGGCAGCAGATGAAGATGACCTTCACCCATATCCGCGACGCGGGGGGTAACGACAACCTGCCGGTGCGCGCTCTCTTCGCGCTACCGGAGGACGACCATGCTGGCCAGGACGCGCGCGAGCTTTCATGCGAGTGCCTTTACGGCCAGGCTGCAAACGAGCTGCACTACCCGCTCGGCATACTCGAATCGACGCCCGAGTTGGGCAACCGGCTGACCCGGATGATGCTCGAGGAAACCTGCGAACGCCTGATCGGACAATCGCGCATTTCTTCAGGTCTTTCGGGCGAGGTCTATCAGATGTTGCTGAGCGCACCCGGGCGGTTTCCCTCGATGACGGCGATTGCGGCGCAGCTTGGCCTGCAGGAGCGCACTCTCCGCCGCCGGTTGGCAGCGGAGGACGCGACCTACGGTGCAATCGTCGATGACGTGAGGCGCAAGCTCGCAATAGAATATCTGCAAACCACTCGGATGAGCGTGGACGATGTTGCATGGAAGGTTGGGTTCAGCGACGCAGCAAACTTGCGGCGGGCGGTGAAGCGGTGGACCAGGAAGACAGTGAACCAGATCCGAAAAGAAAAGTAAGCCCCGCTCGTTCAACGAGTCCTACCGGATTATTCGGCATGGATCTGCCATGGCTGAAATTGTGAAGTGTATCTGCAACCCGCAAGAAGCTTTTCCTCAAACCACCGAAAAAGTCGATACCTTGCTCCCACTCGGCCTGCGTGAGGCAGCCCATCACGCTATGCTACGCGGGAAGGCATAAGAGCCTGCTTCCTATATGCTTACAGAGCCACACACAAAAAGCCCCGCTGGAAGCAGCGGGGCGATTTATCGTTGTGATTTCAAGGGTTCGGTGGTTGCGGGGGTTGGATTTGAACCAACGACCTTCAGGTTATGAGCCTGACGAGCTACCGGACTGCTCCACCCCGCGGCACCGTGTGTACGTCCGCCGGCACCCGCCAGAGACGAAAAAGCCGCCGCGCGGGAGACCCGGCAGCGGCTTTTTGAAATCGTGAATGGGTTTATACCGCGTCCGTCTGCTATAATGCCTGGCGACGACCTACTCTTCCAGTGCTTGAGCACTAGTACCATCGGCGCAGTCCGGTTTCACGGCCGAGTTCGAGATGGGATCGGGTGGGTCACAGACGCTATAGCCACCAAGCAATAAAGCAGGCGGACGGGTTTAAATCGATGCTGTTGAGCATTCTGGGCTTATCCGGCTGAAGTTTCCTCCACCCTCGCGGACAGCACAGGGCTGTCGTTGATGGTATGGATCCTACAAGCGCGAAAAGAACTATTAGGACCGGTTAGCTACACGCATTACTGCGCTTCCACACCCGGCCTATCAACGTCGTGGTCTACGACGGTTCGAAGATTGCTTATCTCAAGGGAGGCTTCCCGCTTAGATGCTTTCAGCGGTTATCCCGTCCATACATAGCTACCCTGCGGCACCCTTGGCAGGATGACAGGTACACCAGAGGTATGTTCACCCCGGTCCTCTCGTACTAGGGGCAACTCCTTTCAACAATCGACGCCCACGGCAGATAGGGACCAAACTGTCTCGCGACGTTCTGAACCCAGCTCACGTACCACTTTAATTGGCGAACAGCCAAACCCTTGGGACCTGCTCCAGCCCCAGGATGTGATGAGCCGACATCGAGGTGCCAAACGATTCCGTCGATATGAGCTCTTGGGAATCATCAGCCTGTTATCCCCGGCGTACCTTTTATCCGTTGAGCGATGGCCCTTCCACGAGGGACCACCGGATCACTATGACCGACTTTCGTCTCTGCTCGACCTGTCGGTCTCGCAGTCAGGCATGCTTATGCCATTGCACTCTTGCAGACGGTTTCCAACCGTCCTGAGCATACCATCGCGCGCCTCCGTTACTCTTTAGGAGGCGACCGCCCCAGTCAAACTACCCGCCACAGAGGGTCCCAACACCGGATAACGGTGCGTGGTTAGACATCAGAAAATCACAGGGTGGTATTTCACAGGTTGGCTCCACACCAGCTGGCGCCGATGTTTCAAAGCCTCCCACCTATTCTACACAGTAATTTCCTAATGCCACTCTGAAGCTGCAGTAAAGGTGCACGGGGTCTTTCCGTCTAACCGCGGGTACTCCGCATCTTCACGGAGAATTCAATTTCGCTGAGCATATCCTGGAGACAGTGGGGAAGTCGTTACGCCATTCGTGCAGGTCGGAACTTACCCGACAAGGAATTTCGCTACCTTAGGACCGTTATAGTTACGGCCGCCGTTTACTCGGGCTTCAATTCGGAGCTTGCACTCCTCCTCTTAACCTTCGAGCACCGGGCAGGCGTCACACCCTATACGTCGTCTTGAAGCCGACTTAGCAGAGTGCTGTGTTTTTGCTAAACAGTCGCTACCCCCTGGCCTGTGCCCCCTCCACACTACTTGCGTAATGAGAGGGCCTCCTTCTTCCGAAGGTACGGAGGCAATTTGCCGAGTTCCTTCAGGATACTTCTCTCAAGCGCCTTGGTATACTCTACCTGACCACCTGTGTCGGTTTCGGGTACGGTCTATATTGAAGAGGCTATTTCCTGGAACCGCTTGGCTGCCCGACCAATCCAATAAGGTCGAACAACTTCCACGATCCGTCACACATCTTCAGGCCCACGAATATTTACGTGGTTCCCATCGACTACCCCCTTCGGGCTCGTCTTAGGGGCCGGCTAACCCTGCTCCGATTAGCGTTGAGCAGGAACCCTTGGTCTTTCGGCGACAGGGCATCTCACCCTGTTTGTCGCTACTCATGTCAGCATTCGCACTTCCGATATGTCCACCGTCGGTTACCCTTCGGCTTCAACCACTTACGGAACGCTCCGCTACCGCTCAGAATAAATTCTGAACCCTAAGCTTCGGTGCATATCTTTAGCCCCGTTACATCTTCGCCGCAGGAACCCTTATTTAGACCAGTGAGCTGTTACGCTTTCTTTAAAGGATGGCTGCTTCTAAGCCAACCTCCTGGTTGTTTTGGGATTCCCACATGCTTTCCCACTTAGATATGACTTGGGGACCTTAGCTGTAGGTTAGGGCTGTTTCCCTTTTGACGACGGACCTTAGCACCCGCCGTCTGTCTGCCGGATAAGACTCGATGGTATTCGGAGTTTGGTTAGGTTTGGTACCGCTCGCGCAGCCCTAGCCCATCCAGTGCTCTACCCCCATCGGCATACATCCGACGCTCTACCTCAATAGATTTCGCGGAGAACCAGCTATTTCCCGGCTTGATTGGCCTTTCACCCCTAAACACAGCTCATCCGAGAATTTTTCAACATTCACCGGTTCGGTCCTCCAGTGCATGTTACTGCACCTTCAACCTGGCCATGCCTAGATCGCCGGGGTTCGGGTCTAATTCATCGAACTCAGTCGCCCTATTCAGACTCGCTTTCGCTGCGCCTACACCTAACGGCTTAAGCTTGCTCGATAAATTAAGTCACTGACCCATTATGCAAGAGGTACGCTGTCACCCCCTATGGGGCTCCAACTGCTTGTAAGCATTCGGTTTCAGGTACTGTTTCACTCCCCTAATCGGGGTGCTTTTCACCTTTCCCTCACGGTACTTGTTCGCTATCGGTCATGTGCGAGTATTTAGGCTTGGAGGGTGGTCCCCCCATGTTCAGACAGGATTTCACGTGTCCCGCCCTACTCGAGTCTTCTTCGATTGTTTTCACCTACGGGGCTGTCACCCGCTATGGCCACTCTTTCCAAAGTGTTCGGTTAACTAACGAAGAAGCACTGGCCTGGTCCCGGTTCGCTCGCCACTACTACGGGAATCTCTGTTGATGTCTTTTCCTCCGGGTACTGAGATGTTTCAGTTCCCCGGGTTCGCTTCACCAAACCTATGTATTCAGTCTGGTGATACCCTATCCACCTCTTTCCGGCCGACCCGAAGGTCGAACGAAA